>CALVUJ010000018.1 GCA_944363575.1 uncultured Bacilli bacterium
TATTTTGCAATTCATCAACTTTTTTTTGCAAGGTTTCTAAATAGCTTTTGCTTATTAAACTATCTAGATTTATACAGTTTTTGTGTCTTTTAGATGTCAACGGGACAACTATTATACAATTATTATATATACTATCTCTTTTTGATAAAGTTATTGCAAAATGTTGCTCAGAAAATTCACTACCAACATTGACACCAAAGTCAACTTTTATTATGCTTCCACGTGGATATCTCATATATTTTTTATCTGGTGTTAAACTGATTTCATATAACAATCTATTACTTCTAGTATACTCCCATGATTCGAATGAATTATATTTATTTGGTAAATTCATATTTGATATTTTAACATTGTTTTCAAATGCCTGCAGTAGTTTTGCTTTTTTTCTGTCTGATCTTTGTAATTCTTTTTGTTTTAATTCTTCATTTTCTTTTGTTTCTGTTGTCATCTTAATACTTCCTTTCAATTTCTATTAGGCAGGTTGGACCTTATTAATTTAATTCATATGTAATTTCCTGATTTTCAATAATTCTATTTGTAATAATGTAATTTTCACTTTGATATATGTCAAGTTTGAATTTCATTTCTTTAGCATTTTCACCATCAATATCATTATCTTTTAAACCATAAACAGAAACTTCTTCGTTGGTCTTAGTATTAGCATTTACAGTTTTGTAAAAGTATCCACCATCTACCATGTATCCATCAATTGAAATTCCATCATCAATTAAGAAGTTTGTGTCAGTATCTGAATTATTCTCAATATAGACACTTAGGACTATTCTATCACTTATAGATTTGTATTCCCAATTTGTTATTTCAACTAAAAAATCATCATCTTGATAAATTATTACTGACTCATTAGCAGAACTATCAGTATTTTCATTAGTATTTTTGTTATTGCTTTCATTAGTATTATCAGAATTGTCACTTAAATTGTTTTCTTTACCTAAAGATGATACACCTCCAATTACTAATAAAGTAACGATTACAACAATTATTATTATTGTTTTATTACTCTTTTTATTATTATTTTTCTTATTTACTTCTTTTCCACAAGATATACATACATCTGCATCTTTTGGTAATTCACTACCACAGCTTTGACAAAAATTCGTCATATTTTTCACTCCTTATATTTCTTTACTATTTATTTCTTCGTATTTGTTTTACCACTCCTAATATTTCGACCGGTTTATTAATAATTTCTTCTTTTGAATAAAATGTAGAAACAAATCCAGTAGAATTATTTTCATTCAATGGCATAACCATAATACCGTTTTCTTGTTTTCGAACCCTTTTAAAAGTGGCGTCGAATCCGTTTATTCTTATACAACAATCTTGGCCGCTTTCACAGTCATTTGCTTGCTTAAATATTACTATATCTTTATCTAAATAATCAGGTTCCATACTATTGCCCTCTAATTTTAGTGCAAAATACTTATTATCGCCTTTTAACCATTCTTTAGGTATATCTATAGTATCTATTGTATAAGTATCTTCAATTGCTTCTAAAGGCATACCTGCAGGTATTTTACCTAGAACAGGAATTTGGACAGTATCATTATTAGTATTAACTATTGTACCATTATCAAAGTTTAAATTAGACATAAAAGATGAATTAATTTCTTCCCAAACGCTAGAAGGATCTAGTCCTAATGCACAGCATATATCTTGGAAAACTTTCTTTTTCATTCTAGCTAGATTATTTTCATATTTAAAAAGCATTTGCCTAGAAATTGTATCATTCATTTTTTTGACTACCTCTTCCAAGCTATACCCTTTACTTAATCTTTTTTCTTTTATTATATTAGAAGCAATTTTATTTAGCTGATAATCTAAATTTTCATCGTTGTCAAAATTCACTTTTTTTCCTCCTTTCTGTGACTATTATAAACGAAAAAAATAAAAATGTCAATTTTTTTGTTGACAAAACATTTTTTATTTGATATACTGAATATGTAAACAAAATAGTTTACAGAGAGGAGGAAAAAAAATGTACCCTAAATTAATAGGTAAAAGAAACGAAAAAGGAATTACTCAAGAAAAAATGGCAGAATTGATAGGGATATCGAAGAATAATTATAATCTAAAAGAAAATGGCAAGTTAGATTTTAATTTATCCGAAGTAAAAAAAATACTAAATATTCTTAGCGAAGATTATAATAATATTTTTTTTACCGAAAATGTAAACAAAAAAGTAGACAAAGCAAAAAAAGAGGAGTAATAAATATGGAAATAGCCATTATAGGACTAGTAATAATGCCGATTGCGTATATTTTATGCAATATATATTGGCATAAAAAAATAATCGAAGGTAAATGGACTTATACAATTTACTCTACAATTATTTTAGTTATTTACATTTTATCTGTTTTGATAACTTTATCATTAGTTTAGTTACATCATTTTGAAAATCATATATGTCTTTATATTTATGAGTCATTATTCTATTTATTAAATTATTATCAACATTAAAGTAAATATATAAAAGATTTAAATCTCTATGAAAATCATTATTAACAAAATGGTTGGAAAAATTTTTTGTAACAGATAATGAAAAGTTAGATAAAATTTCATGTTTAAATTTATTATTACTTTCTAATCTTTTAACATTAGTATCATGAATATTATTAATGATTGTAACGATAACTGGTGCAAAAGTACTAGTAAAAGTAATAATAAGCAGCCCTAAATTAATGTAATTAGCAAATTCGGTATCAGACATATTGTTCACCTCCTTGACTAAATATTATAGTTTTAGGAGCGTAAAAAATCAAGGTAGAAAGAATAGGAGAAAATATGAATTTATTAGAAATGTATAAGCAGTTATCAGAAGAAGAAAAAGAGGAGTTTATTAATTTGATTATTGATGAAATAAATAAGAAACAAAAAGAAAAAGGAGAATAAAGAGTATATGTTAGAAAAAATCTTTTGTACTATATTTATTGTAATTTTACAAATAGTAGAAATAATATATTGTCACAAAATTTATAAAAACAAAAAATTTGATATATTTCACGTTATATATCAAATCATTGTATTTATTATTTTTATAATTGTTACTTGGTTTAAATAAGAGATGATAGATATTTTATGGTTTTGCGTAAAACTGGATAATATTTATTCCAATTTTTTAAACTACGTGCTGTTTCTAAATCATTAATAAACTTGGTATTTATTTTTGGTAAATAAATTATTAAATCGTTCAAAGCTTCTTCATATTCAACTTTATAAGAAGTAAAATCAATTGAATAATAATTACTAGCACATTTATTAAAGGTTCTTAACACATTATATTTATCAATTTTATCGGAATTACACTTATTAATTTTATATTGAAAATATGATGTGAAAAAAGCAACAATTAGTGTTGGTGTTGCCGTAATAATCGCAACCAGTATAGTATCTGACATTATAACACCTCACTTTCTAAATAATATTATAAAGTAGAGGTAACAAAAAGTAAACAAAAAAAGCTACTGCAATAGCTCAATCCGACGCGAGAAAGGAATGATAAAAAATGAGAGATTATTATAATGCTAATGACGTTAAACAGATAACAGGATGTAGTCAATCATTAGCATATGAAATTATAAGAAAGTTAAAAGAGTCATTTGAAAAAAAATATCCTAATGCCATTTCCATACAAGGGAAAATTCCAATTTGGTATTTTGAAGAAATGATGATGAATAAAAAGAAAGGCAGTGATACTAGTGGAAAAAATTAAATGGAAAAACATAATAGCAATTATATTCTTCACACTTAGTAGTTTAGTGTTGTTGCATGACTTAATTATCGTATGTACCACAATCGCGGGATTCACATACTTTGGTGTAGTTACCTTCTTATTAGCGCTAACAATATTCGGAACTACATTAAATTATTTAGACGAAGAGTATAAAAAAGTGTCTGCTAAAGAATTAGCGGACACAAACAAAGAAAAATTGTAAAAAATAAATTTTTACAATTGAAATTGTATCACAAAAACAAAAAAAATGCAAATGAGGTCGAAAAATGAATGAAATTAAAGAAAAAATATTAAATAAATTTAAAGACTATACGTTTGTAGATAGTACTCATACCTACTATTATAAAAATAAAAAAGTTGGACTAAGTACGACTGGTTTGATACATCAATATTCGCAAGAGTTCGATAAATGGGGAATGTCTGCAAATGTAGCAATAAAAAGGGGGATAAGTCAATTAGAAGTATTAGAAGAATGGAGAAAAGAAAATCTACATTCGACAATAAAAGGTTCAATGATCCATGAATTTGCACAAAGTTTGTGGGAAGGTAAAGACTATACATTTAATTATGATAACTTACCTGACGAAATAGATAAAAAAAGATTACAAGAAGAGCTTCTTAACATGAGCATTCAAGCGCAAAAATTTTATGACGATTATAAGGATATGTATGTTCTTATTGGATGTGAAATTTATTTAGGAGTGCCTGATTTCGATGAGTGTGGAGCTACTGACATGTTACTTCAAAACAAATTTACAGAAGATCTTTTAGTAGTTGATTTTAAAAGTAATAAGAAGATAGATTATGAAAGTTTTGGTCATAAAAAAATGAAAGCACCTTTACTTAAATATGAAGATTGCAATTATGTACATTATTCATTACAGTTAAATGCATATGCTTACAAAATAGAATATATGACTGGAATAAAAGTAAAGGACAAGCTATTAATTTACTTTGATTGTAATAAGCAAAATTATGAAGTCATCGAACCTTTGGAAATGAAAGAAGAAATAATAAAAATATATAAAAATAGGAGAGTGAAAAATATGAACAGTGTACCAGTTTTACTAATTGGTAAAAGTGGAAGCGGAAAATCTGCTTCAATGAGAAACTTTAAAAAAGAGGAGATAGCAATAATTAATGTTTTGGGCAAGCCTTTGCCATTTAAAAATGATTTAAATGCGCCTAAGATAGATAATTATCAAGTTATTCTAAATTCAATAGAAAAAACTGATAAAAAAACAATTGTTATTGATGATGCGAATTATTTAATTACTAGCGAATTTATGGCTAAATCAAGAATAAAAGGGTATGACAAATATAATGAATTAGCAGATAATTTTTGGAACTTAATTCAAGGAATAAAAAATATTGAAGGTAGTAAAACAGTTTATCTTATCATGCATGAAGACACTGACGAAGACGGTAACGTCAAGCCAAAAACAATAGGCAAATTATTAGACGATAAGGTAAATATTCAAGGTATGTTTACCGTATGCTTAAGAAGCATGTATGAAAATGGAAACTACATATTTAGATTAAAAACAAATGGACAAGATTGTGTCAAGACGCCAATCGGAATGTTTGATACAGACGAGATGGAAAATGACTTAAAGAAAGTAGATGTAATAATAAGAGATTATTATGATTTAGATAAAAAAGAAAGTGAGGATAAAAAATAATGGAAAATAGTTTTGTAACTTTAGATTTAAAAAAATACAATGAAATGTATGAAAAAGCAAAAAAAATTGACGAATTAAAAGAAAGATTTGGAGACGAGATAGAAGATAGTATCATAAAAATTTGCAAAAGTATTGATGCAATGTTTAATAGTATTTGCGAAGATGAGTCGAGTGAAAATAATAACCAAAATGATTATGAAATCGGAGATGTAATTCTAATAAAAGGTGTAATCTCTGCCATCGACAATTCAAAATTGCCATATTGCATTAAAACAAAAACTGATACTACTTTTTGGATAAAAAAAGATGATATTTATAAAAAGGAGGAAGAGTAATTATGATAATACCAAATAATTGGAACGAAATAGAAGCAAAAGAAGCAGGAGAGTTTAAAAGTTTAAGCTTAGGGGGACATGTTTGTAGGATACTTGACGTAAGAGAACATACCGGT
>CALVUJ010000019.1 GCA_944363575.1 uncultured Bacilli bacterium
AATTTTTTTAACATCACAAATCTCTCCTTTAAGATATTATATTGATTATGATATCATATAGGTTGCTATCAAGTCCACTAACATATCTACCAATTTCATCTAATTGAGCTTGTGATTGCCCTGTAATAAAAAATGATAGCGGGTTAGTAATTGAAGGTTTAAATGGATTTCCTGGTCCATATACTGCTTATGTTGAAAACACAATTACTGAAGAGGGAATACTTAAGTTAATGGATAATATAAAAGATAGAAAAGCATATTTTATTGAAGTTATTTCTTATTGTGAGCCTAATAAAGAACCTATTTCTTTTGTATCAAAAACATATGGAACTATTTCCGTTGAAAAGAAAGGTAATTATGGTTGGAGTTATGATCGCATTTTTATACCAAATAACGAAACAAGAACTTTAGCTGAAATACCTGATGAAGAAAGATGGACTTTTTGGTCAAACGATGCTTATTTACTGCTTAAAGATTATCTAAGTAAAAATAAAAAAACAGAAAGTACATCTCTATAATAAAACTATTAAAGGTTAATGATTTTTAACCTTTTTTTATTAAATAATTTACATAAATATAGTATCATGAAATAGGTGATATGATGAATAAAACAAGGATGGTTGCCGTTGTTGGAATATTTGGTGCTTTGGCTACTATTTTATACGTAGTGCCTTTTTTAAGGTTTCCTTTACCTTTACTTCCAACATTTCTAGAATTTAATTTTTCTGATATACCTACTTTAATTGCAGGATTTACCTATGGCCCTTTAGTAGCGTTTTTCATACACCTAGTAAAGATCTTAATCAAACTACCAATGACATCAACAGCTTTCGTTGGTGAACTTGCTGATTTTGTTATCGGGCTACTATTTGTGTTACCTGCAACTATTTACTATAAACGAAATAAAACTAAAAAAGGTGCTTTAATAGGGTTACTTATCTCTTTAATAATTGCTACAATTTGTGCTTGTTTTATCAATAGATATATTCTTATACCTTTCTATACTAAAACATTTGGTATGGAAGCAGTATTAGGGATGGCTCAAAGTGCTAACTCTAACATAAGTGATGTTAAATGGTCACTTGTGCTTTGGGGTGTTTTACCTTTCAACTTATTAAAGAATATTATTGTTTGTGCCTTAACTTTCATCTTGTATAAGAAAATATCTTATGTTATTAAAAAATATGGTGCTAAGTAATATGGAATATATAGTTAAAAGAAAAAATATTAAAAATATGTATGCTAGATTAGATAAAGATAATAATTTAGTTATAAGTGCACCTTTATTTATTTCTAAAAAGTTAATAGATGAATTTGCTCGTGATTCATATGAGAAATTACTTAAAAGAAAAGATAAAAAAAGAAAATCAATTTATGATAAAGAAGGTAAAGTGATGATTCTAGGTATATATCAAAGTATAGATAATATGAGTGAGCTAAATGCTATTTTATTAAAGGCATTAAAAGAATATCTGAATAAAAATTATTTAAGAATAGTGCAGATGATGGGAATAGAAAAGATACCTAGCATTAAAATAAAAAGAGTAAAAAATTATTTGGGGCAGTATAACAAAAAAACAGAAAGCATTACTTTAAATTTATTATTAGGGCATTTGAGTGAAGAGTTAATTGAGTATGTTATTATCCATGAACTATCACATACACGTTATATGAATCATCAAAAAGAGTTTTGGAAAGAAGTTAGTAAATATTGTCCATATTATAAAACTTATCGAAATAAATGTAAAAAGGAGTATGTATATTATGAGAGTTATTAAATCATTACAGAATGAACAGATTAAGTATTATGCACGTTTAAAGGAAAAAAAATATCGTGATGAAACGGGACTTTTTTTAATAGAGGGTGAGCATCTTGTGAGAATGGCTATTGAAGCTAATTGTTTAGTAACTCTTTTAGTAGCAGAAGAAGATATAGAAAATTATTTAGATATTATTGAAGAGGATAAGACTATTGTGGTAACTGAATCTATTATAAATAAATTATCTTTTACTAAAACTCCTCAAAATGTTATAGGGATAGCTAAACAAAACATTGTTGATAAAAAAGAAGTTAATCATGTTTTAGTTTTAGATACTTTACAAGATCCTGGTAATGTAGGGACTTTGATTAGAAGTGCTTTAGCTTTTAATTATGATAAAATATATGTTAGTGAAAGTACGGTTGATGTTTATAATGAAAAGGTAGTAAGGGCTTCACAAGGGGCGATCTTTAAAATAAATATTGTTAAGAAAGGATTAAAAGAAATATATCGTTTTTTAAGTAATAATGATTTTCAAATAATCGTTACTTCTTTAACTAATAATTCTCTTTATTTAGAGGAATTAAAGTCTAAAGATAAATTTGCAATTGTTTTAGGAAATGAGGGTAATGGAGTTAGTGAAGAAAGCTTAAAAAATGCTTCAAATATTGTTAAAATAAGGATGTCTGATAAAATAGATTCACTTAATGTTGCCGTAGCAGGTTCAATTATTATGTATAGATTAATGGAGGGATATAAATGAAATTTTCAATTACAGGGCATTTAGGTAGTGGTAAAACAACCATTTGTAAATTATTAAATAAAGAGTATAATTTTGAAATAGTATCAGCAGGAAGTATAATGAGGGAGATTGCTTCTAGTAAGGGGTTAAGTATACTTGATTATCAAAAGAATACTACTAATTTAGAAATGATTGATAAGTATATTGATAAAGCTATTGTAGAAAAAGGAAAAAGTTTTAAAAAGTTTGAGAATGTTATTTTTGATTCTAGATTAGCATGGCATTTTTTACCTGAGACATTTAAGATTTTTATAATTGTTTCTCCATATGAAGCAGCTTTAAGAACGTATTTGACAAGAGTCAGTAATGATGAAAAATATAGTAGTGTTGAAGAAGCGATGAATAAGTTAATGGAAAGAAGAGTCGTGGAAAATAGAAGATATAAAGCTGTTTATAATGTAAACTGTGAAGATTTAACTAATTATGATGTTGTTATAGATACAACCTTTATTAGTCCTAATGAAGCAGTAGATATTATTATGGATTGTTACTATAAGAAAGAAAGAAATGAAAAATATGAAAAGTTATGGATATCTCCGCAATTTTTATTACCTACAGGAAAGTTACAATATATTGATAGGGAGAAGATTAATTATTATGTTGATTTGATAAATAATGAAAAATATGTTGAGCCTATTAAAATATTGAGGGTACATGATTCTTTGTTTGTAGTAGAGGGTCATAGTCGTTTAATTGCTTATAATTTATGTAAAATTAAGTTAATTAATCCTGTTATTGTATATGATGAAGATGATTTATTAGAAGATGGAACAGAAGCAAAGAGAATTGTTAAAGTTACTAGAGAGGATTTAAAACAATGGGAAGAAGTTAATGGTTTTAAATATAATTATTTGCCTAGAATAGTGGATAAGAACAAAGAATAAAGGGGTGTTTTCATGCAAATTTTAAAAGTTTTAATTGAGCACCAAGCAGAAAGTATTGATCGAACTTATGATTATCTTTTAGATGATGATAGTAATGTTAAAGGATGTCGAGTAGTAGTTGATTTTGGTAAACAAAAAAATATTATTGGCTATGTAATAGATAGTGAAAAAACGTGTAAAAATAAACAAGAATTAGAAGAAGAATATGGATTTTTTTTAAGAGAAGTAAAAGAAGTTCTTGATAAAGAAAGTTTGTTATCTCAAGAGTTACAAGATTTAGCTGTTTATATGTCTAAAGAGTATGTTTGTCCTTTGATTGGTTGTTTACAAACCATGTTACCTAAAAGTTTAAAACCTAAAAGTGGAAGAAAAGTAGGGGTTAAATTAGTTGCTTATGTTAGATGTAAAGAGTTAAATGAAAAGTTAACAAGTAAGCAAAATGAAGTTTATAACTATGTTAAAGAAAAAAAAGAAGTTTTAAAAAGTGAGTTATCTAGTAGTGTTGTTAAAACATTAGTAGATAAAAATTGTTTAGAAATTGTTTATAAAGAACAATATCGAAGTGTTAATATAAGTGATAATTTAGTGAATAAAGAAGAGTTTACCTTAACTAATGAGCAAAAAGAAGTATATGATGAGATTATAAAAAAAGATGGTATATATTTGCTTGAAGGGGTAACTGGAAGTGGTAAAACGGAAGTATATCTGAAACTTGCTAAGTATTATTTATCTTTAAATAAATCCGTTATTATTCTAGTTCCAGAGATTTTACTAACATCACAGATATCTACTAGATTCAAATATTTCTTTAAAGATAATTTGGCCCTTTTACATTCTAAGTTAAGCGAATCAGAAAAATACGATGAATATCGTCGAATAAAGAAAGGCTTAGCTAAAGTTGTTATTGGTACTAGAAGTGCTATTTTTGCTCCTTGTTTAAATTTAGGTGCTATTATCATTGATGAAGAACATAGTGAATCTTATAAACAAGAAAATGTTCCTTCATATCATACAATTGATATAGCAACATATCGCATTAAGCAAAATAATGCTACGCTAGTTTTAGGAAGTGCTACCCCATCATTAGAAAGTAAAGTGCGTGCTATAACTGGCCAATATCATCAACTATATTTAAAGAAAAGAATTAATAATCAAAAATTACCTAAAGTTAAAATTATAGATATGAATAAAGAAAGAAGTAATGCTATTTTATCTGAAGAATTAAAAGAAGAAATAATTGAAAGATTGAATAAAAAAGAACAAATTATTATTTTACTAAATAGAAGAGGATATGCTCCTTATGTAAAATGTAAGATGTGTGGGCATGTTTATAAATGTCCTAAATGTGATGTTAGTTTAAATTATCATAAGAGCACTAATAAGTTAAAATGTCACTATTGTGGTTTAGAGTATCGTTTAGAGGATACTTGTCCAGAGTGTCATTCTAAATTTATTGAAAAGGGTGGATATGGAACTCAAAAAGTCGAAGAAATCTTAAAAGAAGAATTTCCACAGGCAAGAATTTTAAGAATGGATCAAGATAGCACCTCTAAAAAAGATAGTCATTTAGCCTTTATTGATAAAATTACTAATCATGAAATAGATATTATTATAGGTACCCAAATGGTAGCAAAAGGTTTAGATTTTCCTTTAGTTACATTAGTAGCTGTTTTAAATGCTGATGCTAGTTTAAATGCTTCAGATTTTAGAGCGGGAGAAAGAACTTTTCAATTGCTTGTGCAAGTTTTAGGAAGAGCAGGACGTAAAGATAAAGAAGGATTAGCTATTATTCAAACATATAGACCTGACAATGAGATCTTAATTGATGCTTCAAATTATAATTATGAATCTTTTGTTAATAAAGAATTAGAGTTTAGAAAAAAGTTAAGTTATCCTCCTTTTAGATTTATAAGTTATTTATTATTTAAAGGTAAGTGTTTTGAAAAAGTTCATAAGCAGGCTGAGTTAGCAAAGAAATATCTGTTAGGATATGAAAAAGAAGAGTTCAATGTTTTAGGGCCAAGTGTTCCTTATATTGCTAAAATTAATGATGAATATCGTATGAAATTAATGTTAAAATATAAAAATAAAGAGGAAGCCTTAGATATTTTAAAAGATTTGAAAGTTTATTTAAAAAAAGAAGATAATATTAAAATAAGTGTCATTATTGACCCCTATGTTGATATGTAAAAAATATGAAAAGCAGGTAAAATGCTTGTGATTTATGGTAATTTAAAGGTATACTAAATATGTTAGGAGGAAATAAGAATGATAATGATAAATATTAATGGTAATAGAAGTGATATTATAGGATATGTTTCTTATTACTCATGCGAAGAAATTAGCGAATTATTAGGGATTAATCAAGAAGATATAATATATGAAACAACCATTGTAGATTATTTTTTACATGGAGATATAACTTTTGAAAATGAAATAATTGTTAAGGTTACTATTACTGATAATTATTATAAATATGTTCAGGAATTGACGAATATTATTGTTAAATATGTTGGGTACTTCACTAATAAGTGCCAGGTGTACTATGAAGTGATTGATTCAAGACTAGTGTACTTATATGAAGTGAAAGGTAAAAAGAAAAAAGCTGCAGGTGAATACAGTGAAGAATGTTGTCATGATCATGAGAATGGTCATTGCTGCTGTCATCACGACCATGACGATGAAGAATGCGGATGTGAAGAACATTGTAATTGTAATCACAAGGATCATGAATGTACTTGTGGTGAGGATTGCGAATGCCATAAAAACAATTAAGAATAGGGAACTATTCTTTTTTTATTAACTTTTTGTTAACAAAAGTGAACTGTTAGTCTTTTAGAAAAAAAGATAATTGACTTTCCAAAATAAAAAAATTACTATAAGGATAGGTGGTATTATGACTATTAATGAAATTAAAGAATTAACTAAGTATTTAAGTGAAGAGGAAATTGAAAAAATTAAAGAAGAAATAAAAAGTAAAGAAACCATTTTGAAGAGTGGAAATATTAGTGATGAAGAATTAGTTAATGTCTTGAATAGTTTTTTTTCTATTTTAGTAATTGAAAAAACATTAGAAAAAGAAATTGATGAAGTAGAAGATATTAGAGCAGAACTTGAGGAAGAACTAGTAGCATCTTACAACATGTATGATCAATATATGGCTCAATATAAAGGTGAAGATAAGAAAAAGAAAAAAAAGAAAAATTGGTTACTTAATTTTTTTGCTTTAAGTGAAGATATTCGTGGTAAAAAAGAGGGTATTGGAGTTTCTTCAAAAACAATCAGTTCAATGCAAAAAGAAATAAATGATTTGAAAGAAAAAAAGAGTGATTCTAACTTGAAAGATGTCGTAGATGGTAAAGATTATGAAAAATATGATGATTTTTGTAATTGCCCTCATCACCATCATCACCCACATCATCATTTAGATGGCTTACTAAGAGAACTAGGTATGGAACCACGTCATAGACATCCAGAAAATAGAGGTCATCGACATGATAGGGAAAAAGGTTTATCACCAAGAAATGATTTAGATGACCATGCAAAAAAAAGAAATAATGAAGGTATAGATTATAATAAAAATGTCGATAAATTTAAAGACAAGGCTACCGATCCTAAGACTTTAAAGAATCACACTGTTAGGAAAATTTAAACATGTATCTTAAATTTTAAACTAATTTTTTATAACTTAGTTCGACTTTAATCATCATAATGAATAAAATCGAACTAATCTTTTGGGTTAAAAATTTATTCTTGCATAATATATATTTCTTTGTTAGAATTAATGTCAAGGAGGGGTTTTAAATGTTAAGTGAAAAGGTAAAAAAAGATTTGGAATGGTTTTTAACTCCAGAATGGAAGAAATGGTATGCTGGGCAACTAAGAGATATTGATGAGACAGTTAGATATGCTAACCTTATACCAAGTGAAAGTGAAATAGTTAAAAATGATTTAATATCTTATACCTTGTTTTGTGCTGCTGAAGAGTGTATTTGTGTAAAAGGAAAAAAGTTAGTTCAAGAATATAATTATATATTGAATAATGAAAGAAGTTCTCCAGCAAAAGATCAAAAATTAATTAAATTAGAAAAAGAAATTAATTTGTATTCAGATTGGAAGGATTATATAAATAATAATGCAAAAACTTTAGAAGATAGGTATAGAAAAGCACAAAAAAAGGTCGGACTTAACAACCAAGATTGTGATATGAAACTTGGTAGAGATGTATCATTAAAAATTTCTAAGAGTAGATAAAATAAAGATTCTTTAGGTTTTGTAAAGAATATAGAGTAAGGTTTTAGATCCTTACTCTTTTTTATTGTTAGAAATATTTTATATAAAATAAAAGATAATCATAAATTATATTCGAAAACTATAATGTTTTGAACATAAATAGTCTACTTCATAATAGGTAAGAAGTTACGGTTTTGTTCAGGAGAAAATGATAGAAAAAGATATACCTGAAGTAAGAAAATACAGTTGGTATTGAATAGAAGATTTTATAAAGAAATAAATGATTTATTTAACTTGAAAAATAACGTTTTCTAATAGAGAAAATGCTAATACACGCAAAATGTAAGTCCTTCATTTTATATTCTCCATTGTAGAAAATGTTAAAAAAATTTATATTACTAGTTATAAAGTATGGTATTACCCACCACAAAAATTTTTCTTGTATATAGCAATTTCCTTTGATAGAATAAACTTATAAGAAGGGAGATTATAAAATGTTAAATGAAAAAGAAAAAAGGTATTTCGCTAGTTTTTTGACTTATGCTGATAGGAAAAATTATGAAAGAAGAGCAGCTAATTTAAAAGAGGTTGTTTATTCAAATAATAAATTAACATTAGCTGAAAAACAAAAATATTATAATGATTTGATAGAATATGAATTATGCTATAATACTCAAGAAAGTGTTTTTGCAATCGGAGGGGCTTTAGAAGAAAAACTTAATGTAGAAAAAGATCCACAAGAAAGAGAAAGATTAAAATCTGAAATGGCTAAGTATATACAATGTAAAGACATTCTAACGAGTTATGCAAAAGAATTAAGCGATGCATACGATAGAGCTGCTGCAAAAGTAGGCTTAAATGAAAAAAAGGAATTGAAACAAGCAACAGGATTTAGAACAAGATAATATTTAACTTATAAAATTTTTAGTAAAACATATATAGAGCAAAACTTAAAGTTTTGCTCTTTTTTATAGTTACTTAGCATTTAACTACTAATAAAAATTACTATACAGATATATGAAATTCTGACTATGGTGATATTAATAAATTATCATCTATAAATTACTATCATATCTTTTATAGCCAATAAACAATTATATTTCCTTTTTTCCATTGTTCTATTGTTGTTCTAGCTTCAAAAGCTAATAACCCTTTATTACCACATAAATCATTAAGTGTTTCAATAGCTTTATCTTCAAATATAGGCAACAATGTAAAAGCTGCTTTATATCTAACATGACCATTTTCATGATGAAGAAGAGGAATCATTGTATCAATAATACCATTTCTGTCACCTTTTAACTTTAAACGAATTTTTTTCACTACTGCATTCTGTTTATTACATTCTTTATAGTCGCCTTTTTCTTGTGCTTCACCATATTTTATTGATGCATTTACAAATTTTTCAACCCAGTTATTACTCATACACTATTCTCCTTATTATATTATTCAAAAGGGAAGAATTTCTATCACTCTTCTGTAGCCACAACTTCTCCATATTCTCTCAAAGTATTTAATCCAAATTTAAATTGCTCCTCAAAGGTTTTTAAATTTTCTGTAACCCAATCTCTAACAGTTAACTTATCACTATAGTTATAATCTTTAGAATTGTAATAATTAGTTATAGCTTGATGTATAGAACCTGCTCCATTAGGTAATTCAATTACATTATTTACATTGTTTACTTCTTCTTATGTAAATCGATTTTCTTATTCTTATTAAATTAACGATATTATATTATGGTTTTAAATTCCCCTTTTTCCACTCTTGAAGAATCATTTTAGCACTAAAGCCTACCAACCCTCTTTTAATAGATATTTTCTCTAAAACATCCTCTGATTTTTTTTCTAAAAAAGGCAATAATGTAAAAGCTGTAGTCAATCTAACATAATCATTTTCATGATTGAGCAAATTTTTTAAATCCTCTATATATAGCTCCATGTTATCTTTCATTGTTTTTCTATATTTTTCTATTTTGTCATATAATTTGTTGCTTTCTTTAGAATTTCCCTCTTCTTGAAATATTCCTCTTTTAATAACTAAATCAACATATTTTTGAATTATTTTACGTTCCATATTAATTAATATTTTAATTTTCCTTCTCTCCACAACCTTAATGTCATTCTAGCAGTACATGCAATACTGCCATATTCCATAGATATTTCTTTTAATACAGCCTCAGCTTTTTCAGTTTCATAAGGTAGCAATAAGCATGCTACCTCGCTTCTCACATAATTATTTTTGTGATTAAGCAAATTCAATAAACTATCTTTATATATTTCTAAATTTTTTTGAATTTCATTAAAAAATGGATTTTTTTTATCATGTATTTTATTACTTTTTTTGGAATTTGCTTCTTCCATTGCTTTTCCCCATTCTATAATTAAATTTACATATTCTTGAATAAAATTTTCGTTCATAAAAAAGGTTCCTTTCATAACATTGTTATTTAGAATAAATTTCGACTAGAGTTACTCTTTTTAATGTTTTAATTTTTATTTTCTTTCTCCCAAGCGCGCAAAGTTAACATTGCATATGCAGATACTAAACCTCTTTTGCTTGAAATAGATTTTAAAGAATCAACAGCTTCTTTTGTATGTGATTCTAATAAAATAGACGCTATTTCAACTTTAACATAATCATTTTCATGATTTAGCAAAAATAACAACTCATCTGTATAATTATGTATATTCTCTTTAATTTGATCTCTAATAGTCTGAATTTTAGGGACTAACATATTACTTTTTTTTGTAAAATGATTTTCTTGAAATTCTCCCCATTTAATAATTAGCGAAATATATTCTTCAATTAATATATTTTTCATTTTATTTATTTCCCTTTCATAAAAATTTATTCAAACGGAACAAACTTCCAGCCTTCTTCTGTTGCAACAACTTCACCAAATCTTTTTAAAACTTCCATTCCAAATTCAAATTGTTCTTCAAATGTTTTTAAATTTTCTGTACCCCAATCTCTAACTGTCATTCCTTTGATGCCCATATAATTTGAGTTATAATAATTAGTTATAGCTTGATGTATGGAACCTGCTCCGTTAGGTAATTCAATTACATTATTTACTTCTTCTGATGTAAATCAATTTTCTTATCTATCTTAAATTTGATGATATTATATTATGTTTCATTGTTTTTTATATTTTTCTATTTCATCATATAATTTATTGCTTTCTTTAGAATCTCCCTCTTCTTGAAATATTCCGCTTTTAATCACTAACATATTATTTAATTAATACAATTAATATTTCAACTTCCCTTCTTTCCATAATCTTAATGTCATTCTAGCACTAAAGCCTAAAAGACTTCTTTCAAGAGACAATACTTCTAATACAGCTACGGCTTTTTCTGTTTCACAAGGCAACAATAAGTATGCTATTTCACTTTTTACATAATTATTTTCATGATTTAGTAGTTTTATTAATTCATTTCTATATAAATTCATATTTACTTTTATTTCTTTTACATAAATATTTTTTAAATCAAATATTTTATTACTTTTTTTAGAATTTGCTTCATCCTGCGCTTTTCCACATTCTACAATAAGATTTACATATTCTTGAATAAAATTTTCATTCATAAACTCTTCCTTTCAAATCAATTATTTATCATTTGGAATAAATTTCCAACCTTTTTCTGTAGCTACAACTTCTCCAAACATCCTCAAAACTTCCATTCTAAATTTAAATTGTTCCTCAAATGTTTTTAAATTTTCTGTAATCCAATCTCTTACAGTTAAATCTCCTGTAAAATCAGTTCTTTTAGAATTATAATAATTAGTTATAGCTTGATGTATAGAACCTGCTCCGTTAGGTAATTCAATTACATTATTTACTTCTTCTGATGTAAATCCACTTCTTTTTATTTGTGATTGTTCTACTATATGATACCATACTTTTCCTTCTTCGTTTCCACCTAAATACTTTTTCAAACTATCAAATGATCCAAATCCTTTATCAGGTACTAAAGAACCATTTTCTACATGAATTTCTTTTATTGCTCCTGTTTTATTTTCGCCTTTTACAATGATTTTGGTTCCTTCAACTTTAATTTCATCTACAATTATATCATTCAATCCAACCATAATTGTATCTTTAATAATTTCTCTTATTCCTTTTGTAGTCTCATCCGTTTTACTTTCTTCTTTTATACCATTTGTTTTAGGATCACCTAAAGTTATCTCTTTAGGCATTGAACTTATACCTGATTCAACTATTGTGCCTCCTGCTGATACTCCTGCTGCTATAATACCTACTTTTGCCATAATTATGCCTATAGCACTCATAGTTGCTGGCAGTCCTACTGGAAGGGTTGTTCCTCCACTTGTTACTGCCCCTGCTGCCGTTACTGCTACAATTCCACAAACTGCTGCACCTAAACAAATTCAAAGACATGCTGTTAAACCTATAATTTTACTTTTTAATTTCATTTTTCTTTCTACCTTCTTATTCTTATAAGTTATACATTACTCTATTAGGGTGGAACGCCTTGCATTATTTTTATAACAAAAAAGGGGCAAATACCCCTTGTGATTATATACATGTTATTAAGTTTATCAATGAGTTTCTTATTCATATAAAACC
>CALVUJ010000020.1 GCA_944363575.1 uncultured Bacilli bacterium
AGATGTGAGATGGAAAAGTATTATAGTATACATATAAGTGCCTGGCTTGATTTAAAGATTCTTTTTAAAACAGTAGGTGTGGTTCTAAAAGGAAAAGGGGCGAAGTGAGATGAACGAGCCTATTAGAGTAGCACAAATTATAGGGGCCGCATACGATGGTGGAGTAGAATCCGTCATCATGAATTATTATAAGTACATAGATAGAAGCAAGGTTCAATTTGATTTTTTAGTTGAGTCTGAATCTAAAATAATAAATAAAGAAGAAATAGAAAAAATGGGAGGAAGAGTCATTATTATTCCTTCATACAAAAAATTATTTGCTTATAATAAAACACTTAAAAAACTTTTTAAAGAAAATAACTATAATATAGTTCATTCTAACATGAATACATTAAGTGTGTTTCCGTTAAGGGTTGCTAAAAAATGTGGTATAAAAATAAGAATTGCTCATTCACATAGCACTTCTAACAAAAAAGAGTTGAAAAGAAATATATTGAAAAATATATTGAGACCTTTTGCTAAAGTATATGCAACACACTATTTTGCTTGTAGTGAACTTGCTGGAAGGTATTTATTTGGCAACAAGACTTATAATAAAGGAAAAGTAATTCTTATTAAAAATGGTGTTGAAATAGAGCGTTTTTTATTTGATTTAGAAAGCAGAGAAAAAGTAAGAGAAAAATTAAATATAAAAAATAAATTTGTTATAGGGCACATTGGTAGATTTGTTGTGACAAAAAATCATGATTTTTTGTTAGAAGCATACAATGAATTGTGTAAAAAAAGAAGTGACACGATATTATTGCTAGTGGGAACTGGTCCGCTTATTGATAAAATTAAAGAAAAAGTTTCTAAATATAGTTTAGAGGAAAAGGTAATTTTTGTTGGTACAACTAAAAATCCAGAAGAATATTATAATGCTATGGATTTATTTGCTTTTCCTAGTTTATATGAAGGATTGGGAATGGTTGCTGTTGAGGCACAAATCAACGGGTTACCTTGTATTGCTTCTATAAATGTTCCAAAAGAAGCAAAAGTATTAGAAAACTGTGAACGATTATTTTTAAACAAGGATGAATGGGTAAAAAAGTTTTTAGAATGTAAGACAAGAATAGAAGTTAATACAGAAGACTTTGCAAAAAAAGGGTATAGCATTGAAAACGAAGCAAAAAAATTATTAAACAAATATATTATTTTAGTAGGAAGTGATGAAAAATGAGTAAATATAAGGTTATGCATTTCGTTTGTGGAATTAAATCTGGTGGAGTAGAGCAAGTGCTATACAACTATATTTCTAGAATGGACAAAACAAAGTTTGAAAATTACATTGTTTATCAGCATGAACCAGAGTCTAGTTCATATAAAAAACTAGATAGTGTATGTGAAGAGATGATAAGAATACCATCAAAAAGAAAGCATCCAATAAAGAATATTAAGGAAAGTAGAAGAATAATAAGAAAAATAAAACCTGATATAGTTCATTGTCACATGAGTAAAAGTAATTTTTTTGCTTTGATTCCAGCAAAAAAAGAAAATGTTAAAGTTCGTATAAATCATTCGCATGCAGCAATTGTTCAAACAAACTTTATGAAAAAGATGTTTTTTGTTATTTGCGACAAATTAAATTGCAAGTATTCCACACATCATATGGCGTGTGGGGAAGAGGCTGCAAAATCTATATATAAATCAAAGAAAGATAAAAGAAATATCAGTATATTGCTTAACAAGATAGATGATAAGATATTTGCTTACAACGAGAAAAATAGAAAAGAGATTAGAAAAAAATTAAATATAATGGATGATGAAAAAATAATCGGAACAATTGGAAGAATGGAATTGCAAAAAAATCAATCTAGACTTATTGATATATTTAAACAAGTTCATGATAAGAAAGAGAATTATAAATTGATAATTATTGGGAAAGGAAGCTTAAAAGAAAAAATAGCACAAAAAATTGAAGAATATAATTTAAAAAATAGTGTAATTTTACTAGATCCTATTAGTGATGTTTATAAATATTATAGTGCTTTTGATTGCTTTGTTTTACCTTCGTTATATGAGGGGTTACCAGTTACATCTATTGAAGCTCAATTTAATGAAGTTCCAATTATTTTATCAGATACAGTGGCAAGTAGTGCTAAATTAACAGAATATGTTAAGTTTTTTTCTTTAAATGAGTCTGATGAAAAATGGGCAAATTTGATCATAAATGAAGCAGAAAGTAGTAGAACAAAAAAAGAAAGTACCGAAGTATTATATAGCCAATATTCTTTAAATGAAGAAAAAAATATGCTGGAAGATGAATATGATAGAATAGTAGGTAATAATAATGAAAAAGAATAACAAATTAATTATAAATGTGTTAATATTTGCTTTAGTTATAATCGCGGGATTTTCTAGGACAAAAAATTTTACTTTTGTAATGACTATGCTTTCAATGATAGCAGTTTTAATAAAAGCAAAGATATCTTTATTCTCAGTAGTTTCACTGTTTATAAGTTATATTTGTATTCCTGTTGCTGTTAAAGAAAATTTTGACTATTCTTATGGAATATTAGGAGTAAATAATATTCCTTTATATGGTCAAAACATTTATTTTTCAATATTACTTTTTAACATGGCAATCTATTTTTTGTGTGACTGGACAAATGTATTAGAAAAAGAGAAAGAATTATATAGGATTGATATGAAGAAAAACAAGTTTTTTTGTTTTGGATGTTGCTTAGTGGCTATCGTTTTCTCGATTGTTGCTTTTCCTCGTTTTGGTGGGGAAAGATTTAATTCTTTACTTCCAGGGAATGCATGGAATCATTTAGTTATTACGGCTTTAATGTTTTTAATTTTTTATTTAAAAGATTCTTGGTGTGCTAGAATTGCTACGATATTTGCCATTGCTTGGTTTTTATTACATGGAGAGCGAGTAGATGTGTTGGGGTACTTAATAGGTGCAAGTATAATCTTGATAAATAGGTACAACATTAAAATGAATCGTAGAAATATCATCATTGGCTTAGGTGGAGCAGCAATATTGTTTTTTACCCTAATTATTATTGGCCAAATTAGAACAGGGGAAGCAATAACCCTAAAAGGTCTTTTGTTGAGCATTGTTTGTCAGCCTACCGCATCAGATATTGCGTATGTTTTTAATTCATCAATTCATTTTTCTAAAACTGAAGAATTATATAAGGGGATTAGTTATTTAAAAAATTTATCAGTATTTATTCCTCTATTAGAAAACCCATATTTAGTTGAGTATGTCTTAAATGATATGTATGGTGCACCAGGTGGAGAATTTTATTTGTCTGAAGCTATTATGAATTTTGGACGCATTGCAGGATCACTTATATCGATATCGTTTTTTTGCATAATTTTATATTTATTATTAAATAGTAAAAATTTATATTTTAGAATAATTACAATATTTATTATCTGCACGTGTCCTAGAATAATATGGTATGGTAAAAATTACATTGTTACCGCTATCACAATATTTATCCCTTTAGCACTTTTAGTTAATTATTTTATTTTAAAACTAGAAACCAAAAAGAAGGGAGGTAAAAAAGATGAACAAAGTATCCATAATTATACCAGCATATAATGTTGAGAGATATATTAGTGATTGTTTGGACTCAGTTATAAATCAGACATATCCTAACATTGAGATAATACTAGTAAATGATGGCTCTAGAGATGGAACGGCACTAATATGTGAAGAATATGCAAAAAAAGATTCAAGAATAATATATATAAATCAACAAAATCAAGGTGTTTCTACAGCAAGAAATAATGCCTTAGAATTAGTTACAGGTGAATATGTTCTTTTCCTTGATAGTGATGATTGGCTAGAAGTGAATGCAATTGAATTGTTACTTTTAAATATGGGTGACTTAGATATATTACAGTTTGATATGATTAGATATATTAATGGCAATCGAGTTTCAAAAAAATTTCCAACTGAAACTTCTAAATTATTTAACAAGCAAGAGATAATATCAAATGTAATTTTTCCTGAAAAATTTGAAAAGAAAAATGGATATTACGGCGATTCTAGAACCGTTGGAGGAAAGTTATATAAAACTGAAGTAATAAAAAATATTAGATTTAATAGCAAACTAAAATTTTATGAAGATGGTGAATTTCTTATTAAGGCACTATTCCCTGATATAAAATTTAAAGCAATAGATTTAAAAATATATCATTATCGAATAAACGATGGTAGTTGCACTCAATTATATAGAAAAAATATCAAAGAAGAATCAGAGATGGTTGTTCAAGAAATTTCTAAACTTTTAGAAGATAAAAATAATATTAATTATTTAAAGTTTGATATGTTTTGTTTAAATATTAATAATCTAATAAGAAAAAAAGAGTTTTCAACCAAAGAAATTAAAGAAATTTGTAAAAATCCTTTTTGGGATATTAAAAACTTAAAAGTGGAAATAAAATATTGCAAAAAGAAAAGGAAAATACTATATTGGCTAGTTAAAATGAAAATGTATTTTTTTGTGTACATAGTATGCAAATTAAAGAAAGGATAGGGAAAATGAAAGAAGTATTAGCAGTATTGGTGACATTTAACAGGAAGGAATGTCTAAAAAAATTAGTAAATTCACTATTTAATTTAGAATATAAGTTGAAAGGAATTTTAATATTGGATAATGATAGTACCGATGGAACTATAGAACAATTACAAGAAATGAAATTTTTAGCAGAAACGGAAATAAAAAAAGAAGAAATATATAAGAACAATTATAAAGATATAGAGTGCTATTATTATTTAAACAACGAGAATACAGGAGGGGCTGGCGGATTTGCAAAGGTCGTAGAGTTATCTCTAAAAATCAAGTATGATTATTTATGGATAATGGATGATGATGTTCTTCCAGATAGCAAATGTTTAAGTAAATTGATAGAAAGTATTGATGATAATCATAAGGTGTGTATTCCTAATAGAACATGCGAGAACTTTAAAGATAAAGCATGCATAAAATTAGATCTTATGAGCAAGAGCAAAAGATTTGGAAAAAGAAAAGACTTTATAAGAAATTTAGAAAACAGTTTATATGAAGTTTATGATATGCCGTTTGAAGGACCATTAATATCTAGAGACATAGTTGAAAAAGTAGGGCTACCAAATAAAGACTATTTTATCTTTTTTGATGACACTGACTATGCGACAAGATGCACAAAGTACACTAAAATTTACTTTGTGACTGAAGCAATATTAAATAGGCAATTACCTTTACCTGTTTCATCTACTCATGAAAAAAGAAAAAATTGGAGAAATTATTATTTTGAAAGAAACATTATCCTGTTTATGAAAAAGCATGGTAATGGCTATTTAGGAAAGATATTTTTTCCTTCATTTTGGCAATTGTGTAGAGTATTAAACAATGTTATTAGATTTAGATTTTATAATGTAAAAGTAAGTGGAAAAGCATTAGTAGATGGGATTAGAAATAAAAAAGGAAAAACCGTACAACCAGGGAAACTATGATAGGAGGAAATATAAATGAAAAAATACGATTATTTAATAGTAGGATCAGGACTATATGGTGCAGTTTGTGCACATGAACTAACTAAAAAAGGGAAAAAATGTTTAGTTATTGAAAAAAGAAATCATATTGGTGGAAATGTTTATACAGAAGAAAAAGAAGGAATAAACGTTCATAAATATGGAGCACATATTTTTCATACATCAGATAAAGAAATATGGGATTATGTAAATACATTTGCTGAATTTAATAATTATATAAATTCACCAGTAGCAAGATACAAAAACGAACTATACAATTTACCATTCAACATGAATACATTTACTAAACTATGGAACGATGTATACACACCTGCTGATGCAATAAAAAGAATAGAAGAAGAGAAAAAAGCTTCTTATGTTGAAAATCCTAACAATTTAGAAGAGCAAGCTTTAAATTTAGTGGGCAAAACTATTTTTGAAAAACTAGTAAAAGGATATACTGAGAAGCAATGGGGTAAAAAATGTAATGAATTACCATCATTTATCATTAAAAGACTGCCTGTTAGATTTACTTTTGATAATAACTATTTTAATGATCGTTATCAAGGCATCCCAATTGGAGGCTATACAAAAATAATTCAAAAGATGTTGGAAGGATCAGATGTAAAAATCAATTATGATTATTTTACACACAAAAAAGAACTTCAAGAAATTGCCAATAAAGTAATTTATACAGGGCCAATTGATCAATACTTTGATTATTGTTATGGTCCGTTAGAATATCGTAGTGTTCGTTTTGAAACAGAAACACTAGATACTAATAATTATCAAGGTAATGCAGTAGTTAACTACACCGAATATGAAGTACCTTACACTAGAATAATTGAACATAAGCATTTTGAATTTGGAAAACAAGAAAAAACAATTATAAGCAAAGAGTATTCCTCAACATGGAAACTAGGTGATGAACCATATTATCCAGTTAATGATGAAAAAAATAGTAACTTGTATCAAAAATATAAAGAACTAGCAGATCAAAACAAGAATGTTATTTTTGGCGGGAGATTAGGACAATATAAATATTATGATATGCACGTTGTAATTAAAGAAGCATTGAATTTTGTTAGAAATGAAAAATAAAGACAATTAAAAGAAAGGGGCGATAATATGCAAAAAAGTATAAAAAAGAATTATATTTACAATTTGTTATATCAAATATTTTTGCTTATTGCTCCATTAATTACAACGCCTTATATTTCTAGAACATTACTAAGTTCAGGAGTAGGAGAGTATAGTTTCTCTTTATCTATTGCCAATTATTTTGTTATTTTTGCTACTTTTGGTTTTACCTATTATGCACAAAAGAAAATAGCTAATTATGTAGATGACAAGAAAAAACAGAGTTTAACTTTTTGGGAAGTGTTTGTTTTAAAAATCATTTTTTCAATGATTGCAGTCATAGCTTTTGAAATATTAATACTAAGCAATATTTTTGAAAAATATAATAGAATTTTAACCATTCTTATAATTAATATAGTTTCAGTAGCTTTCGATGTTTCCTATATGCTTCAAGGAAATGAAGACTTTAAAAAGATTGTTTTGGTTAATTTTTTTGTTAAAGTATTGGGAATAGCTTCTGTTTTTATTTTTGTAAAAGGGCCTGATGATGTATGGATATACGCACTTATAAATTCCTTAATTTCATTAATTTCTAATCTTTTTCTATTTATCTTTGTTCCTAGCTATTTAACAAAAATAAAAATAAAAGAATTAAATGTACGACAACATGTTATGTCATCATTTAAATTATTTATTCCGACAATTGCTATTTCTGTATATTGCTTACTAGATAAAACTTTAATAGGTATAATAACAAAATCTGATTCACAAGTTGGTTATTATGAGCAAGCAGATAAGATTTGTAAAATATGCTTAACGATAGTAACCTCTTTAAGTGCGGTTATGATACCAAATAATGCAAAACATTTTGCTAGACATGATTATGAGAAAGTAAATGATAATGTAAGAAATGCATTGCGTTTTTCAACTTTAATTGGAATTCCTGTTTTTCTTGGGATAATAATTATTTCAGAAAATATAATTCCTTGGTTTTTAGGTGATGCGTTTGAAGAATCTATACCTTTAACAAGAGTATTGTGCCTTATCGTCATGGCTATAGGTTTAAACAATGTATTTGGTATACAATATTTGATTCCTATCAACAAAGAAAAAATTTTTACTATATCTGTCACATTAGGAGCATTTATAAATTTCGTATTAAATATTATTTTAATTTCTTATTACGATGCTCTGGGTGCTGCTATTGCCACCGTAATTGCAGAAACTTCTATTTTAGTTTTTCAATGGATTTATTTACGAAAAACATTCAGTTTTAAATCATATTTAAAAAGTACATATAAATATTTAATAAGCGGAATACTGATGTTTGCTATAGCATTTCCAATATCTACTCAACTAAGTTCTTCTATTTTAAACACAATATTAATTATAGGTATTTCTGCAGCAATATACTTTTTAAGTTTATTGATATTGAAAGATGAAATGGTGACAGATATAATAGGAAAGGTGATAAAAAAATTAAGGAGGGAAGCAAATGAAAAAAATTAAAAAAATACTGAAAAAACTACCAATTACTAGAAAAATAAAAACAATTTTCAACTATACAGAAAGACATATTTATGATGGTAACAAATATATAAACGTTATAAAATATTTACCTAAGTTCAAAACTATAAATATTAGTAATTATAGTAATTATAAAAAAATAAAATACAAACAAATAGAAAATAATTATTTCTATTATTATATAGATGAACAAGTAATTTACAACTATAGTAAAGAAACAAATGTTTATGAAAATTTTTCTTTAGATTATGGCATTATTTTAGAAAATTCATTGTTGGAGTTAAACACAAAGTATCATGACAATTTAGCAACAAATTTATTCATACAAGAGTGTAAAAGGATAATTAAAACTCTTGAAGGAAAAGAAACTATAAAAAGCAATTTTGCAAATATGTTGAATGGGGAATGTCAGACTTTTGAAGAGGCAATTCAAAGAATTTTATTTGCAAATCAAATTGCGTGGCAAACAGGGCATAAATTAATAGGATTAGGAAGATTAGATATATTACTTGAGAAATACTATCAAAAAGATTTAAAAGATAAGATTATTACGAAACAGAAAGCTGTTACGTTGTTACAAAATGCTTTTAGTTTGCTTCATAAAAACTATAAATTTAAGAGCAGTTCTATAGCAGGAGATACAGGACAAGTAATTATTTTAGGTGGTTTGACGGATAAAGATAGTTACTTTAATGGGGATTTGACAAGCCTTATAATGGAGTCATTAGTAGAATTAAACCTTCCAGATCCAAAAGTAGTATTACGCGTATCATCTAAAATGCCACTAGAGTTGCTAGAGTGTGCTACTAAATGCATGTCTAAAGGAACAGGTACACCTTTATTTTCTAATGATGATGTTATTATTCCAAGTATGATAAACTTTGGTTACGAAGAAAAAGATGCTTATAATTATTCAACTTCTGCTTGTTGGGAGGTTATACCTTTAGCAGTTGCATCAGACCAAAACAATTTGGAAAATATCAATTTTATTGAATCCTTAAACAAGACATTAAACGAGAACATCAATAACTTTGATGACCTATTAAATAAATACAAAAACAATATTTTAAATCAAACAAAAGAAGTGATTGGTAAGATAACTAATATAGCATACAAGAAAGACTTCTTTATGTCACTATTCATAAATGTTGATAAAAATACAGATGTAGTCAATGCTAAATATAATAATTTAGGAGTTTTAACAGTTGGAATTTCTAATGCTGTAAATGCTATTCTAAATATAAAAAAATACGTTTATGAAGAAAAAAAATATACTTTAAAAGAAATGATAGAAAACACCGATGAAAAGTTCTTGTCAATGTTAAAGAATGATAATAATAAATTTGGTAATGATGAGGAAGAAATTATTTGCCTAACAAATGATTTAATGTCCGTTTGTGCAGAATACATCAAAGAATATAATTCGTGTAATGACAAAAAAATAAAGATAGGATATAGTTCTCCAAATTATCTATCAAAAGGGCAAACAACTAGAGCTTCTTTAGATGGGAGAAAAGATTTTGAACCATTTAATGTGCATATTTCTTGTAGCAAGCCAATCCCATATACCGAACTTCTTAATTTTGCTAGTAAACTAGACTATAGTGGGCCTATAATAAACGGTAATGTAGTAGACTTTAGTGTAACCCCAGATATGATAAACAATAATATAAAAAAATTTACCACACTTTTTTCAAGTTCTATAAAAAAAGGAGTTTATCAGTTGCAAGTTAATGTTGTAAGTAGTGATACACTTATTAAAGCGAAAAAAGATCCAACTTTATTTCCAAATTTAATTGTTAGAGTTTGGGGATTCAGTGCGTATTTTAATGACCTAACTGAAGAATACAAAGACTTATTAATTGAAAGGACAAGAAACTATGAACTTGCTTATAAGTAATGTTCAGCGTTTTTCTTTACATGATGGACCAGGAATTAGAACAACTGTTTTCTTTATGGGATGTCCGTTAAGATGCCCTTGGTGTTGCAATCCTGAAAATTTAACTAAAGAAATAAAAAAATACAAGGATATTAATGGCGAGGAAAAAGTTTATGGAAAAGAATATACCATTGATGAATTAGAACAGTTGATATTAAAGGATTTTGATTATTATTCTGATAATGGGGGAGTTACTTACTCAGGAGGAGAACCTTTACTTCAATTAAAAGAAGGGAAGGAACTTTTAGTGAGAATGAAAGAAAGAGGGATAAGTCAATGTATAGAAACCTCTTTATCAGTGCCAATAGAACTATTAGAACCGATTGTAGATTATATAGATATTTTTTACGTTGATTTAAAGATAATGGATGAAAAAAAATATGAAGAAAAATTAAAAAGAGCTTTTATATATTTCAAAAATAATTTAGATTTTTTACATAGCAAGAATAAAAAAATTTGTTTTAGAGTTCCTATAGTAGATAACTTTACAAATAACGAAGAAAATTTAAAAAAAGTTAAAGAATATATTTTAAAATACAGTAATGAAAAAGCTACCGTATTTAGCGTTCATAACATGGGGAAAATAAAATATCAAAATTTAAATATACCATATAAAGAGTTTTCTCCAATACCAAAAGAACAGATAGAAAAAATAGAAAAATACTTAAACGAATAACATTTTATTTATTATAAATAGCCAAAGTATCAAGAACAATAATTCCTTTAATATGCTTATGGAGAGAACATCTTAATTGATGTTTAAACAAAGAAAAAAATTGCACAAAAGATGTAAATACCCGCAACGGCAATCGAGAGTTATATAATTCTTGATAATTTTTTATGTCTTATATAAAATTTCCCTAGCGGAGTGAGTAGTATGAAGAAAGGATTGAAATTTGTTGCGTATCTTTTTGTGAATTTTGTTTACCCTTTTTTCATTGCTAATTTATTACAAATATTCATGCTTTTAGCCATGAATTCAGCAATTTGTTGGTTAAAAATAGACGCTAGTTTCGTTCCTTCACTTTATGGGAAAAACAATTACAATTCTATAATATTTTTATTCAGTGCAATTTCTTTACGTGGAATAATTAATTTATTAGTAATGTTAAAAATATACATTCGTAATTTTTATAATAATGAACAGGAAATTTTTTGTTATGAAGAAAGAAAAGAAATAAAAGATGATATTAGTGAAAGCATTATAACTGCAGGGCAAATACAAGTGCCACTTAGAATTTAATATTCCTTATTTTTAAGAGATTATATAAAATAGGGAGGATAATGCAAAATGAGTGATGTTGCAGTAAAAGAGCAGGAAG
>CALVUJ010000021.1 GCA_944363575.1 uncultured Bacilli bacterium
ATTTATTGATTTAATTTTTCCATTATAATAATTTTTTGATACATAAATCGTTATTTGATTATATAAATCTAAATATGCTTTAACCATTATCTCACCCCTCTATGTTAGTATAACAAAAAATAGATACTTAAGTATCTATTCTGGACATAATTTTATTTTTTTGGAAGTTCTAATTCTCCTCCACAATCAGGGCAAAAATTTTTAAATAGTGTCCCATCTTCATATCTTTTTTTTAATTCAGGATCCATTTCTAACATGAAAGAACTAGTGCTTAATACAACTGGTTGTTCAAAATATTTTTGACATGTTGGACAATACAATTTCATTTTAATAATTTTCGTCATTTATCACACCTCTAAATTATTATAATTTAATTGAAAAATTATTGCTATATTTTAAAGTTTTTATTGTTTTGTATATAAAATAAAGTTAAAATTCTACTAGGAGGGAAAATATGAATAATTATATTGAAAAAGATTTTAAAAACAAGTTAACTAAGAAAGATTATTTTTTATATTTAGTGAATCGTAATACTTTTATTACTATTTCACCATTAATTATTTTAGCTTTAATTGTTGTGTTTATTTTCATGGTTAACCAAGATGGTTTCCAATTTAATGACGTATTGTACTTATTGCCAATTTTGTTATTTGTGCTTAGTTATATTCAGATGAATAACGCGATTAAGAAAGCTATTGAGGCTAATGCTAAATCTGGTGAATTAAAAGTTATATTAAATAAGGATAAATATAAGGAGATAACTGCAAGTGGTGAAAATTTCTTAGAGTATACTAAATTTCATTCTTATTACGAAAGTAAAAATTATTATTACTTATATGTTGATAAAATTAATGCTCTTATATTGCCTAAAAGAGAATTTACAACAGATGAATTAAGTACAATAAATAATTACTTTCAAAAATCAATAAGGAAAACACCTATCCTTAATTTACGTAATATTTTTGGAATCATTTGTAGTGTTGCTCTTATAACTTGTATGATAGTCTTAATTATTTCAATGATTTAAAAAGATGGATTTAATTCCATCTTTTTTTATCTTTCTAATTCTTCTTTAAATACTTCTAAAAAGTTTTCCCTATTAACAGCAATTAGTTCACCATCAATAGCTAGTGATATTCTTCCTGTCTCTTCACTAACTACAATGGTTACTGCATCGCAAACTTCGCTTATACCTAGTGAAGCACGATGTCTAGCCCCAAACTTGCCTCCTAATGCTTTAATCGTAGGAGTATAGTAAACAGATGCTGCTTCAATCATATTACCTCGTATAATAACTGCTCCATCATGTAATGTTGTTCCTGGATAGAAGATAGTCGTTAATAGTTCACTACTTACTGGGGCATTTACTTTTACACCTTGCTTAATATACTCATCTAATGAATTTTTCTTTTCAAAGGTCATAATTGCTCCTATTTTCGCAGATGATAACATACTTACTGTAGTACTTATTACTTTGTATAATTGCTTTCGATCTAAATTAGTATTTTGTTTATTTGAAGAAGATTTTTTCTTTTTTAATAATTTATTAATTTTTTGTTCATTAGAGACAACTACACTAATAAAGGAACTTATTAATACAACATCTACTAAAGAAGAAATAATCTCTAATTCAAAATATGATGCAATAACCTTAGCTATAAAAACAACTAATAAAATTAGTCCTACATTTGACTTAGCAAACAAACGATTAAAAACATAATATATTGTAAATAATAAACACCCATATATAATTGAGTCTATTAAAAAAGCCCAACTCACACCTATTCCCCCTTAGAGCAAATGTCTCACAAACTAATTATATACAATTATATTTTTTGATTAAATATTTTTTGATTATTTTAAAATAAAAGTGCATTAAATAATGCACTAATTACCTTCAACCATCTCATCATATAAAACTAAAATATTATCACTTACTCCTGCATCTTTTAAACCCTTTCTAATAAAAGTATATTCATCAAAGGTTAAAGTAATTTTTTCTAAAGAAGAATTTTTAAATTCTCTATTCATCATAGTAATCCATTCTTCTGAGAGTTCAACAAACTCTTTCTTCACTTTATCATTACTATCATCAAAATTCATAGATATTATAGAAAGTTCATATATATCATATATTCTTTCTTTAATTATTTCTTTAGCTTCATCTTTACTTAAATTTTCATCTTCTAAAGCTCCTAAATATTTATCATTATTAATCATTTCATCTATTTTACTATCAAGCGAATCAAAAGCATCCATTAGTTCATCATTCACCTTATAAAAGACATTTCCTTGATAAACTTTAATAGTTAACTTATCAACATTTTCTTTCTTTAATAATTCTTCTGATTTATTTACTAAAAATTTAGTAACGGTAGTTTTCTCTAATGAAGTTTTCATCCCTATTATATTATTGTTTGTCATTAATAAAACAACAACTGCAAATGACCCATAAAAAATTAAAGATATTAGAGCACTAAAAACACGACCTATCTTACTTTTTAGTTGTGGTTCAGGCCCTCTTCTTCTTTTTATTATCATCTTAATTAATACTTTTATTACTTGCAAAATCACATAAAATAGTAAAAAAATGATAATAGATGCTAATAAGTTAGTTAACAAAGTATAAGAAAATTGCAAATTGTTAGAACTACCAGCAGGAAGAACTTTATCTGCTGTTATATACTTTTGAGTAAAAACTTCTTTCAAACTATTCGTGTATGGAGAAAAGCCCAATAATAAAGAAACAATAAAAATAATTAAATTTATACTGGCATTTTTAATTCCTCTTAAAGCACCAAAAACAGTAATTAAAACAAGTATAGATAAAAAAACAACATCTATAATTAGGGGATCAATGTTTTTAATAAATTCAACCATTTTCATCACTTCCCTCTACAAGAAGTATATCATTTTTGGTAACCTTTTCATAGATATTTTTTTCTAATGTTGAAAAGGGATGATGATTATTAATTGAAAAAAGTAGATGTAAAAAAACATAATTATTAAAAGCAGTATATGTTACAAAATGTTTTGCTAATTTTTTGTCTAGTATTTTATAAGTGCTCTTTCCATACTTCTTTATCGTTTATAGAGAGTAAGTTTCCTATATTTTTGTTTTTATTCATGCACTTTAGTTATTAAAAAAAGGAAAATAATATATAATGTATAGTATAGAAAAGAGGTTCATTAATGAAGAAAAATAAAAATAAAATAATTATTATTTTGTTAGTTACACTATTTGTATTATTAATAGCGTATATACTATACAAACTTATCCCTTTATTTATATCTTTAAATGATCCAGAAAATCAGACAAAATTCAAAGAATATATTGAAAGTATGGGACATAAAGGATGGCTAATGATGCTAGGAATACAAGTTTTACAAATATTTATTTCTTTTATCCCAGGAGAAATTGTTGAAATATTATCTGGTATGTTATATGGTCCAATTGGAGGATTATTTATTTGTTTGCTAGGTATTTTAATTGGAAGTATTTTAATCTATTATACAGTTAAATTATTTGCTAATAAAAATTTAGATAGATATAAAGAAAAAATTAAGACTTATAGTTTTTTAAATAATCCTAAAAAAATACACGTTTATTTTTTTATTTTGTTTCTTATTCCTGGACTTCCTAAAGACATTTTTATTTATCTAGTACCTTTTTTACCAATCAAGTTTTCTACTTTTTTAATTATTTCCTTAATTGCTAGAATACCTAGTATTTTAAGTTCTACATACGCAGGGAATTCTTTATTAAGCGGAAACTATTTAGTTACCATTATCATTTTTATTATTTTTGGAACTCTTGGTATATTAGGTATTTTGTTTAATGATAAAATATTAGCTTTATTTAAAAAGCATAATGATAAAGATGAAAAAAATATAGATAATAATAATGTAGAAAATTAATTTGTTTTGCTTTAATATTATATTGGTGATTTAAATGGAAATTGTTTTAAACACAAATGAATTAGGATATTTGCCCTTTTTAGATACAAATGTAAATTCATTTATTATTGGGCTAAAACATTTTTGTATTAATCAAAGATATGCTTTAAATATTAGAGAAATAATGCTTGCTAGTGATTTAATACAAAAAAAGCAGAAAAAAATATATCTAAGTCTAAATATATTTGCAGGTGAAAAAGATATTTATCGTTTAAAAAGAAAAATGAAGAAAATAAAGGAATTACCTGTAAATGGTTTTATTATAAGTGATTTAGGAATTTTAAATATTTTTAAAGAAAACAATTTAACTCATAAAGTTATTTTAGATTGTCAAACTTATGTTACTAATAAGTATAGTGCTAAATCTTTAATTAATTTAGGAATTGATAAAGTATATTTATCTAAAGAAATCATTTTAAATGATATCAAAGAAATTACTTCTTTTAATAAAAATAAAATTGCTCTTTTTGCTCAGGGATATTATCCTATTAGTTATTCTAAAAGACCTATTCTAACTAATTATTACAAAAAATTTAACATAAAAAGAAAAAAAGAGTTACATTATTTAAAAGAAGAAAATAGAGAGCAATATTATTTAATTAATGAAATGAAAAATAATTTAGTAGTCTACAATCATCGTGAATATAGTCTTTTTTCTTGCTTAAAAGATATAATAGATATTGGAATTAATTATATAGAAATTAATGCTCTTTTCTTAAAAGAAAATGAAATTAAAGAATATCTTTCCTTTTATAAAGAAGGAGTTAATTATATTTTAGAAAATAAATTAGATGAATATGCTAAATTAAATGAAATGTTTAAAGAGAAATATATCTTTGAAACACCTTTTTTGTATAATCAAAGTTTTTTGTTGAAGGAGGATAAATAATGAAAAGAATTGAATTATTGGCTCCAGCTGGAAACTTAGAGAGATTAAAGGTTGCGTTAGCTTATGGTGCAGATGCCATCTATTTAGGAGGAATAAAGTATTCTTTACGAGCACGGGCTTCTAATTTTACTATAGAAAATATTAGAGAAGCTGTAGAAGTAGCTAAACAATATAATGCTAAAATTTATGTTACTTGTAATATTGTAGCCCATAATAGCGACTTAAATGATTTAGAAGAATTTAAGAAGTATATAAAAGAGTTAGAAGCATGTGGAGTAACTGGAATTATTGTAAGTGATTTAGGGATGATTGATATTGCTAGAAGTGTAGTTGACAAGTTAGAAATTCATGTTTCAACGCAATTATCTTTAATGAACAGCGAAGCAATCAAATTACTAAAAGAAAAGAATGTTAAAAGAGTAGTTTTAGCTAGAGAGTGTAGTTTAAAAGATATAAAAAGAATAGCTAAAGTATCACCTGTTGAATTAGAGGTATTCATTCATGGTGGTATGTGTATGGCTATAAGTGGCAAATGTGTGTTATCTAATTATATGACAAATAGAGATGCTAATCGTGGAGGTTGTGCTCAATCATGTCGCTGGTTTTATAATTTATATGATGAAAATAAAAATTTAGTAAATGATAAATTATTTACTTTTTCTTCTAGAGATTTACAAACGATAAAATACATAAAGAAATTAATTAAATATGGTGTGGCATCTTTAAAAATTGAAGGGAGAATGAAAAGCGAATATTATCTTGCAACTATTATTAGTCAATATCGCCGTTTAATTGATAGCATTTATAATCACAAGAAAATTAAATATAATGATTATATTAAAGAAATGCTCAAAGCGGAGTCTAGACCTACTTCGCATGGTTTCTATAAAGGGAAAATTACTTGTAATGAACAAATATTTGATAAAACAGCTGAAATTCCTTTACAAGATTTTGTAGCTAGAGTTTTAGATTATGATAAAGAAAAGAAAATTGTAAAAATTGAGCAAAGAAATAATTTTACAATTAATAAGCCTTTTGAAGTATTATCACCATCTGGTACTTTTAGATTAGAAATAAAAGAAATGTGGAATAATGATAATGAAAAAGTAGAGGTTGCTAAACATGCTAAAGAAGTGCTCTACTTTAAAAGCGATTATGAATTTAGTGAATTTGATATGTTAAGGCAAGTAAAATAAAAAAATAGGAAGTGCATTTGTACTCCCTATTTTTATTTCTTGTGAACTATTTGAGGTTCACTTCATTTTTCTCTTTTTATTTTGCTAAACTTTTTTTAGCTGTTTCTACTAATTTTTTGAATCCAGCTTCATCATTAATAGCTATTTCTGATAACATTTTTCTATTGATATCAATATTTGCTAATTTTAAACCATGCATTAATTTACTATAAGAAATATTGTTTTGATTTGCTGCTGCATTAATTCTTGTTATCCATAATTTTCTAAAGTTTCTCTTAGTTGCTCTACGATCTCTATATGCATAGTTAAATGAACGCATAACTTGTTCATGTGCTGTTTTATAAAGCAAATGTTTAGAACCATAATATCCTTTAGCTAGTTTTAATATTTTCTTTCTTCTATTTTTTGCTACATTTCCGCCTTTTACTCTCATTTTAACTTACCTCCTAATTAACCTTGAAATAATTGAGCCATTCTAGCTTGATCTGATTTACTAACATAAGCAGGTTTACTCAATTGTCTTCTTTGTTTTTTACTTCTAGCCCAAGCTTGGTGATTTCTACCACATTGCTTTCTTTTTAAACTTCCACTAGCAGTCATCTTAAATCTCTTTGTAGCAGCTTTTTTTGATTTCATCTTATTTTTCATCTTTTATTCCTCCTTAATTTTTCTGTGCTTTAGGAGCTATAACTCCCATTAATAACTTACCCTCTAATACAGGCTCTTTTTCAACAACGGCAATATCCGAACATAAACCAATAAATTTATTTACCATTTCCATACCTTGATCTGCAAATGCTAGTTGACGTCCTTTAAAACGAATAGATATTTTCACTTTATCGCCATTAGTTAAAAACTTTCTAGTAGCTTTTAATTTAGTATTTAAATCATGTTCTCCAATATTGCAAGATAATTGAATTTCTTTAACATCTATAACTTTCTTGTTTTTCTTCATAGCTTTTGCTTTCTTTTGTTGCTCAAAGCGATACTTACCATAGTTTATAATCTTACAAACTGGTGGCTTAGCCATAGGTGCTACACAGAATAAATCTAAATTTCTAGATTCTGCAATAGCCATAGCTTCTACTCGTGATTTAATACCTAATTGTTCACCATTTTCATCAATAAGTAAAACTTCATTAAAGCGAATCTTCTCATTTACTAAATCATCGGCATTTGGTTTTGTTGGTAATTTTTCATTTGTTCTTTGTTCTATCAAAATATGACCTCCTTAAAAAACGCTATATAAAAACGGGTTTTAGCACCCGTCAAATATCCAAATAATCTTTGTGACATTTACCTACCACCACTTACGGTAATCAGGTGAGAAGCGGGTGCCTCTACTTTCCACAACTCATGTTGCACAAGTATAATATCATTAAATTTTTCTAGTGTCAACATAATTATCACTAAAAAATAAGTTTTACAAGACACTTTGATTTTTTTGTTTTTCTTTATTTTTCCAAACATGAATAAATAAGAAAGCTGCTAATATGGCAATACCTATACCTGCTCCTACCCAATATAAATAACTATTAGATTTCTCTTCTTCTATTTCTACCAAAACTTTTCTAAGAACATTTTCTTCATTACCTAAGAAATCTACTGCCGTATATCTAATATATTGATACCCTTGTTTTTTCATATCAATATTAGCTTCCCCAATAGTAACACTGCACTCAGCTCCTGTATACCCACTATCATCAACACATGTTGCACCTAACTCTTCATAACTTTCTCCTAAAGGAATATATATATATTCCCCGCCATTTAAAGTAATAAGTGGACCTGTTGTATCTAGTACAATCGTTTTAGTAATTGTTTTAGATTTTGCTTTATTTTCATAACTACTATAAAAATAAATATTTAGAACTTTTTCACCATCATGTCTACCTGATATTTGAAAAGCATTAGAGCCGTTTTCTGTATAATAATATGAACAATTTTCATGTGCAACGACATTATCTATTGAAGATGCTGGTATTACTTCACATATATCAAAATAATCATCATAAAGTGCTAACTCGCTTTCATCTATATTAATTTTAACAATAATATCTCTAGCTCTTGTATATTGAATACCTTCATACATATTACTTGCTTCTCCACTTGAACTAGGATTAATAACTACTTGCTCACTAGCCTTGCACAAATGATTTTCTACTATAAAAAAAGCCGCCATCATTAAAATCAACAATCCCAAATAGTTTTTAACTCTTTTCATAATATCATCCTCACATTCTTATATTAATAATTAAAGAAAAATATTGCAAGTTTATTACTTAATTATCTTGAAAGATTAAATAACTTCCACCAATTAATGCACTATCATCTTGATATTTAGATTTTACTATTTTTAAATCATTTACGATATCAAATGGTAACTTTTTATATAATCTATCAACTAATCTTTTCTTAAAATAATCAACATAAATACCAAGTCCCCCACCAAAAACAAGCATACTAGGATTAATTATTTTAATAATAGAAGCTATTCCTATACTTAAATCATCTAACCATTCATTTACTACTTTTTGATAATTTTCTTTTAAAGAGATTAAAGCAGTACTAGGATATTCTTCATCAATATTTTCTTTCAATAATCTATTTTTTAAAGCATTACCACTACACAAATTTTCAAATAATTCTCCATTTATTTCTATCCTGCCTATTTCCTGTTCAAAACCATTGTTACCCTCAAATAATTTTCCTTTATAAACTAAAGCTCCTCCAATTCCACTAGAAATAGTAATATATTCAAAAACTTCTTCTTCCTTATGTAATGAATATTCACCTAAAGCTGCTAACGAAGCATCATTAATAATCGTAATATCCTTTTTAAATAATTTATATAACGCATTATATAAATCGTAATCTTTTATTTTTAAATTAGGTAAATCACGAATAATATTATCTTTAAAGTTAATGGAACCTGCTACTGCTACAACGATTCCTTCAATAAAATACTCCCCATCAATTTTTTGATATTCACTATAGATATTGAAAGCGATATCTTTATTCCTATCAACTCCACATTTTACTTTCTTAACTATTTCATGACGATCATTTACTATGGCTAACCTTAAATTAGTAGCTCCTAAATCAACAACTAGTACGTATTTCATCTTATTCCACCTGCAATATCTTCATAGCATTAGATTTATTATTTTTAGAATTTGAACTAACAAAGATAATTGTTTCTTGTTCTTTAACTCCATATTTTTTAGCTAATTCTAATGCTAGATTTTCTTTCTCTTCATAAGTTAATCCCTGTTCTTTTTCATTATAAATTGCATTAATTCCATAATATAAACCATTTAATGAAATAGCTAAACTTCGATCTTTAACAACGGCTAAGATAGGAGCTTTTATCTTAAACTTTGCTAATTTTCTTGCCGCAGTAAAAGAATTAGAAACAATTACCACTAGTTTAGCATCTAACATTAAACATGACTTAGAAACTGAAATTCCAATAGCATCTCCTTGCGATTTATTTGAGGATTCATAGAAATCACTAGCAAATCTTTCATAATCAAGTATTTCTTCGGCTTTTTTAGCAATTCTAGCTTGAACTTTCACTGCTTCAACCGGATATTTGCCACTAGCACTTTCCCCTGATAACATAATCGCATCTGCCCCATCTAAAATAGCATTAAAAACGTCGCTCACTTCTGCTCTTGTTGGCCTAGGAGAAATTTGCATAGATTCTAACATATGCGTTGCTACAATAACTGGCTTACCTGCTATATTGCATTTTTTAATAATTTGTTTTTGGATTAGAGGAACATCTTCTAAGGCTACTTCAACTCCTAAATCTCCTCTTGCCACCATCACAGCATTACATATTTCTAATATTTCATCAATATTATTAACTCCTTCTGGACTTTCAATTTTAGCCACAATACGAATATCTTCTCTTCCATGCTCTACTAAAATTTTCTTTAATTCCATTAAATCTTCTTTTCTTCTTACAAAAGATGCTGCAACGTAATTAATATTTTTAGTACATATATATTCAATATCTTTTAGATCTGCTTCTGATATATATTCATTAAACAACTTAATATTAGGAGCATTTAATCCTTTCCTGCTTTTTAAAAAATGATTATTTAAAGCTTTACAAACAATTGATTCTGTATCATGTTCTTTATCAATAACTTCAAACATTAATAACCCATCATCAAAAGTAAACTTATCTCCTACACTTAAATCTTCATATAAATTTTTATAAGTTATAGTAAATCTTTCTTTAGTACCTATTACATCTTCTTTAACAATTCTTGTAATATCTCCTTCTTTAAAGTCAACTCCATCATTTTCAAAATTGCCACAACGAATCTTTGGTCCTTTTAAATCGGTCATAATAGCCATCAAATATCCTTCTTGTTGAAGTCTTTCGATAATTTCTATTTTCTTAGAATGTTCTTCATATGTACCATGTGACATATTAATTCTTGCTAAATCTAATCCTGCTTCAGCAAATTTCTTGATTGTTTCATAATCGCTACTACTTGGACCTAAAGTAGCCACTAATTTTGTTTTACAATCCTCCATATAATTCCTCCTATCCAATTACTTTATTTACTTCATATAAATATTTATAATTGATAACTTTCTTTTCTACAGCAACATCAAAAGAAACCACCTTTACTTCTTTATTCGTTAAATATAATGAAATGTTACTCTTGCCATCTAACAGATATTTAACAGCTTCAGAACCTAATACACTAGCTCTGAAACGATCCATCCCTGTAGGTGTTCCTCCCCTTTGAAAATGTCCTAAAACATTCGCACGGGTTTCAAAACCTGTGTTTTGTTCAATCTTTTTAGCTAACTCATTACAATCTAAAATATTTTCACTAACTATGATTAAAACATGTTTTCTTCCTTCTTCTTTCATTTTAATAATTTCTTCATACATTTTCTTTTCATCTAAATTAGTATTAGGATCAATTAAAATGTCCGCACCACAAGCAATAGAACTATATAGAGCTAAATCGCCACAATGTCTTCCCATTACTTCTACAATACTACAACGATGATGTGATGAAGAAGTATCTCTAATCTTATCAACAGCTTCTACAATAGTGTTTAAAGCCGTATCAAACCCAATTGTATACCCCGATGCATTAATATCATTATCTATAGTGCCTGCAATACCTATACATTTAATACCTAATTTACATAAATCACTAGCACCTCTAAAGGAACCATCACCACCAATTACTACTAAGCCATCAATACCTAGATTTTTTAAATTAGTGGCCGCTTTTTTTTGAATCTCTATATCAACAAACTCCTTTAATCTAGCTGTACCAATGATTGTTCCTCCTCTATTTAAAATCTCAGAAACAAATCGACGATTAACTTCTTTTATTTTCCCCTCAACTAATCCTTTATAACCATCATAAATAACATATGGCTTAATTCCCTTATTTAAGCAAGTTCGCACTACTGCTCTTATCGCAGCATTCATTCCTGGAGCATCTCCACCTGATGTTAAAACAGCTATTTTTTGCACTAAAATCACTCCCTATAACATTTAAATAATATCACTTTTTATTATTTTTACCTACGATATCACCATATAAAAAAAGAAAAGATACCTTTTCTTATTTTAATTCTATTTTAATTTCATGAGGACAAGCTGCCTTAATTTTATCAACAAACTTACTTGCCTTTAACTTACCAATTTCATAATTAACCTTTGAAACATTATACATTTTAGATATATCATCTAAACTATAACAACTAGTAATAAACGTTAACAAATGATTCTTATTACGATAATCTAAAATAGCTCCAATAACATCATCTCTAACCCACTCACTTTGTTTCTCTTCTCCTAAATTATCTAATACTAAAACATCAACATTTTTCACCTTATTCATTAAATCATTATATTGATCTTTATTATAATTCATCGTAGATTTCAAAGAATCAATAAAGTTCTTAACTTCTACAAAAGCACACTTCTTATTATTAGAAACATATTCATTGCATAAAGCAATAAGCGGATATGATTTACCAGAAGAACTAGGACCATAAACATAAACCCCTTCCTCCATACTATTTAAATCAATCTCCATAATCATCTTCTCATACTTAAAACGACCTTTACGATTTTCAACATTATCTAATGTTATTTTTAATAACTCATCATTAAAATCTCTAATAAGATAATTAGAATACATTTTTCTTAATTGTTCCTTTCTAGAACACAATGTATACTCTCTAACAATACTTCCATTTTCATCTCTACTAAGCTTTATAATAGTTCCAGTTATCTCTTTAGAACACTTATCTATATTTTCACATTTTTTACAAGAACATCTATCTTCATAATAAGACAAAAAATAGCCTAAATATTCATTAAACTCTTCGTTACTAACATTTAATTTTTCAATTAAATCTTTTATTTCTTTTTTCGCTAAAAGTTCATCAGCAATCTTACTCTTAGCTTTCATTAATTCACTATTAGATTTAATATTGTTATTAAACTTCAACTGCTGCATTGTTTTTTCGTTCCTTTCTAGCTTTCTTTAACTTTTCTAATTCTAAAGCCTCATCAATATTATCTTCTTCTTTTAAGCTTTCTTCTTCTTTTTTAACACTAGAGTAATTTCTTTTAAATTTACTAAAATATTCCATAGCTTCAGTAGCTGTCCTAATATCTTCTTTAAGCAAAGAAGAGGCTATCTTCATTACATAATTGTATGGTAAGGTATTTTGCTTTTTCAACATAACATAATCTAGCAAAACATTTATAACACCTGGATTCAAATTAGACATACTTAACAAATCTTCTACTAATTTAATATCACTTTTATTAATTTCAGTATTGCCTAATTTTAATTTTAAAAACTGTAAAGGCTCTAACTCTTGTAACATTTCTGCTTTTTTATTAATACCTGCTTTTTTATTATCAAAAGATATCTTTTTATTATTAGATTTAATACTTTTACTATATTCATAACACTTTTGCTTAAACAAATCATAATTAACTTTTTCGTGTGTTCCTACACCTTCAAGCGAATTAAGCAAGATATTGTACATTTCATACTCATCTAATTTATATAAACTTGCCATTGTTTCCATTAATTCTACAAAATTATTAGTAATCAAACTTTTTCTAATCTTATTTTCTTTTAAAATCATAAGAAAAATCTGTAAACTAAAATTACCATTTATCTTACCATTTTTCCTTTGAAGTATCTCACTATCATCTTCAATAATCGTTTTTAAACTAGTCGTATCACTCAAATCAATATTATAAACTTCATTAAAATTATGACTAACATCATAATAATCATTTTTCTTTTCTTTATTAATAACAAACAAGCTTTTTAACTCCTTATACTCATCCTCATCTAATTTTTGTTTTAAAAGAGTCCCTAAAAGCTCATGCTTAAAAAATTCTTTAGGCCCTAAAGGAGAATATAATTCGTAATAGTAAAGTGGCCTCTCATCTTCTTTGATAAAAGTTTTAATAAGCCCTAAACCTTCTAATTTATTTCTAAATATTTCAAATTCAGAAACATTACAATCCATATTAGCAAACAAATCTTTATGATTAAAGGTACGTAATGCATTTTTACTAATTTCATATTTGCACCACAATGTTAAATATAAAGATAAAGCACCATATCCACATAAAGGTTGATATAAAAGAGTTAAAATTTTACGATCATAGTCACTTAATATTGATGCGGAAGTAACGACATAATCATTATAAACAACAACCTTCTTTAACTCCATTTTTATATCCCCCCATTGCCTACAAATTATAACATTAAACTTAATATAATAAAAGTATCATGACACAACTTATTTTTATTTTTCATAATTGGAAGTTTTTTCCTATTTTTATTACACTTTATTTTTTTATACATATTTTATAAAGAAAGGATGGTTAAATGGATATTTTAAAAATCATTATCTTATGTTTAGTTATTATCCACAACTCTTTTATATCTTGCTTATTTTATAAAAATATTAAGAAAAAATATTTAGTAATATTTACTTTAATATTACTTCAAGTCTTTTATCTTTTTGCAAGTTTTAATTTAAGTTTATTAATAATGAAATTCTTTAATAATTATTTAAAATATCTTTCTTATTTATGCTTTTCTTTTATAGGTATTAAAACTGTTGTTAACACTTTAAAAGATGACCCAAAAGAAACGCAAACTAATTTAAATAAAATAATCATAAACAGTTATGATTGCTTGTTTTTAACAATCCCTTTATTTATTGAAAAGATATCTTTTTTATTAATTAATATAGCCTTAGAGTTACTAACACTTATATCATATTTGGTATTTGCGTTAATTAGAAAAAAAGATTGTAAAATTAATCATCAAAAAATCGGTTTAATGACTGCTGTTGTTTTATTTATTTTTGCTTTTCAAAGTTTAATAATTTAATATTTTTGGCAATTAGGGCAATAATGCGTACCCCTTCCCCCTACTACTGTTTTCTCTATTAAAGAAGCACAATTCTCACATTTTTCTCCTTTTTTACCATATACTTTTAACTCATTTTGAAATCTTCCATCTACCTTATTACCTGAATGATAACTACGAATCGTAGATCCTCCTAATTCAATAGCTTTATTTAAAACAACAATACTTTTTTCAATGATTAAAGAGCACTCTTCCATGTTAAGATTTTTTCCTTTTCTTAATGGATTAATCTTACAAGCATACAATACTTCATCTGCATATATATTACCTAACCCAGACATAACACTTTGATCCAAAATTAACTCTTTAATTGGTTTATTGGAATTTTTTATTTTCTCAAACAATTCTTCTTTACTTATATAAAAAGGTTCTTTACCTAACTTCTTTAAGCTCACATCTTTTAAATATTCATCTTTTTTCAGTAATTTCATTTTTCCAAATTTTCTAACATCATTATATAAAAGAGTACTCCCATCATCTAAACTGAAATCAATAATTTTATATTTATCCATTTTCTCATCTAAGATATTATCTTTTATTAAATAATATTTCCCTTCCATTCTTAAATGAGACACTAAAACATAATCATCTAACATAAATAATAAATATTTCCCTATTCTTTGAACATCATTTATTTTTTGATTAATAATTTTTTCTTTAAATAAAGTAAACTCTATGTCCTCTAAAACTCTAGAATAATAAAGATGTGTATCACTTATTCTTTTGTTTTTAACCCATAATTCAAGAACTCTTCTGACGGTTTCTACTTCTGGTAATTCTGGCATACTATCACCCCTTACTTCGCACTATACCAATCTTTTCCTATACCACTTTCAGCTTTTAATTTAACAGTTAAACTGCTAGCATCTTCCATCATTTTAGTAAGCATAGGCACTAAAGTTTCTTTTTCTCTTTCTACTAAATCAAAAACTAATTCATCATGAATTTGTAAAATCATTTTACTTTTAAAATCATGGTCTTTCAAATAGCTATTAATGGTAATCATCGCTGTTTTAATAATATCTGCTGCACTTCCTTGAATTGGCGTGTTCATCGCTACCCTTTTACCAAACTCTCTTTCCATGTATGATGATGAATTAATTTCATTAACTTCTCTTTTCCTTCCGCTGATGGTTGTCGCATACCCTTTTTCTTTACACTCTTCTACTAAAGTATCAAGATATTTTTTGATGTTAGGAAAAGTTTCAAAGTAACGGTTTATAAACCTTTTAGCTTCACTAGGAGTACATCCTATTTGTTCACTTAACCCCCAATCAGAAATCCCATACACTATTCCAAAATTAACGGCTTTTGCTTGTCTTCTCATCGAACTAGTAACCATTTCTTTAGGCATATCAAAAATAGCACTCGCTGTTAAAGTATGTACATCATCGCCACTTTCAAACATTTTAATCATATTTTCATCATTTGCTAAACTAGCCAGCACTCTTAACTCGACTTGTGAATAATCAATAGATAAAATGTAATCATATTCAGGGATAAAAGCTTTTCTAATAAGTTTAGATTCTTCATCACGAACACTAATGTTTTGCATATTAGGTTCACTAGACGATAATCTCCCTGTTTGAGTTAATGCTTGGTTAAAGATGGCATGAATCTTTCCATCTTCTTTTACATAGTTACCTAAACTATCAATATAAGTAGATAGTAACTTTGCATATTTACGATATTCTAAAATATATTTAATAATCTCATGATCGTTTACTAACTTTAATAACTCTTCACTAGAAGTAGATCTTTTACGATTACTCTTTAACCCTAAATCATCAAACAAAACTTCCCCAACCTGTTTAGGAGAAGCAATATTAAACTTCTTGTTTGCTAAACGATAAATATCATCTTGTAACATATTTAATTTAAAACGGAATTCTACTCCTAAATCTTCTAAAACACTCGTATCAACTTTAATACCTGTATTTTCCATATCAACAAGTGTATACACTAATGGCATTTCCATATTTAAAAATAACGAATATACTTCTTTTTCTTTCATTTTACTTATAATTTCATCTTTTGATTTAAAAGAATTATAGGAAATAACCGAAGCAAATTCCCCATAATTTTCTTCTTTCTTATCATCAGGTAACATAATGCCTAAATAATTAAAAACAGCATAAATATCATCTTTTAAAGAAGAATTTAATAAATAACATGCTATCTTAAAATCAAAATCAAATCCTTTACCATCAATACCTAATCTTTTCAATAAAACAAGACTCGCTTTAACATCATAACAATATTTCTTATAATCTTTATTTTCTAAATATTGCTTAATATTAGAGTTATTAAATAAATATTCTTTTCTTAGATAATAAGTCTTTTCTTCATTACTAAAAGCAATTCCTTCAAGATCACTAAAATGATAGTTCGTTCCTTTAAAATATAAATAAACTCCTAAATCTTGTTTTAAAAAAGAATCTTCAATTACACTTATTTCTTCATATTTAAACTTTTCTTTACTATTAAAACTAATCTTTTTAATTAAAGATAACATGTCATATCTCGTATAAAACTCTAATAAAGAATCTTTAATGCCCGTATATTTAGTATCTTCCAAAGAAAAATCAAAAGGCACTTCACGATAAATAGTAGCTAACTTTTTACTATATAAGCCATCTTCTTTTCCTTCAATTAATTTTTCTTTTAGCTTTCCCTCTATTTTATCTATATTTAAAAAGATATTTTCTAAACTACCATACTCCTCTAATAACTTTAATGCTCCTTTTTCCCCAATTCCTTTTATTCCTTTAATGTTATCACTAGTGTCCCCACATAATCCTTTATAATCTGTTACTTGACTTGGAGTTAAAGAATACTCACTTTTTAAAACACTTGGAGTTACTCCTATGATGTCTGAAGTACCTTTTTTGGGAATATTCACAGTGGTTTTTTCACTAATTAATTGAAACAAGTCGCGATCGCTAGAGTATATCTCAACTTTACAATCATTTTCTTCCCCAATCCTTGCCATCGTTGCTACAATATCATCTGCTTCATAACCTGCTATTTCATAACACTTTAAACCCATTTTAGTAACCATTTCTCTTGCTAAAGGAAATTGCTTTATTAGATCTTCAGGTGCAGGCTTTCTTCCTGCTTTATAGTCTTTATACTCTTCATGTCTAAAAGTCTTTTTATCGGTATCAAAGGCTACTAATGCATAATCAAAAGTCTGATTATCTAAAACTTTATTAAGCATATTAGCTAAAGCAAAAATCGCATTCGTAGGAGTACCATCTTTACTACGCATGATATTGCCATATGCTGTCGCATAATAAGCCCTAAACAACAATGAATTACCATCCACTAATAACATTTTTTTCATCATTTACTCCCCCATTCTTTTAAATCATCTAAAATAACATTTCTATTCTCTTTTATTTCTACTTTTCCCTCTATCATTACATAACTACCTATATTTAACAAAGGAGAAATTCTTTTATACAAAGAAGGAAAAATAACAACATTAACACTATCAAACTCATCTATCATACTACTAATGGACATTAATTCATTCTTTTTGGTTTTAATAATTTTATTTCTTTTAATCATCAAAACCATTTTAACCTTTTTATCATTTAATTTTAATAAATCACGTGTGCTTACATATCCTTTTTCCTTTAATTCATTTCTTTTTTTCTCCAAAGGAAACTCGCTAATATAGTAACCCAAAGCTTCTTTTTCTAAAGCTAATTTCTCTAATGATTCTTCTTTTATTTCAAGTATTGGCTTATCTACTAATTCAAAATCAAAACGCAATTGATTATCATCTTGAACACTAATCATTTGAGCGTATTTTAACACTTTAGAATAGTTATATTTTAAAGTTTCTCTATTTAAATTAAATGAATCTAAAGCCCCGGCATCTATTAGTAAATAAACTTGATTTTCATTTAATTTATATTTACTCATTCTAACAATAAAATCAATATAATCTTTAAATAAAACTTTGTTACTTTCTTCAATAATATTTTTTATAAACTGGCTATTAATTCCTTTAATATGACTTAACCCATAACTAATTTTATCTTTGCTAATGGCTTTAAAAGCATAATCGCTATGATTGATATCTGGAAGCACTAACATAATGCCGTTTTCCTTAGCTTCACTTACATATTCCGAAAACTTATCTCCAAAAGCAAAAGATTTCATCACGCATGCAAAGAAAATTGCTGGATAATATAGTTTTAAGTATGCCATTTGGACTGCTACTAAAGCATAACAAATAGTATGAGCCTTGTTAAATCCATAACTAGCAAACTTTAAGATAAGACTAAATACTTCATTTGCTTTTTCTTTACTATGTCCTTTATTTATGCTCCCTTTTATAAACTCTTCTTTTAAAGCAATCATTTTACTTTCTTCTTTTTTAGAAATAGCTCTTCTTAAAATATCAGCTTTGGCTAAAGAAAAACCTGCAAAAGTTGTAGCAATTTGCAAAATCTGTTCCTGATAAACAATAATCCCATAAGTTGGTTTTAAAATACTTTCTAAACATGGATCAATGTATTCTATCTTTAATTTGCCATTTTTTCTTAGGGTAAATTCTTCGATAAAGTCACGAGGACCTGGCCTAAATAAAGCTATGATTGAGGCTACATCATCAAAATTTTGAGGATTTACTATCTTAATAGTTTTCTTCATTCCTTCACTTTCAAGTTGAAATAAACCAGAAGTTTTACCTTCTGCTATCATTTTATAAATTTTAGAATCATCATAATTAATATTATTTAAATCGATATGTACATCATAAAGTTTTTTTATTTCTTTTAAGCATTCATCAATAATTGTTAAATTGCGTATCCCTAATAAATCCATCTTTAAAAGACCTAAATCTTCTAAATAATTCATATCATATTGGACGACTAAGTTTTTTCCATCACTAATGATTGGTAAAATATTGACTAAACTATCGTTTGCAATAATGATACCTGCCGCATGTAATGATGTTTGTCTTGGTAAATCTTCTAATGCTAAAGCAATATTATAAACATCTAAATACTTTTCATCACTTTCAATAAAATCTTTAAATTCTTTTGATAGTTCAATCATCTTTTTTAAACTAGAATGTCCACTTCGATGTGCCTTTTTAGAAAGTAATTCTATATCTTGCTTGCTAAGGCCCATTACTTTTGCACAATCTCTTAAAACTTGCTTAGCAGCTAAAGTAGAAAAGGTAACAATATTAGCAACTCTATCATACCCATATTTTTCTTTTAAATAAAGCACTACCTCATCTCTTCTATTATCTTGAAAATCAATATCAATATCAGGCATACTTATTCTTTCAACATTTAAAAATCTCTCAAATAATAAATCATATTTTAAAGGATCTACATTAGTAATTCCTAAAACGTACGCTACTAGACTACCTGCTCCACTTCCTCTACCAGGCCCTACTAAAATATCGTGTGTTTTTGCATACTTTACATAATCATAAACAATTAAAAAATAATTAGCAAAACCCATTTCGTTAATAACTTTTAATTCTTTTTCCAATCTATCAACATATTTTTTATCTTTAATAAAAGCACTATTTCTTTTTTCTAACCCTTTGTAAGCTAGTTTAGTTAAATATGCACTAGAGTCAAACCCCTCTTCTTCTTTATATTTAGCAATTTTCAAAGGTTGCTTACTAAATTCTAAATTAACTAATGACACTATCTCTTTAACATTTTCAATTTCTTCATAAGTAAAATTATTCCTTTTTTCATCATCACTTAAAAAATACCCATTTTCAATATATTCTTTATTTCTGGCATACCCTATTATTTCATTATTTTTAATAGCTTTCAAAACATCGATATTTTCTAAATCTTTCCTATCTTTACTAACAATATTATTAAAATATACTTTTTTACAATTTAACTCTCTTAAATAAGAATTAAAACGATATAAATCTTTATTTTCATAATACTCCATACCTATATAAAAATAAGGAAAAGTTTCTTTATAATAATCTAAAAAGCAAGCACAATCTTCCTTACTAAATTTACTTAACCCTCTAAACCCTGGGACAATAACAATAAAATGATTTCTATACTCTTTTATCATTTCTAAAGATAACTTATTATTCTTACCATCATTAATAAAACTAGATAGTTTAACTAACCCTAAATACCCTTCATAATCTTTCGCTATTAAACAAAGAGTAACACTATTATCCAAGTCAAACTCCACTCCTATTAAAGGTTTAATATGTTCTTTTAGACAATTATTATAAAACTCCATACATCCATACATAACATTTTTATCCATTATCCCTAAAAATTTATATCCCCTTTGTTTAGCAATCATAATAATATCATCTACTTTAAGAGTGCTAGAAAGAAAAGTATAACCTGTTTTTAAACATAACTCTCCTTCCATAATATCACCCCTCTTCTATATTATTTATTATTTCAAAATCTTTTTTTATTTCACCTTTATAATGATAATAGTTTTCACAATCATTTTCTACTTCTTTTAAATGTTTTAAAAGATCATTTTTTAATATTATACTAGAATATTTTTTCTCTATTATATAAATAACTATACAATATAAACAAATACAAACTAAATTTATTACTAATAAGATATTATAAACATTTAACGAATTACTGAAACTTGCTATAAGTAATGCAATATAAGAAATTACTCTTCCTATATTTAAGAAAACTTCCGCTATTATGTTATGCTCTACTGCATATTTAATTTTCCCTGTAATTCTTATTATTCCCATTCTTTTTTGCGAGTTTATGTTATCAGGAACAATCATAGCAACTGTATATAAGATATTAAAAATAACAATGGTCGTTTTACTTATCTCTAAAAATAAAGTTCCAATTCCTACTACACATAACCCTAAACATAAAAAGATTATTTTGGAATATTTAGAAGAATAACCTTTCATAAATAAAAAGGTAGTTACAATAGCTACTATAGACATTATTGAAGAAAGTGAACCCAAACTGACATTACTATTAAAAGTTAAAACAATTAAAATAGTTATTAAGGTTCCTGTACTTGCTCTTAATCCATTAGCAAAACTCATTAAGTAGCATTCTATAAAAGCCTTTTCTTGTTTATTCTTTTTAATATCGCGAATTAATCCTTTAATGCAAAGCTTTTTTTCTTCTTCTTTTCTATTAATGAGTAAGAAGGTGCAGAAAAATAAAATGGCACAAATGATACACGCATAAACAACTGTTTGAATAAAAGAACCTGCATCTATAATAGATCCTAGAGCAATAGGTGCTACAATACTAACAATATACCCCCAAATGTTATAGATTCCATAAAATTTTTGCATAGATTTTGAACTAATAGCTTCATTCATCATAACATTATAACTAGACCAATATATCCCTGAAGTTAACCCATAAAGCAAGGCTACTATCACAATATAATCCGTTATCTTATCTTTTAATAAAGCAATAACAATTAAAAAGATATATTTAAGAAAGATAGATAAGCGATAAAAATATAATTTATTTCCTTTATGTAAAAAACAACTGAAAATAGAATAAAAAACACCTAATCCTATATAAAGTACTATATAATACAAAGCAACGTTAAATATATTCCCATTAGAAACAGTTAAAATATACGCTACTAAAAAAGTTGATACAAATAACTCAATTATTTTCATCAAACAATTGCATACAATATATCCCACTGCTTCTTTTTTTAACTTACCATCTTTCTCCATGCTACTACCTCAACTCTGTAATAATTTCACATTTACCCTCTTTATATTTAAAAGTTGTAATACTCCCATTAACTAAAGTAATCATTGGTTTAACATGCCCTATATCAGCATCATATATAATTGGAACTTTTAAATTACCTAGTACTTTTTTTAAAGCTTTTGCATAACTAATTTTAACTGTTTGATTATCGTAAAAAAGAGGCCTACCAAAAACAATACCCTTACAATACTTAAAATAACCAGCTTGTTTTAATTGATTTAAACATATCATGAATTGACTAGAAGTCATACTAAATGTTTCTAAATACCATACAATACCATCCTTACGATACTTATATATAAACTTCTTTACTTTATCATATTTTGTACCTACTAAAGTATTTATAACATCTTGACACCCACCAATTAACCTTCCTTTTATCTCCACTTCTTTTTCACCATGTAAAGTTTTCCATTCTACTTTTTGACTATAAGTAGGTAAAGCAAATATATTTTCTTCATTCTTTATTTCTTCATATTTTTCAAAACTATGTTGAACTAAGTTTTCTCCTTTTAATAACTTTAAATTATTTATAGCGGATTCACTTAAAGAATCTGTTCCAAACTCGGTTATGCCATTACTATAAATGCTTGCAACATCACATAATGTAGTTAATAAGAAAGTTATATGAGTCGTGTCGCTGTAGCCCTGTACCCATTTAGGTGTGCTATTTTTAATTTTAGAATAGTTGATATAAGGAACCGTTTCATATTCAAAATCCCCACCTGCTACGTTAAAAACCATTTTAGATGTTTCATTTAAATAAGCCTCATTAAACTTATGACCCCTTACTCTAGCAGAAGCACTCCTATGCATACGATACTTTAAGCAATGATCTTGCATTTCTACTTTAAAACCTTCTTTTTCTAAATTATCAATTGCTTTTAAATATTTTTTTCTTCTATCTAAATCGTTTTTCCTTACCCCATTAGATAAAGCTGTTAAAATGATATTATCTCCTTTTTTTAAAAATGCTGGGTACTTCATTTTCTATCTCCTTTGATAAAACATTTTTGCTTTAAACTAGCTTCATAAGCAATTATAGTTGTAGCAATCGCTACATTTAAAGAATCACATTGTCCTAACATTGGAATCATAATCATTTCATAATCTCCTTCATACCAAGGTTTCGTAATCCCATAACGTTCACTTCCTACAATCAAGGCCACTCGCCCTTCAAATTTATCTTCATAATATGCCTTCTTAGCCCTAGTGTCTGTTAAATAGATTTTAAAGTTTTTCTTAAGCAACCAACTTTTACAATCTTCTACACTATTAAATTCTACAATAGGGATAGTAAAGGCTGCCCCCATACTACCTTTAATAATTTTAGGGTGAGTAATTCTGGCCCTTCTATTACAAATAAACACACCATCAATTCCTGCTCCATCACAAGTTCTTAAAATAGTCCCTACATTACCAGGTATTTCTAATCCATCTAAAACAATAATAATATTATTTTTATTTAGTTTTATATCATCTAAAGAAGATAAAGGAAATTTACAAATAGAAATCATCCCTTTAGGATCATCCTTTTCACATATTTTCATAAATGTTTTTAAAGATACTTGATAGGTTTTTTTAGCTTTTTTAAAAAAACTTTCTACTAAATTCATAGCTTCTGGACTAGTAATTATCTCTTGGCAAAAAATAAAAGAATCAACTTCTAAATCATTATTTAAAGCTTTTTCATGTGCCCATATACCATCTATAATAAAAAAATGTTGCTTGTTAGGTTTAGTATTATTAAGAAGAGCCATAACTTCTTTAATCTTTCCATTTTGTGGCCCGATAGCTTCTATTTTATTTTTATTTTCTTCCATAAACTTTTTAATTCTAACTTCTACACTATCCATGAAATCACCTTTTATATTATAAACTATTTTATTCTTTTTTTTAAATAAAAGCTAAATACTATTATTATTTTTTTGTGTGTGATATACTTTTAGTAAAGAAAGGTACAGGGAAGATGAAAGGTAGAGTAAAGAATTTTAATAATAAAAAGGGTTATGGTTTTATTAAAACGGAAGAAGGAAAAGATTTATTTTTCCACTACAGCGATATTATAATGGAAGGATATAAAACCGTAAGTGCTGGACAAATCGTAGAATTTGAAGTAATAGAAACCGATAAAGGACTAAGGGCCATTAATATTAAAGTTATTGAATAGCAATAACTTTTTTATTTTATTATTTTTTTAGTTACTTTTCTTTATTATACTAGTATATTTAGGTATAATATTTGTGTGATTATTTCACAAGGAGGATTAGACGTTAGATGAATGGTACAGTAAAGAGTTTTAACAAAAGAAAGGGTTACGGGTTTATTAACACTAATGATGGCGACTCAGTTTTCTTCCATTATAGCGAATTAAAAATGGATGGTTTCAAAACTATTAACCCTGACCAAAAAGTTAACTTTGAACTTATTGAATCAGAAAAAGGCTTAAGAGCTATTAACATTTCAATTGAAAACAACTAAAAGCAGCAAATAATTTGCTGTTTTTTTATACTAATTTACGATTTTCAGATAACCAAAATATTCTTTTTTAAATTTATTATAAAAAAGTTCAAGTAATATCAAAACACTAATTCCAACAATACTTACACTAACATTAAAAATGAAAAGATACTTTTTCATTTTTTTAATTTTATTAACCAAATAATTAATAATTTCTTTATACTCGTTATAATCTACATAATCATCTTCTTTTATCTCTTCATAAATCAAAATATTTTTAATTACTAAATCTTCATTCAAAAAATTTAACTTATATTTAAAAAAATCATAACTCCACTTACTATTTTGATAAAAAAGATATTCATCACTATCAATAACATCTTTAATCAATAAACTAACTTTTTCAACACTATCTATATACTCAAAAAATAATTCAATAATCTCCCCCTTACCTTTATTAAGAAGTAAACTTAATTTAGAAGAAATAATTATTTCATCTAAAGTTAACTTATCATTTACTACTTTTAAAGATAAATCACTTATATCTTCCTCATCTATTTTAATCAATGAATAAAAAGGCTTAATATAATTACAATTATATCCCTTATCTAAACAAACAATATATTTAGAATAATCTATATTTTCATCATAATTACACCCTTCTTTTTTTTCTACTAAATATCTAACATAATCATCTGCTTCTCCAATCTTGGTATACTCAAATTCCACTAACAAATCATCCTCATTAATTAAAGAAAAAAGTTCATTAACCTTTTCTTTACTAACATCAAAATAGTACTCTACATATTCATAATCTTCCCTAACTTTATTAAATCTATTATTACTTAAAATAACATTATCCTCACTAGCAAATATTTCTTTAATAATATAATTAAAATTATTAATAGATTTATTAACTAATAAAGTTTGAAGATGTTCTTCATTACATACTTTAATATTATTATTTTTACAAAATAAACGATAATTTAACCCTAAAACTATTTCATTTTCTTTTAAATCTTTTTCAATATATTCAATTGAAGTTAAAAGAAAACCATTATCAATATATAAACCATCACTAGTTAAATCAATTTCATATAACTCTTGATGATAGTAGTTTGCATTATAATTTTTAATAAAAGATGCCAGTTTTTTTACTACTTCATAAAAAAGATGATCATTTATTTCTAAGATTTTACTCTTTCTTCTTACATATTGCCCCTCATTAGAGTAAATATTAAAATCTTTAAGATAATTATTAAGATATATAAACCCATACACAATAAATAAGATAGATAATAAAAAAATTATTTTTTTTATTAATTGTTTTTTTAAATAGAATAAATAATATTTAAAAGCTATCTTTTTCTCTTCTTTTTTTTGAAGATTTGAAAAAGGCTTTACTTTCAAACTTTTTAATTTATCTAAATTAATAATTGTTCCCTCTTTAAAACTATTTTTATGGGAAGAAATAATGACTAATTTATCTTTAGAAAGCACTTCTAATAAAGAAGTAGCTTTAATTTCATTATCTTTTGATAAAGCACTGAAAGGTTCATCTAATAAAATAATTGTTTTAGATGTATTTAATGCTAAATTTAAAATAACTAATTGTTTTTCCCCTAAAGATATTTTACTTACCTTTTTATCTAACAAATGAGTAATACTTAAATACTCGATAAAAGTTACCTTTTCTATATCTATAAAAAGTTTTAATATATCTTTAACTTTTAAATCACTAACTAATTTACTATCACTACTAAAATATAAAGGAGATTCTTTTACATACAAACTACCTTCATACTTATCATCTTTACCCCCTAAAATATTTAAAAGTGTTGTCTTGCCTTTTCCGCTTTTACCTATGACTAAATACAACCCTTTTTCCGCAAATTTATAACTAAAGTTTTTAAAGATATAAGATTTGCTATATCTTTTAGATAACTTAAATATTTTTATCATAGTTTCACTCTCCTTTTATAACTTTTATTTACTAGAATCCTACTAACAAATAAAAAACTAAAAAGGATGAAAAGATATATTTTAATATTTATAAAGATTTTAGAAAAAAGAAAATAAAAAAGTAAAACATTAACGATTAAACTTAATAAAAAAGATGTAATAATTAAAAAGTTTTGTTCTTTATTAATAAAAAGAGAAGCTTTAAGACCCATTGCTTTAAAAAAAGATATTTCTTGATTCTTAGACTTAATTTTCTTTTTAAGTAATTTAATTAAGTAATAAAAAGAAAAAAGAATTAAGATAATGCTATATTTTTGAAGACTTTTTGTACTAGTTAATAAAAGATTGTTAATTTCTTGATAAGTTTTGTATGTAGATTCATATTCTATATTATTTTTAGTAAATAGAGATATATTTATGTTTTTAAAATAAACAATATATTTATAATTATCAATTTTCAAGTTATGATAATAATCATATAATGATTCAGCATTATTAATTAATTTTTCTTCTTTTAAATAGTTTTCTAGTAATTCATAATCTAAATAGTAATAATCATTTTTAAAAAGAAAAGAATCAGAGGAAATGCCCACTACTTTTAAAGTAATAGGTTTAGAGTATAAATCTGTTTTATGGTCTTTTAACACTTTAAAAGAAGATAAAGTAATTGTATCTCCTAAATGATATTTATCATTAGTTATAATTTCATTATACTCTAAAGGATATCTCCCTTCTTTTAAAACTTTATCTTTTCCTTTTATAACATTAAATTTACTTGTGTCATAAATATAATTCATTAAAAGTTCATAATTATAACTTATTTCTTCCTCATTATTTTCAATTATTTTTAAATGTTCTTCATCTAAGTTAAAGCATTGTTTAATATTATTAGATTGCTTACACTGCTTTAAGTAAAACTTATTATAATCTAATATACTTTGTTGATTATTGCTTATATAATTTTTTAAATCTTTTTGAATAGTAAAATAAAATATAAAAAGAAAACTTAAAAAGAAAAAGATGATAAAAAAAAGAAGGTTTAAGCCCTTGTGATATTTTAAAACTTTAAAAAGATAAAAAGTAAAATGATACTTAACTTTAGATTTTTTTATTTTTGGATTAGTTAAATGTTTTTCTTTAATTAAATTTAGTTTAGTATCGTTTATTTCATATATATAATCACTATATTTATAAACACTCTCTTTTTCATGGCTTACTAATAAAACGATTTTATTTTTACTAATTTTTTTTATTTCTTTCATAATTAAAGAAGCGTTATACTTATCTAAGTGACTTGTTGGCTCATCAAATACTTTTAAATTAGATGATGAATATAAAGCTAAAAGAGTGGCAATTCTTTGTTTTTGTCCTAAAGATAATTCTTTAGGTAAATTGTTTAATTTAGAAAATAAGTGAAATTTTTTTAAAATAAGGGGGTTAATTTTGAACATTTTGAAATGTTCTAAAATAGTTAAATGCTCTAATAAATTGGTTTCTTGGGAGACAAAAGAGACTCTTTTATATTTATTAATCACTTTACCTTTATTTACTTTAATAAACTTGCAAATAATATTTAAAAGAGTGGTTTTTCCACTTCCATTTGCACCAATAAAAGAATATAGTCCTGCTTGATCTATTTTTAAATTGATTCCGTTTAAAAGAATCTTTTTACGGTAACATTTACTAACTTTAACTAACTTTATCAAAAAGATCCCTTTAATATCTATACTAATATTTTCGTATCTTTACTCTTTACTTTCAATTTTTTTTACGGCTTTTTCAAATTTATATTTGCTAAGCATAACAACATGTCCGCATCCTAAACACTTAATTTTAACATCTGCTCCTACACGAATAATTTGCCATCTATTGCATCTAGTTTCACAAGGATGTTCTTTTTTAGTTACAACTATATCATTTAATTTATATTCCATTAAAATAACCCCTCAATCTTTCCTTCACTATTAATATTTATTTTAGTCGCCGTAGGTACTCTAGGTAACCCTGGCATGGTCATAATATCACCTGTAAGGACTACAGCAAACCTAACACCATTAGAAATTCTTACTTCTTTAACATGAATCGTAAAATTTTCCGGCCTTCCAATAAGTTTTTCATCATCGCTTAAAGAAAATGGTGTTTTAGCCATACATACTAAAAGATTTTTGTTTAGCCCTGATTTAGTTAAAAAATCAATATTTTCTAAAGCTTCTTTAGAAAATTCAAGTTCTTTTGCACCATATATTTGTTTACAAATCGTTTCTATTTTCTTTTCTAAATTATCTTTAATATCATACAAATAAGTAAATTTAGAATTATCCTTTTCACATAATTCAATGACTTTTTTAGTTAAAGATATTGCACCTTGTCCGCCTTTAGCAAAACCCTCACACAGCTCTACTTCATAACCATTTTGTTTACACCAATTAGTTAAATAAGAAATCTCTTTATCCGTATCGCTAAAAAACTTATTAATAGCTATCACACATGGCAAATGATATTTTTGAATATTTTCTATATGTTTTACTAAATTAGGAATTCCTCTTTTTAAAGCATCAATATCTTCTTTATCTATATCTTCCTTTAAAATACCACCATGCATTTTTAAAGCCCTAATTGTCACTACTAAAACAACGGCATTTGGTTTAAGGTTACCTTCCCTACATTTAATATCAAAAAATTTCTCTGCACCTAGATCTGCCCCAAAACCTGCTTCAGTAATACAATAATCCGCTAATTTTAAACCCATTTTAGTAGCAATTAAAGAATTACAACCATGAGCAATATTGGCAAATGGCCCACCATGAATTAAAACAGGATTATTTTCTAGTGTTTGTACTAAATTAGGCTTAATTGCATCCATCATCAAAACTTTTAAAGAACCCACTATTTTTAAATCTTTTACTTTAACAACTTTATTATCATAAGTATAAGCTACAATAGCTTCACCTATACGATAAGCAAAATCATCTAAATCTTTACACAAACATAAAATAGCCATTACTTCACTAGCCACCGTAATATTAAAATTATCTTCTCTTTTAATTCCTTTACCAACATCAACTTCTACTTTTCTTAAAGAACGATCATTTAAATCCATACATCTTTTCCAAACAATTCTTTTTGGATCTATGTTTAGTTCATTACCAAAATATAAATGATTATCTATACACGCACTTATTAAATTATTAACACTAGTTAAAGCATGCATATCTCCAGTAAAATGTAAGTTAATATCAGACATTGGAACAACTTGAGCATAACCTCCTCCTGCTGCTCCTCCTTTTAAACCAAATACGGGTCCCATTGATGGCTCTCTTAAAGTTAAAATAGCTTTTTTTCCCAACTTAGCAAAAGCTTCTGCTAACCCAATTGTCGTAGTCGTTTTCCCTTCTCCTGCTTTCGTAGGATTAATTGCCGTAACTAATACTAACTTTCCATCTTTTTTATCTTTTAATTTTTTCATAATATCTAAGTTTATCTTAGCTTTATATTTTCCATACATCTCTAAATATTCATCATCTATTCCTATTTCTTTAGCAATCTCACTAATAGGTCTCATTTTACATTCACTAGCTATTTCTATATCACTTTTAAACATAGAATCACCTCTTCTTTAATTATACCGATTAATGTTAATTTATTAATCTTTTTTATATAAAAAAAAGAAACAAGTTTATTGTTTCTCTTTTACAAAGATTTATCTACGTTTTTATTATTTATTTTCTTTTTCAAATTAGCTACTTTTAATCGGTTTTTCTTTGTTAGCTCTAACGCATTTGTCTTATCATTAGCTCCAAAATAAATTGTAACGACATATTTATTACCCATTTGCCTATTCTTCTCTAAACTATAACCTTTAATTTTTTTATTCCCATTAGCAAACTCAATAGAGTCATAACCATTATCTCTACACTTATAAGGATCAATAATATTGCAATAATAACTATCTATACCTCTTTGATCTGTAACTTTATTATAGTATTTTTCTAGCACCTTTCTTTGCTTAGCACTTATTCCCTCTATTGAAGGACATACCGCAAAAGGAACGATACCATCATTAATATATTTTTCTAAATCCTTAGATTCTATTACACTCATCATAATTTTCATCTTAACCAACTCCCATTATTTAAATCATAACATTTAATAAAACATTAAGCAACATTTTTAAAAACATCTCTTATTTACTAACAACTTTTTTATAAATATAATAAGCACATAAAAAGCCTGCTACTGATGGAGTGAAAATAATACTTGATGGAGGACACTTTTCTTTTAGAGTCTCACCCTTTTCATTAACAATTACACTTTGTTTACACGAGTTTTCTTTAGAAAAAACAACATTAATTTTTTTCATATCTTTTTCTTTATTTTCTTTTCTTATTAGTTCTCTTAACTTTTTAGCAACTGGATCATAGTTGGTTTTATCTAAAGTAGTAATTTCAATTTTAGTTAAATCCTCTTTATTACCCATTCCCATACTACTTATAAAATCAATTTTATTATCTAAACATAACTTAATTAACTCATATTTGCAACTAATCGTATCAATTGCATCTACTACATAATCTACATGTTCATTTAAAATTAAAGAAAGATTATCTTTGTTTAAAAATACATTGTATGTTTTAACATTACATTTAGGATTAATATCTAAAACTCTTTTTTTACATACTTCTACTTTATCTTTACCTAACGTTGATTCTAGTGCAATAATTTGCCTATTTATGTTAGTAATATCTACCTGATCTTTATCTATTAAAACAAAATTCTCTACGCCTAACCTTGCAAGTGCCTCTACTGCATAAGACCCTACTCCTCCTATGCCTACCACACACACTTTAAGTTTGCTTAATTTATCACATGTTTCTTTACCAAAATATAATTCATTACGAATAAATCTCATAAGCTATCCTCCAAATAGTTAATAACGTCATTAATTGTTTCACTAAAATTATCTAAATTGACATTAAACCATTTAACATCAAATTGATTATTAAACCAAGTATATTGTCTCTTGGCATAATTCCTTGATTTCTTTTTTATTAATTCAATAGCTTCTTTATAACTTATCTCATTTTTATAATACATAAATAATTCTTTATAACCAATAGCTTGTAAAGACTTATAATTTTTATCATGATATTTATCATATAGTTTCTTCGTTTCTTCAAGTAAACCATTATCAATCATTAAATCTACTCTTTTATCAATTCTTTTATATAATTCTTCTCTAGGTAATGTTAAGCCAATGAAATAAGTTTCATATAATGGTTTATGTTCTTGTGCTTCTAATAGTTCACTTTTCTTCTTTTGCGTGTTTTTAATAATATTTAAAGCTCTTTCTACTCTTCTTCGATTATTTACATGTAATTTATTAGCTTCTTTGGGATCCAATTTGGTTAACAAGGCATATAACTGTTCATTGGACATAGAAGCATATTCTTCACTACGATTACTTTCTTCTTTATTAAAAGTATAATCGTATAAACTAGCTTTTAAATAAAGCCCCGTTCCTCCTACTATTAAAGGAAGCATCTTCTTTTCTTTAAAATATGCTATTTTTTCTCTTAAATCTTGTTGATATTCATACACACTATAATCTTCTTCTATTTCTTTAAAATCTAATAGATGATGCTTTATTCCTTCTTTTTCTTCTTCGCTTACTTTGGCACTTCCAATATCTAATTCTTTATATATTTGCACACTATCACCATTAATAATCTCAGTATGAAAATACTTGGCTAATGCGATACTTAACTTTGTTTTTCCTACTCCTGTAGGTCCTACAATTACAACTACCTTATTCATCCTTAAACCCTTTTAAACATCTTATCTAACTCATAACTATCATATACAATTAAAGTAGGTCTTCCATGAGGGCAAGTAAACGGATTATTACACGTAAACAAATTATCTAGTAATGTTTGCATTTCTTGCATAGATAATACTTTATTAGCTTTTAGGGATGCTTTGCATGCTAAAGTAGAAATAGCTTTTAATCGCAAATCACCTATTTTAAGTCTTCCATTATTTGATAATACTTGCTCAATCATGTCATCTATATATTCACTAGCATTTGCCTCTTTCATCCATATTGGTATAGTAGAAACTTTATAAGAATTAATTCCAAATGGTACCATTTCTATTCCAATGTCTTTAAAAAGACTTAAATAATCCATTAATCTTCTAGATTGAGAATTACTCATATTGACTACAATAGGCACTAATAAATCTGTATATAACCACTTTTCTTGATCATTTAACTCTTTTTGAAATTTTTCATAGTTTATACGTTCTGCCGCAGCATGTTGATCTACTATGTACAAGGCCTTTTCATCGTAAGCTAATATATATTTAGCATGCAACTGACCAATAGGATTCAATCTAATATATTTTTTTTCTTCATTAGGAACACTTGAGAAATCAACAAAATCATTTACTTCTTCACTATCTTCTTTTATCAAATTCTCATTAATAGCTATTTCTTCCATAAAAGATGCTTTACTATTATAAAAGGTATCTACATCTAATTCTATTTGAGCACTTTTACTACTTGGTTCACTATAAATTCTTGGAGCAATATTTTCTACTTTAAAGACTTCTCTAATCGTTTTTTCCACCAGGCTTTTCAATTCATTTTCTTTAGATAATCTAACCTCGTGTTTAGCTGGATGTACGTTAACATCTACTAAAGTAGGATCTATCTCAATGTTAATAACAGTGATAGGAAAACGATCATCACTTAAATATGTTTTATACGCATCTATCACAGCATTAACTACACCAATCATTCTTACACATCTTCCATTTAAAATAGTAATAATAAAATTACGATTAGATTTAGATATCCCTAATGAACTAGTATACCCACTAATTACAAAATCGTCTGTCTCTCCACTAAATTTTTTCATTTCTCTAGCTACACTTATACCATATAAACTTGAAATAACTTCTAAAACATCTCCTCGACCTGTACTAGAAAAATTAATCTTATCATCAATATATAATGTAAAACTAATATTTGGATGTGCTAAAGATAACTTAGAAACAATTTCATTAATATGAGATATTTCAACATTATCTGATTTTAAATATTTAAGTCTAGCTGGAGTATTATAAAATAAATTTTCTACTTTGATGGTTGTACCTTTTCTAGAAGCACAAGTTTCCTCTTCTACAACATTGCTATTAACTAGTTTCAGTTTAGTTCCCGCTTCACCAGTACTAGTTTCAATAGTCACATTTGCTACTGCTGCAATAGAAGGAAGAGCCTCTCCTCTAAATCCTAGTGTATGTATGTTAAATAAATCTCTTTCTTTGATAATCTTCGATGTAGCATGTCTTTTAAAAGCTAAATGAGCATCTTCTTTGTCCATCCCTTTACCATTATCACTAACACTAATTATTTTTTTACCTGCTTCTTTAATTTTTATTTCAATACTAGTAGCCCCAGCATCAATAGAATTTTCCACTAACTCTTTAACAACACTTGCTGGTCTTTCAATAACCTCTCCTGCTGCAATTTTATTGGCAAGTGCCGAATCTAACACTTTAATTAGGCTCATTTTAATACCTCCTGCTACTATTCTATCATTTTTTTCTAGGTATTACTTCCTTTTTATAGATAATTCTTTTTTCTTCTAACATATTAATTATTTCTTGAACGTTTGTTTGTTTATCTTCTTTGGATCTTAAAGCAAAAATTAATTTATCTGGGAAAAAGAGACCTTCCGTCCATAATTCTTCTTTTATATCACATATTTTTTGGCCATTTAATGTATGGCCAAGAGTTAAATCGATAGATATATTTTTATATAAATAACATTGTGATTGACTATTTTTAAGAGAATCATCAATTGCATTTTCTAACTCTCTTTTTCCTTGAACAAACCAAAATGTTGGGTAATATTCTTCTGGTAATTTCATTGTATTTTCAAGTATAGTAGTCGTATATTTTATTCCTTTTTCATCTAATTTTTTTATTATTTCTTCTTCGTTTGATATTACATTCTCGAAAAAAATAATAATGCCACTATCTTTACTATAAAGGCAAGAATCATAAGGTAATCTCATTTCTTTTTTTCCATTAATACTAAATTCACAAGTACAATTTAAATACAAAGTATTATCTTTAGAATTTTTATTAATTTTTTCTAAAGCACTTTCATCATGCCTTGAAACTGACCATATATTAATAAATTTCCCCATCTCAACCACCGTTTTTATTCTAATCTATTTTCTGCTTCAATTCAACTAAATAATTTAATGCCTCTAATGGGGTCATATTTAAAGGATCTAGACTTTTAACTTCTTTAATATATTCTGGTTCTACTTCCTTAATAACAATTTCCTTTTTCATTGCACTAGAAGCATCATTCTTTTCTAAACTAATTAATATTTGCTTTGCCCTATCTAATAATGAATCAGGTAAATGTGCCAACCTTGCCACATTGATACCATAGGACTTATTCGCACACCCTTCTTGTAAAGTATATAAAAAGGTTACCTTATCATTTTCCTCATGAACTGCCACATTTTTGTTAACAATTCCACTTATTTTATTTTCCAAAAAAGTTAACTCGTGATAATGCGTAGAAAATAATGTTTTAGCTTTAATATTAATTGCAATATATTCAATGATAGACTGTGCTAAGGCCATTCCATCATAAGTAGATGTCCCTCTACCAATCTCATCAAAAATAATAAGTGAATTACTTGTCGCATTTCTTAAAGCATTATTTGCTTCCATCATTTCCACCATAAACGTAGACTTCCCACTGACTAAATCATCACTTGCCCCAATTCTTGTAAAAATCTTATCAAACAAGCACAAATTAGCTTCTTTACTCGCCACATAGCACCCTGTTTGGGCCATGATAACGGCTAAAGCTATTTGACGCATAATGGTCGATTTTCCACCCATATTAGGTCCTGTAATAATTTGTAAAAATCTTTCATTATCAATGTAAATATCATTTTTAACAAAGTTTTCTTTACCTACAAGTTGTTCTAAAACAGGATGTCTAATCTCTTTTAAAGAAACTATTCCCTCTTCATTAAAATTAGGCCTAGCATAACCATTATTAACGGAAACTTCCCCAAAATCACTTAAAACATCAATCATTGAAAGAATATCTGCTAAATTTTGAATATCTTCAGTTACTTCTTTAACTTTATCTCTTATCTCAATAAATAAATCATACTCTAACTTAACAATTTTTTCTTCCGCTTTTAAAATCATATCTTCTTTTTCTTTTAACTCATTAGTTATAAATCTCTCTGCTCCTGTTAAAGTTTGTTTTCTAATATATCCATACTCATCTTTAACCATATTTAAATAGGAATTAGTTATTTCAATATAATAGCCAAAAACCTTATTATACCCAACCTTTAAATTTTTAATTCCTGTTCGTTCCCTTTCAGTAGTTTCAATCCCAGCAATAAAACTTTTCCCATTATGAGAAATATACTTTAATTCATCTAATTCTTTATTATATCCTTCCTTAATTATACCCCCTTCTTTAATAGCTAAAGGAGGATTATCAATGATTGCTTTATCAATTAAATCTACGATTTCTGGTAAAGTTTTTATTCTACTTGAAAGGACAAACAAATCCATTTCCCCACTATCTTTTAATAAAGTTTTAATTTCAGGAACAACACTTAATGATTTTTTTAATTGGATTAAATCTCTAGCATTAGCATTTCCATAACTAATTCTAGCTACTAATCTTTCTAAATCATATACTTCTTTCAATAATTCAATAATTTGTTTTCTACATAAAAAGTTACTTACAAAACTATCTACTACCTTTAATCTTCCTTCAATTTCTTTTAAATCATACAAAGGATTGTTAAGCCACCTTTTAAGCATTCTTGATCCTGCAGCAGTCTTACATTTATCTAAAATCCAAAGCAATGACCCATATCGTTCTTCGCTTCTAAGTGTTCTCGTTAATTCTAAATTATTTCTAGAATACCCATCTATTTGTAATAACTTTTCTTTATTAATAACTCTAGCTTTCTTTAAATAATCTAAGTTTCTTTTTTGAGTTTTAATTAAATAGCCTATTAGCCTATTTATTGATTTAATAGCTCTATAATCACTGATATCTTCACTTATATGTGCATACTCTTTTTCATCAGCAAGTTCTTTTTGATAAGAAATAGTTAAACGATTGTTTTCTTTAATTTTTAAAATCATCTCACTAGAAAAATCTTCACTAACAACAATCTCTTTACATTCTAAAGTATCTATTTGTCCTTTTAATGCATTATATGTTCTTTCAATACAAGAAACATTGATTTCTCCAGTAGATAAATCAACGTAACTAACAATATAGTTATTCCCTGTTTCTTCAACTTCAAGTAAATAGTTATTCTTTTTTTCATTTAATCCTAAATCAATCAAAGTTCCAGGAGTAATAATTTGCACTACATCTCTTTTAACAATTCCCTTACAAGTCGCAGGATCTTCTAATTGCTCTACAATTCCTACTTTATAACCACGATCAATCAATCTTTCAATATACCCTTTAACACTATGATAAGGAACCCCACACATAGGAACCTTTTGATCTACTCCAGCATCTCTACCAGTTAATACTAGCTCTAATTCTCTAGAAGCAATCTTTGCATCTTCAAAAAACATCTCATAGAAATCACCTAAGCGATAAAAGATTAAAGTATCTTCGTATTGTTCTTTCACTTTCAAGTATTGCATCATCATTGGTGTATAACTTTTTTTCTCCATTTTACCACTCCTACTTCGGTTATTTATTATAACATTTATTCATTTTATAAGAAAGATTAAAAAAGCGTAAATTTCTTAAAAAAATAAATATAATTTATACATTATTGCTACTGTGCTAAGTAAAAAAAATCTTGATAAAAGAAAAAGCTTTGTTATAATATGAATATAGTTGGGGGTTAGATACATGAGTGCTTTATTAAAAAAGAAAAAAGATGATACTATTTCAAAAAAAGATAAGAAAGGAGCAGTTTCAAAATTGAACACAAGCAATCGTTCTTCAAAGAAGGTGACTGGAGTTTCACTTCCTAAAGATTCAAAACCAAGTGAGACTAAGAAAAAAACAACGATTGTTTCCAAAAATTATAAAAAGGGCAATATGAGTATGCCAAAAAGTAGTATGCAAAATTCCACTGAAATTTATAATCTTTCTGTGATACATGATGGAAAATGGAAAGTTGTTAATAGAATTGATAGAAAAGTTCTAGGTACCTTTGATACTTCTGAAGAAGCAATTGCTTTTGGAAAAGATATTATTACTAGTCAACACAAGACAAAAAAGGCAAATACTCCAAAGAAAAGATAAAAAAATCATCTTTACACTTTAATTCTATAAACTTAAATTTTAAGCAAACACTACTAGTGAAATCTTAATTTATATTTGTAGAATTTTTATGAAAAGCTTTACGATAATGTAAGGCTTTTTCTTTTTATGAAAAATAAATAATAAAATTAATTACTAGATTATCAAAATTTTAACATTATTATCAGTTCTTTTATATAGTTAATATTTCAGGTAACTTTTATTTTTTATGTTTTTCTTTTTCTTCTTTATAGGATAACATTTCTATATTATTGTAGATTTCTATTTTGTGTTCTCTAAAAATGTAAATTATTTAAAAACTCATTGTAAAAAAAGAAGATTTTGCTTATAATTATATTTGTTTTATGGAGGTTTGTATTTATGTTTTTTTGGAAAAAGAAAAATAAAGAAGAAGAAAAGAAAAAGGTTGAAAAAGAAGTTGTTGTAGAAACTAGTGAGGAAAGAAAAGAAGTTCCCGTAAAGGGTAGTGATACTAAGAAAAAAACAAATAAAGATACTACTAAAAAGGAAACTCCTGTAAGTGAAGAGAAAGCAACTGAAAAGAAAGCAACTAATAAAGTTTATCATGTTTCTTTAAGAAAAGAAGATGGAAAATGGCAAGTTAAATATGGTGGAGGAGAAAGAGCTATTAAATTGTTTGACACGCAAGCTGAAGCTATAGAATTTGCTAAGAAAAGAGCAGAAAGTCAAGATGGATCCATTTCTATTCATAAGAAAGATGGAAAAATTCGCAAACAAAATTATAGTAAAAAGGAAGAAAAATAATTTTAAAGTAGTATTCATAGAATATTACTTTTTTTATATATTATAGAAAAGAGGGTTATATAATGAATGATAAGAAAAATGAAAGTATTACATCAAGAGATGTTGATTTTGCTAAATGGTATACTGATGTTGTAAGAGCAGCTAGATTAGCAGATTATTCTAATGTAAAAGGATGTACGGTATTTGAACCTAATGGTACTGCTTTATGGGAAAAAATACAAAAAATTTTAGATGATATGTTTAAGGAAACAGGTCATCAAAATGTAATGATGCCACTTTTAATTCCTGAAGGTTTAATGAAAAAAGAAGGCGAATTAATTGAAGGGTTTGCACCAGAAGTAGCTTGGGTTACAATGGGAGGCAGTAAGCAACTAGAAGAAAGACTTTGTATTAGACCTACTAGCGAAACTTTATTTAGTGATTATTATAGTACTGTCGTTAATTCCTATCGTGATTTACCTTTAAAGTATAATCAATGGTGTAATGTTATGCGTTGGGAAAAGGAAACTAGACCTTTTTTAAGAACTAGAGAATTTTTTTGGCAAGAGGGGCATACTGTGCACTCTACTAGTGAAGAAGCTGAAAAAGAAACACATGATATGTTAGAAACTTATCGTACTTTTTTTGAAAAATATTTAGCAATTCCTGTTATTGCTGGAAAGAAAACTGAAAAAGAAAAATTTGCAGGTGCAGAATACACCTTAACTATTGAAGCTTTAATGTATAATGGTATTTCTTTACAATCCGCTACTAGCCATTATTTTGGGCAAAAGTTTTCTAAAGCTTATGATATTAAGTTTTTAAATAAGGAAGGTAAATTGGAATATGCTTATCAAACTTCTTGGGGTTCTACAACAAGAATGATTGGAGCACTTATTATGGTTCATGGTGATGACAATGGTTTAATTTTACCTCCACGTATTGCTCCTAAACAAGTTGTTATTGTTGGTATTGGTAAAAATGAAGAAATTGTAAATGAAGCAGTGGCTACTTGTTACAATAAATTAAAGGAAGCTGGTATCTCTGTTTATATTGATTCTAGTGATAAAACTCCTGGATTTAAGTTTGCGGAAGCCGAAGTTAATGGTATACCTGTAAGACTAGAAATTGGTAAAAGAGATTTAACTAATAATAAGATAACTGTTGCAAGAAGAGATACTCGTGAAAAAGTTTTGTTTGATTATGATGATACTCTAGTGGAAAACATTAAAAATCTTCTAGAAGATATTCAAAACAATATGTTTAATAAAGCTAAAGAAAGAATGGAATCTTTAACTTTTGAAGCTAAAACATTTAAGGATGTAGAAAAGATTATGAATGAACATCCTGGTTTTGTACATGCTTCTTGGTGTGGAGATCAAGATTGCGAATTAAAAATGAAAGAAATAAGGGGAACTAAATCTCGTTGTATTATGGAAACTTATGAAGGAAATCACAATCACAAATGTGTGGTATGTGGTAAAAAAGCAAAACATAATGTCGTTTGGGGAATTCAATATTAAAATTAATTCTATTTTTTTGACTATTTAACTACAATTAAATAGGAGGAAAATTATATGAATTGGTCTATTCTTTTAGTCGTTTTTTTGTTAATGCTGGGCACCTTATGGGTATCTAACTATTTTTTAGGAAAGAAAGGATTATGTTTATTTACTTCAGTTAGCATTGTTTTATGTAGTGTACTAGAAGTAGCTAGTGTTTTTGATTATCCTATACCTATTGGAGCAGTCATTAATACTTTTTGTTTTTTTGTAGTAATTTACACTTGTTTTAAACATACTAGAGAAGATGCTAAAAAGATAGCAATATTTACAATTTGTGCTTGTTTATTGCACACTTTTATTAACTTGACTCAATTACTATATATAGATTCTATTACTTGGAAAGAAGCACTATATGCAATTTCTATTCCTTTCTCTCTAGCACTAGCTTTTTTACTAATCATTATCTTATCTAGCAAATTAAAAGTTAATAATTCATATTTAAAAAATGGAATTATTGGTGCATGTGCTATTTTAATGGAATGCATAATCTTCTCTTTACTAGCTAATCTTCTGTATTTCTCTTTTAAAGATGCATTGTTTATTATGTTAATATCCTTGTTCATTAAACTATTAGCAATAATTATACTCTGTGCTTTACAATCATTTATAAAAGAAAAAGGCTCACAATAATGTGAACTTTTTTTATTCATAATCAACATGGCTTCCACCATACTTATCAAAAGATATTTTTTTAATTTTTCTAGCACTATAACCAATATTAGAAGTAATCGAACTAACAAAAGTAAATATCTCACTATCCTCTATTCCCATTTTTCTCATCTGCCTTAAAAATCTTTTATTAACTTTTAAAGCAATAGAGTACGCATAATATCTTTGCCAAATAGTTACTCCCATTAAAGGAGAATCTTTTAAACTACTCCATTTCTTAAGATGCTTTTTAAAGCCTTTCCATCTTTTATAATCTTCTTTACCCTTCTCACTAAAATCATTGTAGTAACAAGTAATATTAAATAAATAAGAAATAATAAACTTAAAACTCCAAAAAAGAAGCGCTACCACAAGTAAAAAGACTATTACAAAAATAATATCTTCATTAATAACATCTAGCCCCTCTAGACTTATGGCAAAAAGAAAACTAGAAATACTTGCTAATATCGTAGTTACCTTATTAACAACTTTATATACTCTTTCTTTTCTTATTCCTTCTTTTTTACTAAAAAAATCACGTTTTTTTGCTGTTTGCTGAATTTGTCTTAAAAACTCACCCAAAAAATTTTTATCTATATTATTTTTATATAACTTAGCACTCAAATCCTCTTGATGTATTTCTTTTTTATCTTCAAAAAGATACTCGATTAACATCTTTTCATATTTTTTTAAATTTTCTTCTTTTTCAAGAGAAAGCAAATACACTCCCTTATCATCATTCAACTTACCTTTAACTAATTTTAAATTAATAACTTTTCTTCCTATCAAATCAAATAATGTTGACGATATTTCCCTTTTCCCTATTTTTTGAAAGTTTACAAGGTAACCTACAATCGCAGGTTCATAATCTTTAATAGAAATAGTTTCTACAACATCCATATTCGTTATTCCTAATTTAATATAAAATCTTATTGTTTCTATGATTAGGTATACACTATAGAAAACACAAAATAAAACCGGTAAAATAAATATTATTGTAGACAAAATAATGACGAAAATTACCATAATATCACCTTTGCTATTATAGCAAATCGTTTAATTATTGTATATAATGTTAAAGGTGATTTTAATGAGGCTGGATAAATATTTAAGAGATTTAGGAATAGGAAGTAGAAAAGAAGTTAAAGAATATATTCGTAAAGGTCTTGTAAAAGTTAATGAATTAATTATTAAAGATGATGATTTTAAAATAAAAGAAAATGAAGATTTGGTTTATTTTAATAATGAATTATTAAAGTATGAAAAAATGATTTATTTAATGCTAAATAAACCTGCTGGAGTTATAAGTTCTACAGAAGATTATAAAGATAAAACTGTTCTTGATTTAATTAGTGAGTATAAACATTTGGATCTTTTCCCTTTTGGAAGATTAGATAAAGATAGTGAAGGATTATTAATTATTAGTAATGATGGTGAATTAGGTCATAAACTTCTTTCTCCTAAATATCATGTTAAAAAGAAGTATTATGTTGAAGTAGAGGGTGAAGTTAATAGTGAGGATATAAGTGAATTTAAAGCAGGAATTTATCTTGATAATGAAAAATGCCAAAGTGCTTTGTTAGAAATTATAGAGAGTAATAATATTAGTAAATGCTATGTTACAATATGTGAAGGTAAATATCATCAAATAAAAAGAATGTTTGAAAGTGTAAACAAAAAAGTACTCTATTTGAAGAGAATTACTTTTGGTAATATTACTTTAGACGATAACTTAAAATTAGGAGAATATCGTAAATTAACTAAAGAAGAAATAGAATTATTAAAAGATAGTAAATAAAAAAGGGATTGAAATCCCTTATTTATTTTTCATGTGTGGGAATAATAAGACATCACGAATGCTATCAGTGTTCGTTAGTAGCATTACTAGTCTATCAATTCCAATACCTATACCACCAGTTGGAGGCATTCCATACTCTAAAGCTTCTACATAATCAATATCCATTTCATTAGCTTCATCATTACCTAATTCTTTTTCTTTTAATTGGTTTAAAAATCTTTCTTTTTGATCAATAGGATCATTTAATTCGGTAAAGGCATTAGCATATTCTTTTCTATTAATAAATAATTCAAAACGATCAGTATAGCGTGGATCTTGTGGATTTTTCTTAGCAAGTGGAGAAATCTCTACTGGATGGCCATACACAAATGTTGGTTGAATTAATGTTTCTTCAACATATTTTTCAAAGAACAAGTTAATAATATGTCCAATTGTTTTCTCGTGATTTCCTACTTCTATATCATGTTTTTCAGCTAATTTTAAAGCTTCTTTTACATCCGTTATTTTAAAGAAATCAATTCCTGTTACTTCCTTAACACCTTCAACCATGTGTAATCTTTTAAATGGTTTAGAAAAATCTAAGACATTTCCTTGATATTCAAAAACATCAGCTTTTCTAATATCTTTAGCAAGTGTTCTAAATAACCCCTCAGATAAATCCATCATATCATCTAAGTTTCCATAAGCCATATATGCTTCAACTGTTGTGAATTCAGGATTATGAGTGGCATCCATTCCTTCATTTCTAAACAATCTGCCTATTTCATAAACACTTTCCATACCTCCAACAATCAATCTCTTTAAAGGTAGTTCAGTAGCAATTCTTAAATAAAAATCCATATCTAAAGCATTATGATGAGTGATAAATGGACGGGCATTTGCTCCCCCTAAAATAGGATTTAAAACAGGTGTTTCTACTTCTACAAATCCTCTATCATCTAAATAACGTTGTATTCCTCTTATAATCTTAGGTCTCGTAAAAGCAATATTTTTACTATCTTCATTAACAATTAAATCCACGTAACGACGACGTCTAGCTTCTTCTTTATCTTGTAATCCATGATACTTTTCAGGTAAAGGCCTTAAAGATTTAGATAAATGTGTATATTCCATTGCTTTAATACTTAACTCACCTGTTTTAGTAACCATTAATCTTCCCTTAACACCTACAATGTCACCAATATCTGCTAGTTTAAAAACTTCCCAAGTTTCTTCACCTAAAACATCTTTTCTTAAATAAACTTGAATTTGTCCTTTTTTATCTTGAATATGCATAAACGCAACTTTTCCCATATCTCTTAAAGTCATAATACGACCCGCTACTGTTACTATTACTTCGTTTTCTTCCATTTCTTCATGACTACAAGAACCATATTTTTCTTTAATATCAGCACTCCAAGTATCTCTTAAAAATCTTTGACCAAATGGATCAAGTCCTTTTTCAACATACTTAGTTAATTTTTCTCTTCTTATTTGCTCTTGTTCTGTTAAATTTGTTTCTTCCATTTTTATCACTCCTACATGCGTTTTATTATATAATAAAAGTTTTTATTAAGCAATCTTTTTACTATTTTGAAAATAACTATTAATTATCCGAACAATAATCATATATTTTTCATATTACAACTTATTATTTAATCATTTTTATATGTATACCTGAAATCAGATAGTTAACTTATATTTCTTTTGTAAAAATATAACTTACATGTGCCGTTGGAACATTACTTTCAAAATATTTTATTACTTCTTCATCTACCTTTGAAACTTTATAAAATACTGCTCCACAAACTTCATTTTGATATTCATCAACAACTTCATAATTATATTTATTAGCCTTTTTTATAAGATCAGTCGTAGCAAAATCACTTACTTGCACTAAAAGAGTTGGAGTATACCCATTTTTTAAATAAACGTAACATGCTCTAATTCTAGCACCTAAAGATATCCTTTTTACTCCTTTACTTTTAAGTCTTTTTTCTATCTCTTTTAAAAGCATTGAAGAATAACCTTTACCTCTATATTTCTTTTCCACTGTTAAAGCATAAATTGTAGCTTCCTCATCACTCACATCTTTAATAGCAACAGTACCTACAATTTCCCCTTCATTCTCTAAATATATTAATAAACTATTATCTTTTTCAAACTGTTCACTAATCTTAGAATACGTGTTAAACATTGGGTAATAATGTTCATTATACTCTACAGCATCTTCATAAAATACTTTAGTAAAAAAATCATAATATTCCTTTAATTTTTCTTTTGAATCAACATTTTTTATTTCCATAATTTATCTCCTTTTTACTTTGAATATTCTTCTATTTTATTTTTTAAAGCTATTTCTTTTAACAGGTCCTTTACAATGTTATCCATTTTAGAATTTTCACTATAACAGGCTGGAGCAATAAAGTTAACTCTCCCATCTTTAAATAACTTTTTAGCAATTTTTTCTTTTTTCTCTGAATGAGGGTTATAAACACAAATAGAATGACCCCCATATATTTTAACAGTCTTCATACATGGTACATCTGTTTCTCCATCTCCAACATAAATCATGTTAGTATACGGTAATAAACTTGAACGATCTTCAACATATTCATTTAATTCGTATGCATCATATAATTTATCTAATTGATTTTTTCTTATACGATATATATATTGTGTTTTTGAGGTGAAATTAATTGCCTGAGAGGCCCATATTGGTTGTTTGGTTTCAGAATCATAAGCAAAATTACAAGCAAAAATTCTTTTAAACTCTTTAGCAATTAAAGTTCCCTCTACTATTTCTTTTAACCCACAGGAAATAATATAGTGCTCTACTTCTAACCCTAAACTATTACCAAATTCATTAATTCTTTTAAACCAACTTTCTACTCCTTCAAAAAAAGTTATCATCTTTCCTTGATTAAAGAACTCTTCTCTGCTTATTTTAAGTTTCTTTTCTTTCACTAGTTTAATAGACATATACATGTATGATAAAATACTATCCATATTATGTTCCTTAGCAAAATCACTTGCAGCTTTCCAAAATTCTTCTTTACTTATCTTAAGATTAGGAATAAAAGCATACTCTTGCATATTGCCTGGTGCTAATGTTTCATCAAAATCATACATAATGGCAACTTTCTTCTTAACATCCATATTAACACCTCCATCAAATAAATCTTTACTTTTTAAATATCTCTTTATATCTTTTTAAACTATCTTCAATTATTTTTTTACTTACTTCAATATTTTCTACCCTTTCAATGTAAGTATCTTTTCCCTCCAGTTGCTTATATACTTTAAAGAAATGTTGCATTTCTTCAAGCATATGTTTAGGTAGATCGTTAATATTATGATAATTACTCATAAAAGGATCATTTTCTACTACAGCAATTATCTTTTCATCTACTTCTCCTCCATCTATCATTAAAACAACACCAATCGGACGACATTTAACTAAAGACATTGGCTCTAACACTTCTTGACAAAGCACTAATACATCTAAAGGATCATTATCTCCTGCATATGTTAAAGGGATGAACCCATAATTTGCTGGATAATGTGTAGAAGTATATAAAATTCTATCTAAAATAATAAGTCCTGTTTCTTTATCTAATTCATACTTTTTCTTACTTCCTTTAGATATCTCAATACATACTATAAAACTATCTTTACTAACTCTATTTTCACTTAAATCATGCCAAACATTCACTACTACTCACCCATTTTTTTCAATCTTTCAAATCTCTTTATAGCATATTCTTTTGATAATTCTAATAGTTCATCAGCTTCTTCTGGATTAGCAAATGGTAATCTATTATACCTTGTTTCACTTAACAAGAAGTTTTTAAATCTAGAAAAATCAGGTTGTTTAAAATCTAATTGCAAAGGATTCTTTCCTTGTCTTTCAAGTCTTGGATCATATCTAAATAAGTTAAAGTATCCACATTCAGTAGCTTCTTTTTGTGCTTCTTGATGGTTCATTAATCCTCCTTTAATTCCATGTTCAATACATGGCGAATAAGCAATAATTAATGATGGTCCATCATAACTTTCTGCTTCTTTTAAGGCTTTAATTGCTTGCATGTTATTTGCACCCATGTTAATTTGTGCTACATAAACATGACCATAAGCCATAGCAATTGCTGCTAAATCTTTCTTAGCCGTTTTCTTACCTGAAGCGGTAAACTTTGCAATCGATCCTGTTTGACTTGATTTAGATGATTGCCCTCCTGTATTAGAATATACCTCTGTATCTAAAACTAGGATATTAACATTTTCATTATTAGCAAGCACATGGTCTAATCCACCATATCCTATATCGTAAGCCCAACCATCTCCACCTATTATCCATTGTGATTTACTTACTAAATCTCTTTTAAAATCTAATAGTTCTTTAACATAAGCATTAGATGATTCCTCAACCATCTTTATCATCTTTGGAGCAAGTTCTCTTTCTTTTTCACGATTACCTAAATTATTTAAATACTCATTCATAACATCTTGTAATGGTTTCTCTAAATAAGGTAAATTCTTATTAATGATGTTTACTATTTGATATTGTTTGTACGCAGAAGCTATACGCATACCAAAACCATACTCAGCATTATCTTCAAATAAAGAATTAGCCCAAGCAGGACCATGTCCATTGCTATCTTTAACGAATGGTGTTGATGGAGTAGACCCACTGTAAATAGAAGAACATCCTGTCGCATTAGCAATAATCATATCCTCACCAAATAATTGCGATACCAAACGATAATAAGGTGTTTCACCACATCCAGCACATGCTCCACTTACTTCAAAATAAGGTTTAAGTAACCCTGTACCTTTAACAGTAGTTTCTGGAAATAATCCCTTTTTATAGAAGTTTCCTGTATATAAATAATCAGCACCTTCTTCTTGTTTCTCTTGTTCTTTTACAGGTTCCATAGTTAAAGCTTTTTTACCATTTAATCCTGGACATTCAACAGCACATAACCCACATCCTACACAATTAAGTGGCGATACTTGTACACGATACTTTAACCCTTTCACGTTAGGTCCTCCCATTGCATCTACCAAATCTTTTCTAACAACACTAGGAGCATTTTTAACTTCTTCATCATTTAATAAGAATGTTCTAATCGTAGCATGCGGGCACACAAATGAACACTTATTACATTGAATACAATTTTCTTTATGCCATACTGGTACTTCTTCTGCTATATTTCTCTTTTCTTTAAAAGAAACATTATTTTGCATAGAGCCATCTAACAAATTATATTTAGTAAAAGTAGATACTGGTAAATCATAACCTTCCATGTGTGTAATAGGATAAACAAACTTATCAAAGTACTCATCACCAGTTTCTTTATGAGTATTAGCCACTCTTAGTTTACTCCATTTAGGATCAACTTCAATTTCCTCAACTTCACAACCTCGATCAATAGCTAAATAATTTGCTTTAACAACTTCTTCACCTTTTTTACTATAAGATTTTTTAGCCATTTCTTTCATTAACTTTTTAGCTTTTTCATAGTCCATTAGTTTAGGATTTAATTTAAAGAAAGCACTTTGTAAAATGGTATTAGTCCTTCTTCCCATACCAATATTCTTAGCTATATCAGTAGCATCTATAATATAAAATTTAGCATGTTTATCTGCTAGTTGCTTTTTAACTCTGTTAGGTAAATATTTCAATAGTTCTTCTTTTTTAAACTCTGTATTTAATAAGAATGTTCCCCCATCTTTAAGATTACTTAACATATCATACTTAATCAAATAAGAATCCATTGAACAAGAAATAAAATCCGCATTTTTAACATAATAAGTTGAACGAATTGGCGAATGACCAAATCTTAAATGTGATCTAGTAGTCCCTCCAGATTTTTTAGAATCATAGGCAAAATAAGCTTGGATATACATATCAGTGTTATCTCCAATTATTTTAATTGAGTTTTTGTTTGCACTTACAGTTCCATCGCTTCCTAGCCCATAAAATAAACAAGAAGTGTAATCCCCATCAATATGGAATGATTCATCTACTGGTAAAGATAAGTGCGTAACATCATCATTAATGCCTATTGTAAAACCATTTATTGGCTCTTCTTTATCTAAGTTATCATAAACGGCTTTAATTTGATTAGGTTGAGTATCCTTACTAGATAAACCATATCTTCCCCCAACAATAACATCCATCTTAACTTTAGCTTGATTTAAAACTGCTACTACATCTAAATACAAAGGTTCCCCAGTAGCACCACTTTCTTTAGTTCTATCTAAAACAGCTATCTTCTTTACAGATTGTGGTAAAACCTTTAATAAATATTTACATGAAAAAGGTCGATATAAATGAACTTTAATTAGCCCTACCTTTTCTCCTTCTTTAGTTAATTTATCCACTACTTCTTTAATTGTTTCTGTTACAGATCCCATAGCAACAATTACTTTAGTAGCATCTTTACTACCATAATAAGTAAATGGCGCATATTCTCTTCCTGTTATTTCTGAAATCTTTTTTAAATAATCAGCTGTCGTTTCTACAATATCATCAAAATGTTTGTTTTGAGCTTCTCTTCCTTGAAAATAAATATCATCATTTTCAGCTCCACCTCTAGTTAAAGAATTAGTATGAGGATTTAAAGCTCTTGACCTGAATTCTTCAACAGCTTTACGATCAATTAATTCTCTTAAAACTTCATAATCTAATAACTCTACTTTTTGTATTTCATGACTCGTTCTAAACCCATCAAAAAAATGAATAAAAGGAGAACTAGCTTTAATGGCACTTAAATGGGCTACTGGTGCTAAATCTGCTGCTTCTTGTACTGAATGTGAACATAACATAGCAACTCCAGTTTGCCTAGTCGCATATATGTCTTGGTGATCACCAAAAATAGACAAGGCTCTCCCCGCAATAGCTCTTGCTGAAACATGTAAAACACCAGGTAACATTTCTCCTACCATTTTGTATAAATTAGGTATCATTAAAAGTAATCCTTGTGAAGCTGTGTATGTAGATGCTAAAGTTCCTGCTTGTAATGCTCCATGTACTGCTCCACTTGCTCCTGCTTCAGATTGCATCTCTACTACCTTTACTACATTTCTAAATAAATTTTCCTTACCTTTACTTGCCCACGCATCTACATGCTCGGCCATTGTTGAACTTGGTGTAATTGGATAAATTGCTGCTACTTCACTAAAAGCATATGAACCATATGCTGTAGCTTCGTTTCCATCTAAAGAAGTTTTAAATTTTCTTGTTTCCATTTTATTTCCCCTTTTCTTGTATTTTTTATAGTAAACGTCACTTTTATAATAAAATTATACTTTTTTTGTTTTTGATTAACAATAAAAGCTGTAATTTATCTAATTAAGTTTTTTTTGTATTTTTTACATAAAACCAAATATTTTTGTTATTATAAAAAAAAGGAGGTTTAGTTATATGCAAACTGAATCTAAATTAAATTATAAAAGGACTTTTTTTATAGGCTGTGCTTTTTTTACAATTATGTTACTATGGCAAGTCTACAATTACATGTGTCCTTTATTTTTAGAGGAAATGGGCATTAATGATACTTATAAAGGATTAATTATGGCTGGAGATAACATTTTTGCTTTAATTATGCTACCTGTATTTGGTTCATTAAGTGATAAAACAAAAACAAAATTAGGAAAAAGAATGCCTTATATTGTAGTAGGAACGATACTAGCAGCAGTTACCTTCCCTTTTGTAGCAGCGTTTGGCATAAAGCAAAATGTAATTGGGTTACTAATTACAATGGGATTAATTTTATTTTTTATGAATATATATCGTGCTCCTGCGGTTGCTTTGATGCCTGATTTAACTCCTAAAGTTCATCGTTCTAAAGCAAATGGCATTATTAATCTTATGGGTGGAATTGGAGGTATATTTGCTTATGGTGCGGCTTTATTATTTGGTAGTAAATATCCCTTTGTCCCTTTTTTAGTAACAAGTATTTTAATGATTGTTGCCTTAATTATTTTGCTTTTAACTGTAAAAGAAGCTAAGATACTTGCAGAAGTAGAAAATGATGAAGAAGTAGTTAATTTAAAGCCTTTAGATAAACATCAAAAAATTAACTTAATATTTATATTATGTGCTGTTTTCTTTTGGTTTTTTGCTGTTAATGCAGTAGAAACTTTTTGGGGAACTTATTCGTGGGATATCTTTTTTGATAATGATCCTAGCAATAAAACAACAGGTGCCATTGCTTTATTAATATTTACAGTAGCATCTATTTTTTCTTATTTACCTGGTGGCATTATCGCTACTAAAATAGGTCGAAGAAATACTATTATTATTGGTATTGTTTGTATTTGTACAGCTTTCTTAATTGCTTCGTTTTTAACTAATTGGAATTTAGTAGGATTTATTGCTTTATTCATTTTAGCAGGTTTTGGTTGGGCTGCAATTAACGTTAATTCTTATCCAATGGTTGTAGAGTACGCAAGTGGTTATAATGGTGGTAAATTTACAGGCTTTTATTATACAGCTTCCCAAATGGCTCAAACAATTACACCATTTATAATTGGAGGAATAATGGACTTAATAGGAAGAAGATGGATGTTTCCTTATGCTACTTTATTTTTATTAGTTTCACTAGTTTTCATGCTTATTTCAAAAGATAATAGTAAAAGTAAGAAAACACTTAATTAGTCTTTTTTTCATTCATCATTAATATACTTTAATGGTGATTTTAATGAAAAGAATTATTGAAATTAATTCTAAAAATTTATTATTTAATTACGATTATTATTCTAAAAACACATGTAAGCCAATAATTGCTATTATCAAGGATAACGCATATGGTCATGGTGTAAAACAAGTTATAGAAGTTTTAGAAAAAACTAATGTAAAGATGTTTGCAGTAGCAACTATAGAAGAAGCAATAGAAGCTAGTAATTATACAAAGAAGGATATTTTAATTTTGGACAAAGTTACAGATTTTGATAAGGTTACAAAACAAATGATATTAACCATAACTAGTAAAGAACACTTGCAAGAAATTATTGATAGTGAGTATGATTTAAGGGTTCACATAAAAATTAATACAGGAATGAATAGAAAAGGGATTTTGCCTGCAGAATTTAATGACTGTAGAAATGTTATTGAAAATAATGCACATCTTATTTTAGAAGGAATTTATACCCATTACGCATCTAATAAAAAAAGTAATTTAGAGAAACAGTTTAATTGCTTTAAAACTACACTTTCTAATATTGATCGTAAAAAATATTTAATTCATGCTTCTAGCAGTGTTTCTGCCTTAATTTTAAGGGAAAATTTTACTAATGCTTGCCGAATTGGCATTGGTTTATATGGATTAAATCACAAGTATGAGATAATGAAATCATTGAGACCTGTTTTAAGTTTATATTCATACATTGACAAGTGTTCATACGTGAAGAAAAATAGTAAAGTGGGATATGATTATTTGTTTAAAACCCCTGCGAATGGATATTTAGTGCTATCTCCAATAGGATATGGCTTAGGCTATTTAATTAAAAGAAGATATCTTGCTTTTTATAAAGGAGAATATCTAAAACAAATGTGTAGAGTATCAATGGATTGTTGTATTTATTTTTCAAATAAACCTATTCCGATTGGTGAAAGAATCGAACTATTTGGCGAACATATTCTCGTTGATAATATTGCTAAAATGAATAGATGTAGCCCTTATGAAATAGTGACATTATTAAATAAAAATATAAAAAGAGTAATAATTTAATTTAAGCAAATAATATATTTGGTGATATTTGTGCATGTTTTTAATAAAATTTGGCATTTTTTAGTTAACTGTGGATTGGCACTTTTTTCATTAACTATAATGTTAGTGGGAGCTATATCTTTGTTTTCTTTAACTAACAGAGGAACTGTATATTATGGTAATAGATGTATATCATCAATTGATGATAAAGCTTTGAAATATTTAAATCAAGATGAGATAATCGCTTATGACTATGAATTACAATGCAATACTTTATATTTAGATTTGGTGGTAGATGATGAGATAACTAAAGATGAATCTATTTCTCTTTTAGTTAGGATAGCTAATTATTATAATTCTATCGAGTATAATACGAAAGCACAAGTAACTTTAAAAAATAGCAGTTACCTAATCTTAGCTAGTTTAATAGGTGATGGCACTGTTTCTTTAAGTGTTAGTGAAATATAAAAAAAAGCCTAGTTTTTACTAGACTTCATATACATATTGGTGACCCGTACAAGACTCGAACTTGTGACCCATTGATTAAGAGTCAATTGCTCTACCAACTGAGCTAACGGGCCAACTGCTTTTTTATGATATGACATTTTTAAATAAATATCAATATCTTTTTACAATTTTTAATAAATTTAACACTATATATTAAACCTCTTATACATTTCTATATTAATTTAGAATACTTTTATATTATAAATTTTTATGCATAAAAGTTTTTTTTCGACAATCTTTTACCTCTTATTATAATTTAATAGATATTATATGTAGAGAGGGGAAAAGAAATGGAAGAAACGGTTGTTGCGGTAGATAAAAAGAAATTATATAAATTAATTAATGTGAAAAAATATGATAAGGCTAGAAGTTACTTATATGATGAACAAAATAATATTTATCAAATGGCTATTGAAAGGTTAAATCCTTATATTGAACATGGTATTGTTTATGAAGAAGAAATAGATACTTTTATTCAAATAATTGAAAAAAATATTATTTATAATATGCTTAAAGATAAGAAAAATATTGGGGTAAATGCTTTGTATTTAAATGAGATTATTGAAAAGAAGAAAAAGTTAGAGGAAATGAAAAAGGTTAAGCGTTGTTAATGCTTAACTTTTTTATTTAGGTATTCGTGCATTTTTTACACTTTATCTTTTTTTATTAATATTATGTAGTGAATAAAAAGGGGTGAAATAATGGATAGTAAAATACTAGAAATAAATAATTTATCTAAAAGTTTTTTTACTCTTGATGGTGAAATTGAAGTTTTAAAAGATATAGATATGAGTTTAAATGAAGGAGAGAAAATAGCTATCGTAGGTCCTAGTGGCTGTGGTAAATCGACTATTTTAAATTTGATAAGTGGGTTGATTAGTCCTAGTAAAGGTAATTTTGTTTTAAATGGTGATGTTGGGTACATGTTTCAAAAAGATAATTTACTAGAGTGGAGAACAATTTATAAAAATATTACAATAGGTTTAGAGATAAAGAAAAAACTTGATAAAGAACAAAAAGAAAAAATTGATGAGTTATTAAAGAAATATGATTTATATGAATTTAAAAATAGTTACCCATCAGAATTATCTGGTGGTATGAGGCAAAGAGTTGCTTGAATATGCTTAAGACACTTAAGCAAATAGCGATAAAAGTTGCTTTATAATAAATAATATTAGTAGAAAGAAAAATAACTAGAGTTTCAAATTTCTAGTCTTTTTTTAATTTTATTAATTATTTAATTGAAATTAACTTTTTTCCCTTTTTTATACACTTCTTCTCCAATAAGGAATTTTTTATTATCTAAATCAATATTTAATCTCTTAACTTCAATATAATGCTTCTTTTCTCCTTTTCTTCCTCTATCAACTCTAATTAAATATTTTTGATATTCTTTTTCTGCTAAAAAATATAAGTTGGAAAATGACTTTATTTGCTCTGAATCTGCTATTGGCTCAATTCCTGTAAAAATGAAAGAACAAAAATCAAAAACCTTTTCCATTGCATTTCTTTTTGTGGTCTTAGATATCTCATATACTACATATGGTTCAGGATACATTTCTTTTAGAGATTGTAGAATGTTTTCATATTTTTTACCGTTTCCTTCTTTTCTTAAGACTAATTCGGTTAATTCTAATTCAATTATTTAATAAGTAATCAATAGATACATTAAATAGTTTAGATATTTCCCTTAAATTCTCCGCATCTGGCAATCCTGAATCATTCTCCCATTTAGTTATTGCTTGTCTTGATACATTAATACTATTTTGCTAATTCTTCTTGCGAAAGATCAAATTCCTTTCTAATCTTTCTTATTTTTTTCAAGTTTCATAACCTTTCACCTCTTTGGCTATATTAAATCATTATTTCTATCTCCTTATCAGCAACTTTACTTTACATTTATGCTACTTATCGTGGCATTTTTAAATATTCTAATTATTCTTTTATTTTCCAATATCCAGTTTTATCAGAACCAACTCTTTCTACAACATTCTCCATTTTTAATTTTCTTAAAACTTTATAGATTGTAGATTCTGTTCTATTAAGAATACTCGCAAGTTCAGAAGTTGTAATATTAGAATTACTTCTTATTAGAGATATTATCTTTTGTTCAGTAAGATTAAATTTTACACCTGAATTTACAATGTTAACAAATAAAGTATCATCAGAAATAGAAAGTCCCTTATCTTTGAATAACATCATTAAATATTCAAATGATAGTTTCTTTTTATTTGTTTTAATATCTATTAATTTGATATTAGCATCTAATAATTTGGTATGTAACTTTTCTATTTGTTCTTCACTCATACTTCTACAAGTAGAGCCTATACGAATATAACAACCGTTAGAGCTTCTTCCGTATTTTTTAATATAGTAAAGAGCATTTCCTTTTTTCACATTAACATAGATGATTTGTTTGTTTTCAATGTACTTAGTACCTATTTCAATTAATTCTTGAGGATTAGGCAAAATAGCAGTAGTTATAATATCAGATATCTTCTTTAATGATTCATCTATATTGTCTATACCTGTTATAGTTCCATCATCTTCTACCCTATATAAATAGTTCCATCAAAACTATTTAAAAATGCTACGATTTCTTTTTCTAAAGTATCGTTTATTTTCCTTTTTAATTCGATTGATTCACTTTCACTAAATTTCATTAAATCATCTCATTGTTACACAATTAGTTTACCATATTTAATAAAATATTAAGCAAAATAATTAAGCAACTTTAATAATCTATGAAAATTAATTTTATACTATTACGTTTATTTTTAGCTTTTAGACTGCTAATGTAAAATTATAGTTGAAACAATTTGTCGGTTGGATGCCTTTATGGTACCAAGTTAAATGGTGTTGAATATTGCTTTATAACAATAACATTAATGCCTAGCTCCAGGTTTAAAACCTGGGTTTTGTATAGAACTACTAGCACCCACTGATGTAATTGTAGAATTTACCGTAAAGGTTGATAATTTTGTTGATCCTCCATAAAGGTTGTAAGTTGTCCCAACTTCTAATTCAGCGCAAGAAAAGATAATTGATTGTGCTGATTTAGTTAATGTATAAGATAATATTTCATTGTCATCAGAATCCGTTAGCGTAATTATTGTTCCTGCACTAATTAAATTTTTGTGGGCAAAGGAAACAACATTTTGATTTGAATTTGAAGCAGGAGTTTCTACCATCCCTAGTGCACCAGAAGCAAACACAGTTCAACCATTAACAATAATATTACCATCAGCATCTAAAGCAGCATCTGCACCATTTGTGCTGCCAGAAACAAAAAGAGTGCCACCACTTATCAAAATACTTCCATTACTATCAACGCCATCTCCATTTGCATTAACACTAATTGTTGCTCCACTTATTATAATATGACAGTTATTATTAGCTACATTTATTTGAGTTTTTGATCCATCAGCTGCATTAATACCGTCATCAACTGCTTTTACATTAATTTCTCCACCACTTATTTCTACCTTAGCACTTTCAATACCTTCGTATGAATTATTAATTGTTATATTCCCTGCTAATATTTTTAATAATGTTTCTGAATGGATTCCATCATCTCCACTAGTTATATCATAAGTTCCGCCATTAATTACTAGTTCACCATTACTATGAATAGCATCATCATTAGCATTAATGGCTGTATTTCCTCCTTCTATATATACTAAATAATCACCACTTATTTCTTTATCTTCACTTCCCCAATCAATTGTACCTGCTTTTATACCTTTACCTTCACCATTATCTGAAGATGTTTCTGTAATATTTGTTGGAGCACCTCCGTTAGTTAAAATATTTAAAGTTGATTCTTTAATGTATACAAACGTATCTCCCTGTATTCCATCATTTAAGCTATTAATAGTAATATTAGCATTCTCTAAATAAACATAACCACCTGCTTCATAAGAAAAACTAGGAACTGTTTCTAAATCATCATAAGCACCTATTTCTGCATGTATTCCATCTTTATTAGCTTCAATATCTAATGTAGCCCCCTTAACTATAACACGATTTGCTGAAATACCATTTTTAGTTGAACTTATAGTTAGTGAGCCAGGTCCATTAATTATTAAATCGCCTTCACAATCAATAGCGTTAGAACCACTTTCATTACTATTTGAAATAGTATTATCACCAATTAAAGTTAATGTGAAAGAAACACTACTTTCAATTACTTTTTTCTCATTTGATAAATTTGCATTATTTAAATACAATGTTACTCCTTGACTACTAACTGTTATCTTTTTATTTGTAATAGTAGTACTAACATAATAATTACCTGGACTAGTAATTTCATATTTATCTGTAATTTGAGTTGCATCACTAGGAACTTGACTCAATGATTCACCTGTTTCTAATACATTATTTAAGGCTTCATTAACACTATTATCTGAGCTTTCTACAGGAGTATCCGTGGCTACTTTTCCTCCACCTAAGCTATCCCCGGGATTAATAAAAATATCGTCATCATTATTTTTATTAAGACTACACCCACTTAAAATACACATCATAAATGCTGCTAAAATTATTCTTTTTTTCATAAAGTTTCTCCTATTCTTTTTTATTTTACTCACTTTTTCTTAAAAAAAACTTAAAATATATAGATGAAATAATTAATTTTTAAAGCAGATTCTCTAATTTTGTTATTAGGTCAATTAAGATGAAGTTTAAAAATTTTATATTCAAAATATAAATGTGTAACAAAAAAATAAAAAATGTTTCACATTTTAAATAAAAAGCCTGTAATAATTATATGAAATGAATCATTTTAGATTGTTTCGCGTAAAAAGGTCTATATTTCTTTAGATATAGTTAACTGATTTTTATATTACCTGCATACACCATTTAAAGTTTTCCCATAAACAAGTATAGTACTATTCTAACTTGTTGGTTGAATGTGCTTAAGACACTCGAGCAAACAGCGATAAAAATTGCTTTATAACATTTTTATATTATTATAAAGGACGCAAAACTAGTATTTTTAGCGATATTGTTATTTCTTTAATATTTAATTTACTTGTTTCAAAATTATGTGTAAGAGGAGTCATTTTTACTATGTCATTAGACAATTCTTTATTGATAGGCATTGTATATTCTAATTTTTTAGTTTCTAAAATCGTATTATTTTTTTTCAGATTATCTTCAACTAACTTTTCATTATCATACTCTTTGTGTCCTAATTCCCGTCTTATTTCTTTGAGATAATTTGCTGTAGGCAATACTTTAATTATAATTCCATTTTCTTTTAAAATTCTTTTGCATTCCTTTTTTGATCCAGGAGATAAAAAATCTAATATAACATCAATTGAATTATCAACCAATGGAATGTTTTCTACATCAGCAACCAAAGATATAATATCATTATATACATAATCCGAAGATAACTCTATTGCATCTTTTGCTAAATCTATTGCGCATTTGAATTCTAAACTTAGTTTTTCACATATCTTATTTAAATGAGAACTTTCCCCACTTCCAATATCTAATATTGATGTAGGAATAGAAATATATTTTCTTATTAAATCAATAATTTCTACATGAATAGAATTATATATTCCGTTGTTTATAACACTTCTTCTAGACACAAACAATTCTTTTGTGTATATTGTCGAATTTGGCAAGGAACTTAAGGATGTTAAGCAAAGATAACCTTTTTTATTTATATCAAAGCAGTGGTTATTTTCACAAGTAAAACTAGTATCAACAATTTTTAAATTTTTCTTACAATGAGGGCATATAAAATTGTCAGAATATTTTTTTAACAACTCAATAATTAGCTCTTTTTTTGACATAGTATCACCCTTTCACAAATATATTACACTTAAAAAGTTTTTCATAAATATAGATTTTAGTTCAAATTTACAGGCACAAATTTTAATTTATGATTATCTTACCATTATTTCTCAAAGATAAATAATCATCTCCTTGTAATTTATTTAAAATTATACCAAGGATGTTATCATAAACAACATTTATCAATCAATAAAAGATGTGCCTCTTTTTCTAGAACATAAGGGTATAAATGATTCCGATATACAACCTATGATAGCTTTCAATTCTCCGTTTCTTTCTAAAGCAAATAATTCGTTTTTTTTATTTTCCTATTACCTTCAGATTAAACCTGTACATTTTTTGCACAAGCTGAGTTTCCATCTAATTGAAAATCATTATCTATAAACATTACTACTTCATATTTACCCCTGCTTTTACTATCTATCTCATTAGTATCTACACAAGATTTTTCTAAAAATTCCATTTAATTTCAATATTTCTAGAATTTGTTAAAACATCCATTTTTCCTATATAAATCTTATCTATAAACTCATCTACAATTATTTTATTTAATTTATTTAAAGAAATATATTTTTCAAAAAGAAGATTCGTCTTTTCTATTGAATAATCTTTCATCTCGTAAATCTCAATTTTTCTATTTATATTTTTTATTTCTTTAGTTAAATGATTTGATTTATCTAAGTATGAATGAGTTAAATCTTTAAATTGATCAATAGATATAAAACCATTTATCCTATCTTCATACAGTATTTTTAAACTATTTTTATTTCTTGCTATTTGTTTTTGTAATTCTTCTTTAGTTTTCTTTAAAGCATTTATTTTGCTTTTAAAATTATTTGATTTATCTTGAAGGCTATATTTTTCTAATTCTTTTAAATCATAATAATCATTTATCTTTTTATTTATTTCATCTAAAATAATACTTTCTAAAACATCATATCTAATACTTTTTTTATTTACACAATCACTATATCCATCCAAATTACTAGAACATACTAGATACTCATGCCTTGCACTATTTTTCTTTCTTAAATATTTCCCACACTCTTTACAATAAACTTTGCCAGAAAACAAATGCACAACCCCTAAATTTGTTTTAGCTTTAGTTCTTCTTTTCATCTCAAGTTGTACAGCCTTAAAAGTATCCAGATCAATTATTGCTTCGTGAGTATTTTCTTTTCTAATCCACAAACTTTTATCTTTCTTTTTAACCTTATGATTTTTATAACTAACTGTTGTTCTTTTTCCTTGTATTAAATGCCCTAAATATAATTCGTTTGTTAAAATTGTTTTTATCGCATTAGTAGTCCATTTAATACTCTCTCTATCCCGATTGCTTGTAACGTTAAGTTTGAGGCCTTTTTGATATTTATAAAGAGAAGGACATGGTATTTTCCTATCATTTAAATTTTTTGCCACTCCCGTTAAACCATATCCTTTTAAATATAACAAATAAATATCTTTTACAACTTCACTAGCAACTGGATCTATGACCAGTTTGTTATTGTTTTCTTTACTTACTTCATAGCCATAACTTGCAAATGGAGATATATATTCCCCTTCTCTCATTTTAGCAATAAAAGCACTACGAATATTTTTTGACACATCTTCTAAATACCATTCATTTACTAATCCATTTATTTGCCTAGCTTTTTTGTTTCCACTTACACTAGTGTCCGCATTATCTACTATCCCAATAAACCTAATTCCCCACTCAACAAATTTATTATGCAAGTATCTTTCAATTACTTCCATATCTCTTGAAAACCTTGATTGACTCTTACACATAACAATATCAATCTTTCCTTTTTCACAATCTTTAATTAACCTTTCAAACTCTGGCCTATATGTTCCTGCTCCTGATAAGTTTTCATCACAATACTCATCAACTAAAATATAGTTAGGATTTTTATTTACTTCACTTATTAACATGAGTCTTTGATTTTTAATAGACTCGCTATCATCGCATTTATTCATTTTATCTTCATCTTCATCAGATAATCTAAGATATATACCCACTCTATAAAACTCTTTTTCACTCATAACTATTATAACCTATAAGCACTAAGTTCTTATAATTCATCTTCTAGTTCCCTTTCTAAAAAACAAATTATTTTATATAGTTTTTTATTTATTATTTCTTTTAAATTATTTAATGATAAATTTTTAGTGTAAGAGTGAATCACATTGTACTTTATACCCATAAAAATCATCCTCATTAGATTATATTAAAAATTTTTTACTTCGTTACTTTTTGCACAAAAAAGCAAGAGCATACTCATCTAAGTATTATAACTAACTAAAATATTATCAACGTTTACTAGGTGTTATTCCCTTATCAATTGTTTTAATATTTACTTCTTTAATTATTTCTTTAACAGCTTGTTTTGGTAAAACTACACATTCTTCTTTTTTTTTATATATTGGCTTAAAATATTATCGTTCTTGTCTGGACTTTTATTAATTAAATATGTTTTCCCTTCTGTTTTACATAAAGCTAATTCGTATTGATTTGAATTATCATAAACATATGCTCTATCTGCAACTTCAATTACTTTTTCCAATAACCCCATTGATTTATAATAACGAGAAACAATCTTCTCTTCAGGAACATCGTGCCCACCTTCTTTTACTCTTTTATGTACTCGCTCTATATTAATAGATGGATTTTTCGTTGTAACATAAAAGAGAATAACCTCGTAACCTTTTTGTTTAGCCAATTTTAATAATTCTAAATTTCTATCTGTTGAAAGCACTGTCTCAAAAGAAAAATCTTCGCCTTTTTCTATCTTATCATGACGCATTTTTTCGGCATATTGTGCTGCTATTAAGTTTCTTTCGTTAGGATCTTTAATTACAGCAAGTGAATCTAATCTTGCTATATTATCAGCATTAATGAAAGGAACCTTAAGTTCATTTTCACTAACAATTTTAGCAAACAAAGTTGACTTTCCACTACCATTTGGCCCCGCAAAACAATAAACTTTCATCGTTTTATCTCCTCTTCTTATCATTAACAAAAGATTCTAAATCTTCATAGTCTATGTCTAACATTTTATTTATTATATCATCTGCTTCTTTAAAAGAAGGTATTTTTCCTTTACCTAACCCTTCTCCTTGAATTACATATTCAAGTTTTTTTAATGTTTCTTTATCATTATAAATAACCTTTTTAATAGCTAATGCAACATCCTTTTCTTCACTAGATTCATACATTTTTAACAAGTAATCTTTCTTTTCTTTTTTTACAAGCAAATATAATAAAGCTAAATTATATACCTTTTTATTTTTTTCTAATTCTCTCATCAAAATATCTATGTTCATCTTAATCACCTAAAGTTATTATATCATAATTTATATATCTATTAAAATATTAAATTATAGTCAATTAATTTAATTATGATTTATATATGATGGTGTCTTAAAAATAGTCATCCAGTTGCTTTAATCAGAACACTCGTTTTAAATCCCTCCATTTTATTACTAGATGAACCGTTTAGTGCTTTGGATGCTCAAACAAAAATAGCAGTAAATGAAGATGTTTATAATATTGTAAATAAAGAAAATAAAAGTGTTATTTTAGTTACTCATGATATTGCTGAAGCTATTGCTTTTTGTGATAGAGTAATTGTTTTAACTAAAAGACCTACTTCTATTAAAAATATATATGAAATAAAGTTTGATGATTTAGAAAACAGAACACCTCTTAAAGCACGAAAGCACGTTTTATTTAAAGATTATTTCGATAAGATTTGGGGTGATTTAGATGAATTCAAAAAGTGAAGAAGCAAAAAAATATATTAAAAAGCAAAAAATAAAAAGAGTAAAAGTTATTTTTGCACAGATATTTATTTTAATAAGTTTCTTTCTTTTATGGGAATTCTTTTCTAGAAAAGAAATAATTGATAGTTTCTTATTTTCTAGTCCTAGTGCTATTTTTGATTTACTTAAGCAATATATCGTAACAGGTGAACTTTATAAGCACATTTATATTTCTGTTTATGAAACTATGTTAGGTTTAATAATTGGAACTTTTATTGGTATTATAATTGCTATTCTTTTATGGTGGAGTAAAACTTTAGCTAAGATATTAGATCCATTTTTAGTTGTTCTAAATGCTTTACCTAAAACAGCATTAGCTCCTATTTTTATCATTTGGGCTGGTACTGGTGTTAAAGGTATTGTGGTAGTAGCTGTCTCCATTTCTCTTATCATTACCATTTTATCTGCTTATAACTATTTTAAGAGTGTAGATGAAGAGAAAATAAAAATGTTAAAGAGTTTTGGGGCTAATAAATGGCAAATATTATGGAAACTTGTTTTGCCATCTAACATGGTAAATTTAGTAAATATTGTGAAGATTAATATTGGTATGTCATGGGTTGGTGTTATTATGGGTGAGTTTATTGTATCCCGTGCAGGTATTGGTTATTTAGTAATGTATGGAAGCCAAGTGTTCAAACTTGATTTAGTAATGATGGGGGTTTTTATTCTAGCAATTATTGCTTATGTTATGTATCAAATAGTTAATGTTATTGAAAAAGGTTTAAAAAAGAAAATTAGTAAATAATCACCTTTTTGGTTTTATTTAATACTTTATTAATAGAGAAAATGGAGGAAATTGAATGAAAAAAATTAAATATTTATTTATTACTTTATTAGCTTTTCCTTTCCTTGTAATTAATGGGTGTAGCTGTGATAAGGATGATGGATTAAAAAAAATAACTGTTGCAGAAGTGACCCATAGTGTCTTCTATGCTCCTCAATATGTAGCTGCTAGTAAAGGATTCTTTGAAGAAGAAGGCTTAAAAGTTAGTTTTGTAAATACTAATGGGGCTGATAAAACAATGGCTGCTTTATTATCGAAAGATGCTCAAATAGGTTTGATGGGCAGTGAAGCTTCAATTTATGTTTACAATGAAGGACAAAAAGATTATGCGATTAACTTTGCTCAATTAACACAAAAAGATGGAAGTTTCCTTGTAGGTAGAACAGATATTGAAAACTTTGAATTATCTATGTTATCTGGTAAAGAAATACTTGGAGGAAGGCTTGCAGGTATGCCTGAAATGGTTCTTGAATATATTTTGAAAAATGCTAATTTAGAAATTGGTGTTAATGATGATAGTAAAGATGTAAATGTAAGAACAGATGTTCAGTTTTCTGCAATGGCAGGAGCTTTTACTTCAGGTGAAGGAGATTATGTTTCTTTATTTGAACCTACTGCTTCTAGTTTAGAAAAAAATAATCAAGGATATATCGTTGCTTCTTTAGGTGAATTATCTGGTAATATTCCTTATACAGCTTACTCTACTTTAAAAAGTTATATGAATAAAAATAGTGACACTATTCAGAAATTTACAAATGCTATATATAAGGCACAAAAATGGGTTTATGAACACAGCGATGAAGAAGTAGCTGAGGCTATACAATCATACTTTATTGATACAAGTAAAGAAGATTTAACATCCGCTGTTAAAAACTATCGAACTATAGAAGCTTGGGCTAAGGATCCTACGTTAACTGTTGAATCACTAGATAAATTAATGGATATTATTGAACTAGCAGGTCAACTTGATAAACGTGCTCCTTATGATAAAATAGTTACTACTGAGTATGCTAGAAAAGCAATTGAAAGTTTAAGCGAAAAAGGTTCATGATGAACCTTTTTTTATTACTCATTTTTAAATATTTCAGCCATTCCTATAGCTTCTTCAACAGGTAGAACAAATGATAAAGCATGAGCTTTAGTGTTCATCCCAGCTTTGTTACTAATTGATTCAACAATAGCTTTAGTTTGCTCTTGTTTACATAAAATCATAATTATTTGCTTGTCAGGTTGAATATTTAATTTATAAAATTTATTATTCTTTTTGGTACTACCCCTAGCATTCACAATTGTCGCTCCTTGTGCTCCTGCTTCTTTTGCAGCATCTACGACATATTCGCTATATCCACCATCTGCAATTGTTAAAATGCACTCATATTTATTCATCATCTTCTTCCTCCTTTAATAAATAATTTAGACTTTTCATACTAGATATTCCTTTTACTGGTACTCTAAACACGATTGTATTTTTTAAATGGTCACTATTTTTCAAACTTTCCATTATTAAGCATGCATCGCTTTCATTACTTGGATAAATCAAAATATCTTTCTCTACTTCTCCTATTCCTAAATATTCTAATAAGGAAGAAGAGGCACTTCCTTTACCATAAAATGAAAAATAATTATCGATGCCTTTTTCTTTTAAATAATTAATTATTTTATTAACTTCATCACGATCAGTAATCAAAAATGTAAACTTTAGTTTTTTCTCTACTTTCATACTTAAACCTCCAATTCCACATATTCTTCAACTTCAACTTCTTCATATTTGCTAACTTTACTAATTTTATGATTATATAAAATCCCTAAAATTTGAATACTTATTAATGGCGTTAAAGCTATAAAAGAAACCAGACCAAAAGCATTTAAAATAACATCATTTCCCAAAGCTGAACATGCCCCTATAGCAAATGGTAAAATAAAAGTCGCAGCCATTGGACCACTTGCTACCCCTCCTGAATCAAAAGCTATTGCTGTAAATAATTTAGGAGTGAAAAAAGTTAATAATAAAGCGATTAAATATCCAGGTATCAAAATATAAAAAATAGAAATGTTAAAAACGACTCTAACCATAGCTAAACTGACAGCAATTGAAACACCTATAGCTAAACTAATAGTTAATGATTTACGAGTAATAAGACCACTTGAAATCTCTTCTACTTGTTTATTTAAAACGTATACCGCAGGTTCTGCTAAAATAGTTAATAATCCCATAATCATCCCAATAGGAATTAAGATCCAATAATAATCTTTACTAGCTATTTGTTCTCCTAAATATTTACCTACATTCATAAATCCATAGTTAACTCCTACCAAAAACATAACTAAACCAACAAATGTATAAACAATACTAATTATTATTTTTAGTAAAGCCTTTTTTGGTATTTTTAAAAAGAAGATTTGAAATAAAGCAAAGAAAATAATAATTGGACATAAAGCAATAAAGATTTCTTCACAATACATAGTAATATATTGCCAAATATTTAAACTGCTTTCCATAAATTCATATTCACTGTTTCCTTTTTGAAAAAATAAACTCAAAATTAAAACTGCTAGAATAGGTCCTATTGAACAAATACCAATTAAACCAAAGCTATCATTTTTAGAATTTTCACTCCCATTAACAGAGGCAATTCCAATTCCAAGTGCCATAATAAAAGGAACTGTTATAGGGCCTGTTGTTACCCCACCTGAATCAAATGATAAAGGAACAAACTTTTCAGGAATAAAAAAGGCAACAAGAAAAATAACAAAATAAAAAACAATAAGTATTTTTGATAAACTTATCTTAAAAACAACCCTTAAAGCTGCTAATACTAAAAAAATACCCACTCCTATTGAAACAGTAATGATTAATGTTAAACTAGGTAAGTGGCTAGCTTGATCTGCTAAAACTCTTAAATCAGGTTCTGCTAATGTAATAAAGGTTCCCATTAAAAAACAAGTTATAATCATCAATGAAAGTTTCTTATGTCTAGATAAAAAAGATCCTATCTTATTACCCATAGGCATCATCGCATTATCTGCACCTAAAGCAAATAAAGACATCCCTATCATTAAAAACAAAGTTCCAACAATAAAAGAAATCATCATTTCTTTACTTAATGGAATAATTGTAAAATGAAAAACGATTACTAGTAAAAACACTGGTAGTATCGATATACATGACTCTTTAATTTTTAAAAGTAACTCTTTAAACATCTTTTCACTTCCTATGATAATTATATCTAAAAAGTTTATTTTATTTGTTATTTTTATTATAAATTTTAGAATTTTAATTATTAATTATATTTTAAAGCAGAACATAAACTTTTGCATTTTTATATGAATCTTGATTTTTGTTAATTTTTATATAAAATAAAAACTTACGAACTATTAATCCGTAAGTTATCTCTTCAAATGGAGCAGGCGAGGGGAATCGAACCCCCGTAGTCAGCTTGGAAGGCTGAAGTTCTACCATTGAACTACGCCTGCATGTATATTTAAAGCAGTTATTCACTCCACCATTTTTTTTGGTGACCCGTACGGGATTCGAACCCGTGAATGCATCCTTGAGAGGGATGTGAGTTAAGCCACTTCTCCAACGGGCCCTTAAGTGGCGGAGCAAGAGGGACTCGAACCCTCGCGCCAGTTTCCCGACCTATATCCTTAGCAGGGATACCTCTTCACCAACTTGAGTATTGCTCCAATAACTACTGCCCTAAGATATTAACACAAATTAAAAACTAGTGCAATAGATAATAGTTATTTTTCATCGTTTTTATCAATAAATTTTTGTAGCTCTTGTATTTCTTTAAGAACATTTTTTAATTCATTATCAAAGTCTTCTTTATAAGGCTTTGAATATGATTTATAGGCATAAATATAATGAAATTGCTTTAAGGTGCAAAGTGGGCTAGACACAACACAAAAAACTAATGCTGATAATAAATAAATAGTTGAAGCAGATAACACTTCATATGAAGAAAGCCATGTATTAGTTAAGTAAGCTAAACCTAATGGTAATAAAAATAACAAAACAATTATTAAATTATTTATAAAAAATTGAAAATATTTCCCCTTTAGAATTTTAGCATTCATATTAATCGCTCTTTTGCTATTAATTGGCATTTCAAAAGCAATAAAAGGAATAAAATCTCTTTTTAATTTTAAAGAAAAATAAACGAAGTATCCTATAATCAACGAAATAATATTACCCACATCTAATAAATTTTTAACTTCCTCAATTTTTAACATTTCTTCATAAGTATATACAAAAGTATCATAGTTGGATAAAGCTTCTTGAATATTAGGAATTGTCTCACTAGCAACATTTATAGCTCCCGTTAAGAAAAAAGAATAACTAATAATTCCTACTAATAAAGCAACGAAAAAAGGTTTTAAGATTACCACAAAATAAATCCTAATACTTTTAAAGAAAGTTAAAAAACCTATCTTTAAACTACGATATTCAACTTGGGCTTTATCATATGATTGATAAAGACAAAATTTCAAACTTATAATTGCGGGAATAATAATTATTATACCTGCTAAAAGCATTCCTAGTATTGATTGACCAATTAATACCCCTATAAAAACAATTACTCCAAACACAAAAGAAATAGCTAAGTAGTCTCCTAGATTTCTTTTAAATGATTGAAAAGCCAATTTTAAATTATCAAACAATACAATCTCCTCCAGACACTTTACTATTATACTAAAAAGGCAAAAAAAAACAATCACTATTGACATAATGATTGTTTATTTTATTTAAATGCTCGTTTTTACTTTACTCCAACTACTTCTAATCCGTTAGCAATATCAATGTAATTAGTAACAGTCAAGTTATCTCCATATATTGTACACTCTACTCCATTATACAAATAAATAACTTTATCAGTATCTAAACAAGCAAAGCCATTAACTAATAAAACTAAATCTCCTTCTACTTCTGTGATACTCATTTCATCACTACCTTCAATGATTTTTTGAACAACAGTGAAAGCTACATCTCCTTCATAAGATACTAAATAAACATTTTCTCCATCAATACTAGCATTTGTTTGGTCTTTAACAGAAACATTCATATCTGCTCCAGTTAACAAAAGAGGTAAGTCATCAAAAGTAGAACTAGTGCTAGAAGATAAATTTTGTCTTGATTCATCCATGTTTTTAGATAAATTGAAGTAATCTTCAGAAAATTCTACACCTGTTTCAACTTTAGTAAAAGTTACGTTTACTAAAACTTCATTTTTATCGTTATATAAATGAACCCATAATGGAACTAAATCTTTAGTAAACTTAATTTCTTGTTTTGTGTATTGAGGAGCATTTTTATATGTTGGCTCACTAGTAACAATTATACCATCATCAACTTTTTTAGTAGTATAATCTCCATCAAACACTTCTAATAACGATTGATAAATATATGGCTTTGGACTATTTAATGGCCATCCAGATTTGAATTGATAAACTTGATTTAATGTAGGAGTTAAAACATACACTCCCTCTTCATTTCTTAACATAATTTGTTCTTGATTAAGGGTAGTATCATATAAACTCACTCTAAATAAATCTTGATCTTCTTTTTTCAAGTAAGAAACATTAACATTAAAAGTTCTTTGTTCCTCTCCATTGTTTAACTCCATACTTGCTTCTAATTGATAAGAATTCAAATTTTGATTAACATTTTTTAAAGTGTCTGAAATAGACTTACCTGAGAAAAATACTTTCCATACTCCTACCCCTAACAATGCTAAAACGACAACTACTACCATAATTTTTTTAAACATTTTTTATTCACCTATCCTTTTTTTACAAGTCTATGCATTAGGTTTTTAAAAAATGTAAAAATATGAATTATTTTTTTAAAAATGGATATATTAATAAAGAAAAGGGAGGATTTTTATGAATATTGTTCAAAAAACAGCGCTTGTTCTTACGATTATCGGTGCTTTAAACTGGGGTATGATTGGTTTATTTAATTTTGATTTAGTAGCTACTATTTTTGGCAGCATGACTATTGTTACAAGAATTATTTATACTCTAGTAGGAATCGCAGGATTAGTAAACATCATGTTATTTTTTGTAAATCTTGATGAAATGGTTGTTATTGATAACAGAGAACGCGCAAAATAAAAAACTGTCTTTGATTTCTAATGAATCATTAGAAAAAAAAATAAGCGATTTTTCGCTTATTTTTTATTTCTTTTTTATTCCATTAATTTCTTTGAAACTTATCATAGATTCATTATGGTAATCATAAATTTTTTTCGCCGCTTCATTAATTGATTTAATAGAAAATTCATTTAAATTACATTCTTTTTCATAAACTTCAATAAACTTTTCAAAATCATCTTCAAATAAAACAAATTCTTTTTTATTACTACTTTCAATTTTATTAGTAACAACTGGTTTTGATAAATATATAATATTTACAAAATCTTCCATGGAATTATCCAAAAGATTAGATAAAATTTTAATTCTTTTTTCATTATTTTTTAAAGGATTTTCAATGTGTATTAATTTATTTCTACGATATAAAACCCATTTTTCATCAATAGCTTTAGCATTCAAATAACCATAATATACTCTACAAGCAATGACATAAATATATTTATTTCCAATCATGATATGATCAATTTTTATATATTTATTTTCTCTTACTTGAATAACAACATCACTTAGCAAAGGAAAATCATGGTCAATAGCAAACTTTTTTAATTTACTAGTAATTCTTTTTTTCTTAGTTATACCTATAAACAAATTTTTTAATTCATCTAAAAAAATAAAACACACTGAAAAAATAATTAATAAAAAGATAAATAACATCATTAACCAAAAGCCAAGTTTATCCATTATTGTTCACTCGCTATTTCTAAGGCTATATACATCATATCTTTAAAGCCTGTCTGTCTTTGTTCACTACTCGTTTCTTCTTTGCTTACTAAACTATCGGAAACACTTAAGATAGTTAAAGCTTTTTTTCCACATCTTGCAGCATTTATATACAAAGCATATGATTCCATCTCAACTGCTAAAACTCCTAAGTTAGCCCATTTCTTCCAATAATTAACATCGTCATCATAAAAAATATCACTACTTAAAACATTACCTACATGACAAACAAAATTACTTTCTTTAGCTATCTTAGCCCCTTTTTCTAATAAAGAAAAATCAGCAATCGCACTATACGTACCATTAAGGTTAAATTGTGAAGCATAGTTAGAATTAGAACAAGCTCCTGCTGCTAAAATAATATCGCCAATTTTAATATTTTCTTTATAGGTACCTGCTGTTCCTACTCTAATAATGGTATCTACATCATAATGATTATATAACTCATATGAATAAATGCCCATTGAAGGTATTCCCATGCCACTTCCTCCAACTGTTACTAGTTTGCCCTTATAAAAACCTGTGTAATAGTACATGTTACGTACACTATTAACTAACTTATAATTTTCAAGATAATTTTCGGCTATAAACTTTGCTCTGAGTGGATCCCCGCATAATAATACAACCTTGGCTATTTCTCCTTCTTGTGCTCGATTGTGTGCTGTAGACATTTTTAATCATCCTCACTTTCATATAAATCAATAACTTTTGTCTTAGCTATTATATCCGCTAAATCTCTTTTATCTTTTCTTAAACTCATAATTACAACAGAAGAAACAATTGTAATTCCTAAGGAAGCAAAATTGATAAAAATTCTTCCCATTCCTTCTCTATAAAACATCGTTTTATAATCTACATCACTATTATCTTCTTTAACAATTTTTAATTTAAATATTTTTTTGCCAATTGTTTGCCCTTTAAATAACAAAGGCACTACCACATAATATATTAATAATAAAACACAATAAATAATACCTAACCTAAACATATCAATAATAAATTTAGAAGTAACAACATGCTCATCTGATCTTAACATACTCACAATAAATGGTATTTTTATTAAAGTAATCACTATCAAAACAGCTAACATGATAGCAAAATCCAATAACGCTGCCATTATACGATGTCTAACTTTAGCTAATTTCATTTACATCACCTCTTTATGAAAATAAGGGAATTAAAAATTCTTTGGCTATTGAAAAATAGATAAGAATTGCTAAAGCATCTGCTAAAGTGGTAACTAAAGGGCCCGCCATTACTGCCGGATCTAACTTACATACTTTTGCTAGAATAGGCAAACTAGTAGCAATAGCTTTAGAAACAATCACTACACACATCAAACTAAGAGCAACAGCTACAAAAATATAATTAGCATTATACTCTACTTCAATAATTCCCACACTTTTTTCAAACCAAAGGAACAAATAGCAAATAATTGCTAAACATCCCCCTATTAGTATACCAACAGTTAATTCTTTTCTCAATGCTTTAAAGAAATCTTTTGTTTTAATCGTCCCTAGTGATAATCCTCTTATTAATAAAGCCGTTGTTTGACTACCTGCATTTCCTGCTGTAGCTGTAATCATAGGCATAAACACTGTTAAAATGGCAATCGTAGATATAGTGCTTTCTGCTTTACTCAAAATAAAAGTAGATAAAATAGAAGCAAACAATAAGATAGTTAACCAAACAATCCTTTTTTTAAACATTTCAAAAGCTGATACTTCAAAATAATCATCTTCTAATGGAGTCATATTAGCCATTTTTTCAATATCTTCTGTAGCCTCTTCTTCAATAACATCAATGATATCATCAACCGTAATAATACCAAGCATTTTCATTTCACTATTAGTAACAGCAATGGAACTTAAATCGTATTTTTTAAAAATATTAGCTACGTTTTCTTTATCATCATCTACCATAACACTAACAAGATCTTTTTCCATAATATCTTTTATTTTCACATTTTCTTCACTAAATAAAATATCTTTTAAAGAAATATAGCCTTTTAAAGTTCTCTTATTATCTACAATGTAGCAATATGCTATTGTCTCCGCCCCTTTACCATCTCTTCTTATTTTATTTAAGGCCGTTTTACATTTATCATTTTCTTTCAATTCTACGTATTCAGTAGTCATAATAGACCCTGCACTATTTTCTTTATAACTTAAAAGTTGATTAATTTCTCCTCTTAAATCTTTATCAATAACTTTCAAAACTTTCTTTACAATATTAGAAGGCATTTCCTCTATAAAATCAACAATATCATCCGTATATAACTCTTCTATCACATTTTTAATATCTTTACTTGTTAAAAAGCCTATTAACTTCTCTCGATATTCACTATTTAAATAACTAAAAACTTCCGCTGTTAAATTAGAGGGAACTGTTTTAAAAATAAAAACCGTTTTTTTGATATCTAAACTACTAACAATATCTGCTAAATCAACACTATTATATTCATTAAAAATATTTCTCAATTCATTTATATTTTTCTTATCAATAGTTTCTTCTAATTTTTCAATAGTAAGTTCATTCATAGAATCCCCCTTTTTTAATTATACCTTTTTTTGTTATTTAATTACCTTTTTTTTAACTTTTTTATAAATAAAAAGGAGTACTACTCCTTAATTACTTTAACTTATTGAAACTCTTTTCATATTTATTGAAGATTTCCATTTTATCAATACTTTTTATTCTTTTATTTTCAAGAAATAAATCTCTCTTACTATTATCTATAACGGTATCTAATAACTCTACAAAATCCATTTTACCTTTCCATAAATAAAATGAATATGATCCAGGTATTGCATTAATTTCATTAACGTATAACTTATCTTTGTATAAAAAATCAATTCTAATAACACCTTTCGCTTCAAAATACTTATATATTTTAATCGCTTTTTCTTGTATTTCTTTTTCTAATTTTTCCGATATTTTCGCAGGTAATATTCTTTTTGAAGAAGCCATACCCTTGCAACTATCTCCTTCATATTTTTGCTTATAATCTAAAACATTATCCCCTTTAACAACTTCTTCAATATAAGAAACAATTATCTCTTTATCTTTTTCTACTACAGAAATATTATATTCATGACTATCACTTAAAAATTCTTCAACAAGTACTTTTTTATCATACATAAATGCTTCTTCTACTACTTCTTTCAACTCTTCTTCATCACTTACTTTTCTTACCCCTATTGATGATCCTAAAGTATTAGGCTTAACTACTAAAGGATACTCTAACTCTTTTATTTTCTTTATTTCTTCTTTGCTAGTTAACTCTACAAATTTTACATTATCAATTTTTAAATCATTTAAAACTCTTTTAGATAAAACTTTGTTTTGTGCTAAAGCATAGAAAGATAAAGAATCACTTATTACAGGAATCTTTTTAAATTTTAAATATGATAATAAAGTACTATCTTCCATACCTTTACCATGCACTATAGGAAAAGCAATATCAAAATATTTATTCTTTTTAAAGTTTTTCCTTTTTAGATAATACTTTTTATTTATCTTCTCTATACTAACTTCATTTTTCTTTTTTAACACTTTGCTTAAATTTTTAAATGCTTCTAAATCTTTAAACTTTTCTAAATAATATAACTTATTTTCTTTACTAATATAGAGAGGTAAAACAGTATAGTTAACACTTAAAGCACTCATTACTTGACTTGCTGTAATTATACTTATTTCATGCTCTACACTTTCTCCTCCAAACAAGACTAAAATACGCATATCATCACTCCTATTTTAAATATATGCTTGGCAAATCATTTTCTATCAAAATTATTTTGTTATCATCGTATATTTTTTTTATGTATTCCCATGCTTCTATAAAATATTTCTTTTCAATAATTTTCTTTTCATCAAACCCTTCTTTTATTAATCCTTCTTTTATATAATGAGCATTCTTTTCTACTAAGATAATCAAATCTACTTTACTAGCCATATACCTACCTAATTCATAATTAAGATTTTCACTATTGTTTCCTTGTTCAATAATTCCTGGTGTTATAACTATTTTCTCTTCTTTCATCAAGTTTAAAATATCAATAGCCTTTTTAAATCCTATTTCATTAGAATTAAAACTATCATCAATAACTTTTATATTATTTATTTTTTTAATTTGCAAACGATGCTCAACAGGTCTAATTTCTTTTACTAATTTATCAATATCACTTAAATTTATATTTAATCCCTTTAACACTCCAATCGCTCCTAAAATATTAAGAATATTGTGTTCTCCCAATAAGGATGTACTTAACCTTTTTAAATATTTATTATCTACATATAAATCAAAGAGAGATCCTTTATTAGTTATTTCAATATTTTTAGCCATGATATCACTATTGCTTATAATTCCATAAGTAATTATTTTACACTTCAATTCTCGATATGCTTTACTTAAATACTTATTATCATTGTTAAGTACTACTACTTGATCACTATTTAAAACTTTAGCTAATTTTATCTTTTCTTTATAAATATTTTCTATATTTTTAAAGGTTAGTAAATGTTGATTCCCTATTTCAGTTATTAAACTTATATGCGGTGTAACAACTCTCAATAGTTTATCCATTCCTCCTTTTTTATCCACTCCATATTCACATATAAAATAATCATCAAATAAACTAACTTCCTCACGAATGCTCTTTATGATTCCTACTTTTGTATTATATGATTTAGGAGTTTTACTAACATTTACTTTATCTTTTAATAAATCATATAAAATATTTTTGCTACTTGTTTTACCATAACTTCCTGTTATTCCAATTACTATTTTATTTTTTATTTTACATTTAGCATCTTTGAGATAATAATACAAAATTCCTTTTTCTAAACATGAGGATAAAATATGAATGATAATGAGATAAATAATAAAAGCGCTATTTATAGTATTAAAGGTTGTTATTATATTAAATGGTAAAAAAAGAAATAAAGCATAGGTTAATAAAAAGTAAATTAATAAAAATCTTTTTGTTCTTTTAGTGTATTTTAAATTATTTTTATTTATTAAAATGGTGTTAGTTAGAATAGTTGATATTAAAGTTAAGTAGAGTGATACTTGTTTAAAAGAAAAACTTAAAAGTAGCAAAGATAATAGAAGTATTTGTAAGAGTATTTTTTTAATTGGTTGATAATAGAAATATTTTTTGAGTTCGTAGTGTTGAGATTGAATAATCGTGTATTGTGATATTAAAATAGGTAAGAAAAGAAAAGGCATAAAAGTTATAAAAAGGTACGACATTTCAAACCCCCCTTAAAAATTTTTGAATAGCTAGTTTAGTGAATTGTATGTTTTCTAGGTATGCAAAATGACTTCCTTTTAAAATATGAAGGTGACTATTTTCTAGTTGTTTTTGTAGTTTTAAAGCTTTTGATAATGGTACTTGTTTATCTTCTTTTCCCCATATTAAAAGTATTGGTATTTTTATATCTTTTAAATAATTATCGTAATGAGTGTTAACGACATTTATGAAGAATTTTTTCATTTTAGAAGGGCAGTTTTGATAGTCTTCACTTCCTAGTTTTTCAATATTCTTATGAAATTTTTTTCCTATTTTATATTTTATAATTTTGTAGTAATATTTTAATGTTCGTGTAGGTTTTAATATTGGACTTGCGATAATAACTATCTTTTTTAAATCTTGATATTTTAAATAATATTCAATAGCAAGTTTTCCCCCAAAGGAGTGTCCTACAATGTACGTTGGTAGTAAATTTTTTTCTTTTAAAAAAGTTCTTATTTGCTCTACATATTCATGTATGTTATCTATATCGTTGAATGCAGACTCGCCAAACCCAGGTAAATCTAATACAACGCATTTATATCTATATTTTAATTCATCTATTAAAGGAGTCATCATTTCTTTATTTTGTCCCCAACCATGTAAAAACAAAACTACTTCTCCTTCTCCTATACAAGTATAATTAATATTAATAGGCATTTACTCACCTCTAATATTAGAGTATGAAACGCATAAAAAAGAGTGAGTATTTTATTCTCACTCCTCAATAAATTTTGAATACTTGGTTTCTAATAATTTTATTATTTGTTTAGCTGATGTTTGTAGTAAAGGATCTTCACTATTTTCTTCTACATCTTTAAAAAGTAGATAGCCTTCCTTTCTAGCAACATATTCTCCTTCTTTATAATTCTTTAAAAGAGGATTGACATATAAATGAGCTAAAAAATATTTTAAATAACAATCAGTTAAATCATTCTCATCATATATTTTTTTAGCTTCTATGACATAATTTCCAAAACTGTTAACTAAACTCTCTTCTTCTCCTTTTTCAGCTATTTCTCCTAAATAGTATTTAGCATATAAAAGTTTTGATAATCCCTTTATCCTAGTATCTTTATTTCTACTCATTAAATCAGCCCATGCTAATGCTATTGGAGAATTTTTATTATTGTAATCAAATGCCAAATTATTTTGTCCATACAAACCACTACAGTTAAGAGCGTATTCTATTAATCCTTGTGGATATTCATGATTAGCAGCTTTTTGTAAATATTTCCTAGCTACTATTTTACGAGCTTTTTCATTATCTATTTCTTTTTCTCTTTTAGTTGCTAGAACGCTTTTATCTTCCAATATTTTTTTTAGAAATAAAGGATTAGTTTCTGGCAACTTGCAAAAGAACTGACAAAGACTATAGTAACACTCTCCTTTTTGAGTATTATTAGCAGCTTTTAAAGCTTTTTCTAAATGCTGTAATGCTTGTTCATATTTTTCATTATTCAAGCAATCCATTCCATTTTGTAGTTCTGTTTTTTCTTCTACTAACTCAATTTCTTTTTTCATAATGACACTCACCAGCCTTTTATTATTTTTATTTTACCTTAGAATTCCAATTATTTCAATAATACGTAAAACTACATTTTAAGTATTCATAATTGTTTAATTTTTTTTACATTATTGTTATAATGAGTTTGAAATGAGGGAATGTTTATGGAACAAGTTTTAAATTTAATGCCCTGGATTTGGGGAGCAATTATTGTTATTACACTTGTAATTGAATTATTTTCAGCAGATATTGATGCTATATGGTTTTCAGCTGGAGCGGTTGTATCTTTAATTTTGTCATTTTTTGATGTACATATTGCTATTCAATTAGCTGTTTTTGTTGTTGTTACGGCTGTTCTTTTATTTACAATAGGTAAATGGGCGAAGAAAATGCTAATGTCAAAAAATATTTCTACTAATTCTGATTCGTTGATAGGTAAAGAGATTTTGATTTTAGAAAGTGCTAATGAGTTTGATAAAGGTAGTGGTGTTATTAATGATGTTGTTTGGACTGTTATTTGTCAAGCAGGTGTTAGTGTTGAAAAAGGTAAACATGCTATTATAATTGCTATTGATGGCAATAAATTGGTAGTTAGGAGTAAGGAGGAAAATTAATGGCTATTTTAATTATAATTTTTGTGCTTTTTATTTTTATTTTATTGATGTTTTCAATGTCTGTTAAAATTGTTAGGCAATCAACTGCTTATGTTGTTGAAAGACTTGGAGCTTATTCTAGAACTTTAGGAGTTGGGGTTCATCTTATTATTCCTTTTTTTGATCGAGTGGCTAAAAAAGTTACTTTAAAGGAAACAGTTGAAGATTTTCCTCCTCAACCAGTTATAACTAAAGATAATGTAACAATGCAAATTGATACAGTAGTGTACTTTCAAATAACTGATCCTAAGTTATTTACTTATGGTGTTAATAATCCTATTAATGCTTTAGCTAATCTGACGGCGACTACTTTGCGTAATATTATCGGTGATTTGGAACTTGATGAAACTTTAACTTCGCGGGATACAATTAATGGTAAAATGAGAATTATTCTTGATGAAGCAACTGATCCATGGGGAATTAAAGTTAATCGTGTAGAAGTTAAAAATATTATTCCTCCTCATGATATTCAAGAAGCTATGGAAAAGCAAATGCGTGCCGAAAGAGAAAGAAGAGAAGCTATTCTTAAAGCGGAAGGTGAGAAAAAGGCTGCTATTTTAACTGCTGAAGGAGAAAAAGAATCTACTATCTTGCGTGCAGAAGCCCAAAAATTAGCCCAAATTGCTGAGGCTGAAGGTAAAGCTCAAGCTCAAAAAGCTTTATATGAAGCTCAAGCTTATGGTATTGAAATTGTAAATAAAGCTAACCCTAATCAAGCATATTTAACTTTACAAGCATATGAAGCATTGAAAAAGGTTGGAGATGGGCAAGCTACCAAATTAATTATTCCTTCTAATCTTCAAGAAATAGCAGGTTTAATTACTTCTATAAATGAAGTTTTAAAAGATAAAGAAAAAAAGAATTAGTTAAAAAGTCTTCTTTGTTTGTTAAGAAAAAAAAGTCTTAGTTTGTCTAAGACTTTTTATATGTTCTTATTGCACTATTTTGGTACAATTATTCTATTTATTCTAACAAGTTTCGCCTTCAATCAAAAACATGTTAAAACTATAATATTCAAATCATTTAAAATAAAACTACCAATTATCTTTTTGAACTTTGTTGTTTATTTTCTTGTTCCCTTTCTTGCTCATTAAATTTATTTTGTATACGATAAATTGCATCACGAACTTGCTCTTTAATATTTCTGCACTCTGAAAGATTTTTTTCTACTTCTTTTCTTAAAGATCTTTCTTGTTTAAGAAGATTATCAATATCATACATTTCATCTAACATTTTATCTATAACACGATATTTTTTGGCTAAAATTTCATTTTTTCGGGATGCTGATTCAAATCTCGTTCTACAATCACCTAGTTTATTTCTGCATATATCGATTCTATAAACCAAAAAGTAGTCTTTAAAGTTTTGTTCTACAGCATCAATTTCCGAAAAAGCTGAACTACTATTTTTATAAAAATCATTTAGGCATCCTACAATCACTCCATTTTTTCTAAAATTAATCATTTTTATTTGTTCGTCATTTAAATTAGGAAAATCGTATTCAACAAAAGACAATTCTTCATCAAAAGCCTTACTTAAAGCAGAAATATTACCACGCATATAATCACTATATTCAGATACTGATAATGTTTCTAAGAAATTTGTATATATTTCTTTAAAGTCAGCATTATATTTCGCTATTGCTAAAGTTTTACTAATTTCATACAAAAAATCTTCTATTTCTTCGGAAGATTTTCCATGATGAAGGGCAAGTTCTAATTCTTTCATTTGTTTTTCAAGACGATTAACAGTGCTATATACTTTAGAATACATATTTATACATTCACTTTTAAATTTATTTAATTTAGCGGCAATTTCTTCAACTTTCTCATTATTAGAAAAATTATTTGCTAGAGTTCTAACATCACGCATTCTCATAAAAAACCACCTCTATTTATCAAAAATAATATCACATTAATAGCTATATCACAACTTTTTTTATAAATCGTAATTGCACCTTTGTTTAACTTTTATATTTTTCTACTTCTTTAAAAATATTTATTCTAATATAGTTTAAGAACAAGTTTCGCCTTCAATCAAAAACAAGTTAAAACTATAATATTCAAATCATTTAAAATAAAACTACCAATTATCTTTTTGGACTTTGTTGTTTGTTTTCTTGTTCCTTTTCTTGCTCATTAAATTTATTTTGTATATGATAAATTGCATCATGAACCTGCTCTTTAATATTTCTGCACTTTGAAAGATTTTTTTCTACTTCTTCCTTTAAAGATTTTTCTTGTTCAAAAAGATTATTAATATCATCCATTTTATCTAAAATACTAGACTTTTTTTCTGCTAAAATTTCATTTTTTTGAGTCAATGACTCAAATCTTATTCTACAATCACCTAGTTTATTTCTGCATTTATCGAATCCATTAACTAGAAAGTGGTCTTTAAATTTATGTTCTACATCATCAATTTCCAAAAAAGCCGGATTACTCTTTTTAGAAAAATCATTTAAGCATCCTACAATCACTTTATTTTTCTTAAAATTAAGCATTTTTATTTGTTCATCATTTGAATCGGGAAAATCATGTTCAATAAAAGATAATTCTTCCTCAAAAGCTTTACTTAAAGCAGAAATATTACCAAGCATGTAATCACTATATTCAGATAGTGATAATCTTTTTAAGAATTTTGTATATGTTTCTTCAAAGGCTGCATTATATTTCACAATTCCTAAAGTTGCATTAATCTCACACAAAAAATCTTCTATTTCGGAAATTTTTCCGTGACGAAGAGCAAACTCTAATTCATATATTTTATTTTCAAGACGGCTAATAGCATTAGTAACTTTAGAATACATATTTATGCATTCTCTTTTAAATTTATCTAATTTATAGGCAATTTCTTCAACTTTCTCATTATTAGAAAAATTATTTGCTAGAGTTTTAACATCACTCATTCTCACAAAAACCACCTCTATTTATTGAAAATAATATCACATTAATGATTATATCACAACTTTTTTTATAAATCGCAAATGTACCTTTTATTCACAAATATCTATATTTTTATCCAGTTTTCTTTAAAATTACAACACTTTTAATTTTGATACAATTCCAAGTCCTGAGTTTGTAATCGTTATTTATTATCCAAATCGTTACGTTTGTTTTCAAAAAAATTCGAACGCAACCCCAAGCCCGTTTGCAAGAGTAAAAGTGGTAGAGATTTAGACTCCCCCCACCATACGAATATGAGTTCATTGCGATTTTTACTTATTATTTGGTATTTGAAGATAAATCTTTATTGTAAACTCGTAGTACAAATTATTTTGGAGGTGTTAACTTGTGACTAGAGACGGAACAACATTTGGTGGTTATGTTATCAAAAGTAAATTATTATATTTTAATAGTTAAACCAAGGATTTAAACCTTGATCAATATTCACTAATTCATTTTGATTTATATTTAAGTTTTGTGTATTTAAAGCTCCACTCATTATTATTTGTATTTCATTTTTAAGTGCAAAATTTTTGACGCAATTTATAACCACATTAGTTGGCAATTTGTCATCAACAAATTCTTGTATAACTGCATCAATACATAGATACTCTGCAAATGGCATTCCTTTAAAATTATTTTTTATAAATTTGGCCATAGTTAGATACGTTGATAGTTGCCATAATGTCATTCTTGCTTTGCTTCCTGGCATATATATTTTTTCTTTATTGTTACCTTCTTTATCCTTTTCTGTTATTACAGCATAGACAGATACCTTGGCAGGATTGAAAATAAGTTTAAAATTATCTTTAGAAAAATCATTTTTTACAAGTTGAATTTCATTAAATAATTTATATGTATTGGTCAATAAATCATTAAATCTTTTTAATGTGTTTGCATCAACCATATTATTTAACATATTAATTTCTTTATTATTAGCTTGTATTTTTTCAGACTTTTGTTCTATTTGTCTATCTATATTGTTTTCATTATAGTTTTGAAATGCATTGTCCAAAATGTTTACAATCTTAATTTTTTCGTCATATGTAAATTTGTCTAATCCCGTATTTATGATATTAATTTGTTTATCTATTTCTTCCTTTTTCGCTTTCAAGTTATGTAAACTGGTTTCATAATCCTTTATATTCAACAATGATATATCTTTATCGTTATCTTGTATATCTTTTTTTAATATATTAATTATTTCTCTATTAGAATCATTTTTAGAAAGAATAGTATTTAACATTTCTAATAGTTTATTTGATTTTTTAATATTATCTGATTCATATTTAGCTTGTTTTTGTAAAAACATTTGGTATTTTATTTCTTCCGCCAGAATTTGAGAAGCTTTTACCAAATACAGCAAATCTTTATTTTTGACACTTTTGTTGTCTGACTGTAACGTTTTTTTGTATTGCAAAAATTTGTCTTTCATTTCTTGTATGCTATCAGTGCTTTCAAAAGACAGTTTTGACATGTTTTCTCGTATTATTTTTTCCGAAAAAGCAGATCCGTCATTAGTCAATCTTAATTCTTTAATTTCTGCTTGTAGTTTTTCATTTTCTTCCTTCATTTTTGTTATTTTTTGTACATTTTCTTTGTTAAAAATGTATAGCATAATAGATTTTATATTTAGCAATTCTCCAATTTCTTTAGATTTTGGAAATACATTTGTAATATCTCCTACACCATTTTCTGGCAAATAATTAATTAATCTTTTAATCAACAAGAATGTTTTAGCGCATTATTTTACAGCACCCCTACCCCTCAAATCGTTATTTTGTACCCTTAATCGTTAAATAGCTGTTCAATTTATGATGTGAAAATGGAAATTTCGAGATTTTGAGCACTAAAAAACACTCTCTAAAGGTAATTATCCTTTTAAAAGTGCTAATTTTATCAATATTTTGCCATTTTTAGCCCTGAAGTGACCCTTTTTTCATTGTATTATTTTGTTTCTTCAAATATGTAATAATTATGGGCATTAAAATATACATCGAAATTATTTATAACTTTTTAGTTGACTACAAAACTTAATTCTCTTTTATTTCAATTTTAATTTTAAATCTATAACTATGCATCTTCTTTTAACAGCCAATTTGATATGTCTACTACTTTTATTGTTTCATATTGATATTCGTCATGCCTAGTCCTAGCAATTATCTTTTTAGGATAAGAATCCTTTATTTCTAACAAAGGCAAAACTTCTCTATTAAATGTTACTTCATTACTAATATTATCTGAAACTTGAATATAAATTTTTTCATTTTTTTTAACTGACACAAAATCTATTTCCTTTTTATACAAAACTCCAACATAAATCTCATAGCCTCTTCTTAACAACTCTATCGCAACTATATTTTCTAAAATACGTCCATAATCCATATTCCTAGTTACTAATTTTGCATATCTAAAAGCACGATTGCTCAAATAATATTTTTCGCTTGTTGATAATTTTTTTGCTTTTATGTCATATCTGCTGATAAGATAAAACGCAAAAACATTACTTAAATATTGCAGATATTTACCTACAGTTTTATGATTTATTGTTTCTTTTTGAAGTTTAAATCTGTTTGTTATATTTCTAGTCGAAGTCAAATTAGATACATTATCCATTAAATAATTATGCAACTTATCTATAACTAAAGCATTTCTTATCTTATATTTAGTTTGAATATCTCTAACAATCAAAGTATTGAACACTTCATGTATGTAATTATATTTTGATTCATAATCTTTATAAAGATAAGACCCATACATTCCACTTTCAATAATATATTTATAAAAAGCTTCATAGTTATCAGTATAATTAAAATATTCTTGATATTCTTTAAACTAAAAAGGAAATACTTTTATTTCAAAAGTTCTTCCAGTAAACAAAGTTGCTAAATCACTGTTTAATAAGAAATCATTTGACCCTATTACTATATAAATATCAAACTTTTTTAATGCGTGAAGACCATTTATTGCTTTTCCAAAATCATATAATTCATGATATTCCAGCAATTTTTCAAAATCAGGAAGATTAAAATTAATATGTATAGCATTAGAGTTAATCTCATCACTTAGAACATATTTTTTAAATGCTTCTAACAATTTAGATTTTTCTGAACTTCTAACACCAGTAATAACTTTAATATAAAGTGTTTATCACTTTATTTAAATAATACTTTCTATCTATTAATTTCATAAGTTTTCCTCTATACAAAATCAATATACCGCCATTATTCTCCAAAACAACATTTTTATTAAAAATGAGAGATATTTTTTACAAACCTATATTTTATCACATTATTAGAAATCATTGTCGTTGGCCAAAACTGTCAAAAATTGCATTTTGGTCAACGAACGAAGCTTTTTAATAATCAACAAATTAAAATTCCGATTATTCAGGTCAGAATCTGAATACTATATATATTGTAGCATTTATTTTCACAGAAAATACACTTATATTACCACTTTATATACATCCGTAAAACTTTTTAAAACAAATATTTTTACGAATAATATTCATTCTCTCTTCTACTAAACTTTTTTAATCATACTTTGAATAAATCATAAACTAAGCAAAAAGTGTTACAAATTGATATTTTTTTGACTTTGTAACACTTAACATGCCAATTTGCTTGGCTATTCATATTTTTATTCTTTTGTTTTATATATAGAAATTGTATCAATTTGTTTCTTAAAGAAGGTACTGGTTATAGAAATTAAAATACCTTGTTTTCTTCCTAAAAATCATATTAACATTCACTTTTTCAAAACTTGATTTTCAAAACTTGATTTTCTTTATTATTCTCCGTTAAACTTTGACACTTAGCAATAAATAATCTCTTTATCAACATATCTAAAGTTTCACAATCAAAGCTATCTATAAACTCTAATTTTTCTTCTGTTTTATCATCTCTAGGCCCATCATAAATATACAAACTAGCATTTATATCTTTATAATATGTTCCATGCATTATAGCATTTCTTAATTTATTTAAAGGAATATAACTCAATTCACTACTTATTTGGTCGTGCAGCACATTATTAGGAGTTGTTGAAAATATTTGAAATAAATTGTTACTTAAAAACATACTAAGAATATCCCCAAAATCTTTTAATTCCGTTAACCCACTCGGAGTGTGCATACTTGCTGTAGAAATAAAATTTTGAAGATTTTCACCTCTTAATTTTTTTAAGCAATTTAATAAATGATAAAAATCAATTGTTCTAATAAAATTATTTAAAGTATTTTGCTTATAGGGATAAAAGAAATTTAAATTATCAGTTTCTTTTATTTTATTATCTCTAATATCTAAAATTAATTGTTTTATTATTTTTCTTTGATTCTCATCAGGGTGTAATATTTCATTTGTTCTAATATTTCTTAATTTAATAAACTCTTCTACATTGTATATAAGTTTCTTAGACCTAATTTTATCAATATCTATATCTAAAATATAATTCAGCTGTTTGTATTCGCTAATATTCTTAATATATTGAACCATTAATGTTACTAGTTCTTCTTCACTTATTATTACTCTAGTAGAATTATTAGTCTGCTTCTTTTTAGTTGGCAAGAAAGTAAATACTTCTCTAATAAAGTCATAATCATAACACGGGGTATCTAAATCATCATTATGCGCTATGGCATTTCTTATATGACTTAATAGTTGCTCATTATTAAAACTTTTATTACCTTGTAAGACATTATTTTTTATTCTATCAAAAGTTGCTTTATCTTTGCTTAACCCATAATCATAATTTTTATACAGCATTTCATATATATAACAAACAGTTTGAATAACAACAGTGCTTTTTACAGATTTTATAGCATCTGCTAGTATATCTCTAGCAGGAACTTCTTTATTATTTAATTTAAGACTAACTTGATTGTTAACTATTGATTCTTTAAAACATGCCAAAAAACTTTTATCAGATTTTTGCATCCAAATAGTAAATGCATCTAATAGAGTCATATTATAAGTTAATTTAACTAAATTATAATTTGCTTCATTTACCATAAAATCTCTCCTATAATATAACTTCAATTAAAGAGTACCATAAAATTTAAATTTTATTTACTAAACACTCGTAGAACCATATAAAGTTATCTCTTTATTTTCAATATTTTGCTTCATTTTATTTCAACAAATATGGTGCTGCCTGTAAGAATCGAACTTACACTTAAGCCTTACCATGGCTTCGTTCTACCACTAAACTAAGGCAGCAACACATAAATAATACTATAAATTTATTAAAAGCAAAATATTTTTAATTGTTTTCTATATGAAAAGCAATATAATTTAAAATTTCTAATTCATTAGAATAATTATTAACATCTTTTTTCACAAAATAATTATAAATATGTTCCTTAACTTTATCTAGCTGATTTTGGTTTAAAGTTAGTTTACCTTGTGGTTTATTAGGCATTCTCCCTATTCTTCTTTTACTAATTGACCTAATAGCATCTAACTTTAGATATGACCTAGTTATTCCATCATCATTTAATCCTTTTATAACACCTAAATCTAAACATAGCACTGAGTTATATGAATTTCTACTCGTAAGAGGTATAACCACTACATTACCTAAATCAACAGCCCACACTAAAGCATAATGCCCTTTAGTAAAAACATCACTTAGCTCATTACCAACATTTACGCCAAACTCTACCCATACGATATCTCCTCTTTGTATATCATCCGGTTGAGCACCATAACTAACTTTTAAAACACTTTGCCTAAAGTAAACTGTTTTCTTTTCTAACCATAACAAATATTGTAAAACTAAATCTGGATCTAGATTTACTAAATTTTTACGAATATTTTTAAATATTTTTTCATGAAGTATTTTGTAATTATTATGCATAGACACACCTCTTTATATACTATGCCTATCCTTAAATTTTCTCCCCTCTTAAATCATAAATTTTTGCTTCTGTTATTTTTACATCAACTAAATCACCAATATCTATTTTATCTTTACTAGTAAAATAAACATAACCATCTACATTATCTGGTGCGCTCATGTAACTTCTACCACGATATTCTTTACTAAGAGGATTATAAATCTCCACTCTTACTTTATATGTTTTTCCTACTTTTTTCTTATTTAATTCTAAAGAAATATCTTTTTGAATATTCATTAAAGTATTAAGTCTTTTTTCTTTTATTTTTTCAGGAACTTGTTTAGTAAAACTATAAGCTTGAGTATTTTCTTCTTTAGAATATGTAAATGCTCCTAATCGATCAAAAGGATATTTTTTTATAAAATCACATAATTCTAAAAATTGTTTTTCATTTTCACCTGGATAACCCACTATAAAAGTTGTCCTTATAATGGATCCTTCTACTTTATTTCTTATTTTGTTAATGATTTCGATAATCTCTTCTTTTGTCCCTCTTCTATTCATATTTTTTAATAAATCGTTATTTACATGTTGTAAAGGAATATCAAAATAAGGAACAATACGTTTCTCTTTAGCTATTAAATCTATTAAGGAATCAGTAATTTCATCAGGATATAAATAAAGCATTCTTATTTGTTTAACACTTGTTTTCAAAATATCTTTTAATAAATCTTCAAGATAATAATTATCGTTTTTATCATACCCATATCCCGATGTATCTTGTGCTATTAAGATAATCTCTTCTTTACCTTCATTAATAGCTATTTCTATTTCTTTTAAAATAATGTTTTTATCTTTGCTTACTAATGTTCCCCTTATTAAAGGTATCGCACAATAACTACAATTGTTACGGCAGCCTTCTGCTATTTTAATATAAGCATAATGTTTAGGTGTTAAACTAACTTTATTTGTCTCTACAAGTCCTATACTATTAAGTTTTTCATTGTTTAATAAATTAGAGATAATTTCTCCTGCTCTACCATACTCATTAATACTCATTACATAATCAATCTCTGGAACACTCTCAATCAGTTCTTTTTTATATCTTTGAGCTAGGCATCCTGATACTAATATTTTACAAGTTTTTTTCTTTTTATTAACGCAATCAAAAATAGTATCCAAAGCCTCTTTTTTTGCACTCTCGACAAACCCACATGTATTAATAATAATTAAATCACATTCTTCTATTTTATTAACAAAACATATTTTTTCTTGATTTTTAAATAAACCTAAAATCATTTCTGAATCTACTAAATTCTTACTACACCCTAAAGAAATAATACCTATCTTTTTCATTTTAATATTTTTATTTTTCCTTCCCTATAACATCATCATAATTAAACACTTTTATATGTATTGTATCATTTTCTTTTACTTCTTTTAAAATTTTCTTATCGGGTAATATTTCTGTTTTTCCATTGATTGTAAACTCAGTTTGAATTTCCTTTGTTTGATTCTTTTTCTTTTTATTTTTGGTAAAAAAGCCAATTTCTTCATTTCTTTTAATTTTTTCTAAACATTTACCTACATTAACTCCACACATAAAGATGAATATAATTGAAATAAACGGGAAAATGAAATAGTCATAGGCAAAACTATTTGTTTTTTTGCTTATGATATACAAAATAAAAACAAATAAAAAGGTCCCAAATACTTTTAAAATAATATCTAAAAGTTGCTCAAAAGTTTTTCCTTTCCTCATTTTTTTCACCTTCTTGTTTAATTATACAATTCATTAAACAGCAAAAACAATACCTAATATTTACTTTTTATAATTAATTATAAAATTTAATTGCATTATATTTTTTTTAAGTATAAAATCTCTTTAGAAAGGAGATTAAAAATGAGAAAAATATTTAAAAATAAGGTTGTTTGTATAATTTTAGGGATAATTTGTTTGCTAGCGGCACTTTTATTTGCTCCTATTTGGGGATTCTGGGATGGTTGTCCTTGGAAAGATTGGGGTACTAAAATAATTAATCTTTTAATTGCTGCTTGTATTATTGCTTATTTAGTTTTATATTTAGCAAAAAAAGTCAAGGCTCCTGGAAAAAGAGTTATTAAAGTATTAACTATCGTAGAATTTGCTCTTTTATCATTAATTGCACTTGGATGTATCTTTAGCCAATTTAAAATTATCAACGTTAGTGGTGCTTGTCAAATATTTGGTTTAATACTATGGACTAGGGGTGCTATTGAATTATTTAGAGCTTATTATCATAGATCTGATAGTAAAGAAGTATATCCTGTATGGTACCTAGCTGTTTCTATTGCTTTAGTTACGTTTGGAACTTATTGTTTTGCAAAACCATTTATTCAAGATATTGTTATTTTATGGATATTTGTAGTTTCATTATTAGTTGCAGGTATTTTATTGTTAGTACTAGCTTTTAATAAACCTAGTAAATCTACTTCTAATAGGAAAAAATAAATATTTAATAAATTGACAGTAGTTAAAGCACTAAGAATTTCTTAATGTCAAATTGTTGACAAATAAGTTAATTAAATGACTTATTTGTCTTTTTTTTTACTTATTTACCTATACAATTTTACTGTTGCAAAAGATTAAAAAAACTAAAGTACTAGATAACAAATTTGAGTTTTTAACTTTTTTATATTGGTCTTTTTTAACAATAATTACTCATTTTTACCCACAACTGGCTTTTATCGCATTTTTTAAATTAAAAAAGATAAGTAGCACCCAACCAAATCACTCACTTATCTTTCTATTATTATACGATATTCGTATAATTATTCATTCAAAAAAGCAATTAATAATTTTTTTTATTTTCCTTTATAAATAAAAAGATTCCATCACTTTGGAACCTTACTTACCTTTAGATGGTGGCTCAAGCCAGAATTGAACTGGCGACACAAGGATTTTCAGTCCTCTGCTCTACCAACTGAGCTATCGAGCCATGGCGGTCCTGACGGGGATCGAACCCGCGATCTTCTCCGTGACAGGGAGACATGTTAACCACTACACCACAGAACCTGGTTGCGGGGGAAGGATTTGAACCTACGACCTCCGGGTTATGAGCCCGACGAGCTACCAGACTGCTCTACCCCGCGATATATAAATTTAGCAAACTGGCGGAGGAACAGGGATTCGAACCCTGGCGGGCCTCTCAGCCCCTACCGGTTTTCAAGACCGGACCCTTCAACCACTTGGGTATTCCTCCATATATAACAAGTGGTGGACCCTGTAGGACTCGAACCTACGACCGACCGGTTATGAGCCGGGAGCTCTAACCAACTGAGCTAAGGGTCCATACACATATGGTAGCGGAAATAGGACTTGAACCTACGACCTGTCGGGTATGAACCGAATGCTCTAGCCAACTGAGCTATTCCGCCATAAAACAATTTGGTGGAGCCAAGGGGGATCGAACCCCTGACCCCCTGCGTGCAAGGCAGGTGCTCTCCCAGCTGAGCTATGACCCCACATACAATGGTCGGAATGACAGGATTTGAACCTGCAACCCTCTGGTCCCAAACCAGATGCACTACCAAGTTGTGCTACATTCCGATGCAAACTGCCTACATATAATACCAAAAGGCAATAATTATTTCAATACTTTTTTAATTTTTTTAAAAGTATCAAAATGGAGGTTCCTGTCGGACTCGAACCGGCGATCATTGAGTTGCAGTCAATTGCCTTACCAACTTGGCTAAGGAACCATGCTTTCCTATTATACCATTGATGCTTTTTTATGACAATATTAGATATAATATTTTTTTATCTTTTCTAAATGCTCTTGATCTAGTTTATAGTAATAATATGTGTCAATAAAACCCTCCCCCTTTAAAGTATATTCATTTAATTTGATTTGTTTAATATTAATTAATTTTTTTATGTTTAAATCATCCAAGCCTATATCTGTATCTACTCTCTTTTTAAAATAATTATAAAACTTAATTTTATCTATAACACTTAACTTTAAAACTTTTTCTATTAGCACTTGCAAAACTTGCCTTTGATTTTTAATACGATCAAAATCTCCATTAGGCAAAGATTTTCTATTACGCATGTATGCCAAAACCTGCTTCCCATCCGCTAAAATTTTTTTACCTTTTTCAAAACAATACTTATTTGTAAAACTTTCATCAGATTGACAAAAGGTAAAATTAGGAGTCAATTCTATATATCCAAAATAATCCACTATTTCTACTACATTTTCAAAATTAAACATTATATTTTTCAAATCTTTTATATCAAATAATTGTTTAACCGTTTCATTTAAACACTCTTCTCCACCAAAAGCATACGCATGATTAACTTTATCATATGCATTATCTTTACAAGTTATTTTCACATAACTATCTCTAGGAATTGAAGTTGCTGTAATTGATCCATTACTAAAATTGTAATTCATCAAAATAATAACGTCGCTTCTCTCTATTTCATCATTTTCTCTTCCATCTACTCCATAAACTAAAATATTTATTTTATCTTTATCATATGCTTTTATTATAATAAAACTCGTTAAACTTATAGTTATGATAAACAATATTAATATCAAAGACACTTTTTTCATTTTATCTATATTAGTATTAATACTTTCCTTTCATTAGTTATATTATATCCATTTACTTTTAATAAAATTACTAAAAGATTTATTAAAACTTCTTTACATTAGATAATTATAATACTATAATAGTAAAAGTCAAAAAACTGATCAAATTTAAAAGAAATTATAATTTAGATAAGGAGAGAAAAAAATGAAAGATTTAGTTGAAACTTCAACTAAAACCCTAGTTTTCGCACTTGGTGGTTTAGGTGAAGTAGGTAAAAATATGTATTGTATACAACATGGTGATTCAATTGTTATTATTGATTCTGGAGTTATGTTTGGCGATGAATACTTGCCTGGTGTTGATTACATTTTACCTGATTACTCATATTTAGTAGAAAATAATGAAAAAGTAAAGGCATTAGTTATAACACATGGTCATGAAGATCATATTGGAGGAATTCCTTTTTTACTAAAAAATATCAATATTCCTTGTATTTATGCACCTAGGTTAGCAGCAGCCTTTATTCGTAATAAACTAGATGAGAATAAAATGGAAAGAAAAAGTAAAATTATTGAAATAAATGAGAATAGTAATTTTAAGGTTGATTGTTTCTTGTTTTCTTTTTTTAACACCACGCATTCTATTCCAGATAGTATGGGTATTATTGTTGATACTCCTAATGGAAAAATTGTGGAAACTGGTGATTTTAAAGTCGATTTAACACCTGTTGGTAAAGATATTGATTTATTGAAAATTGCTAAGCTAGGAGAAGAGAATGTCACATTACTTATGAGTGAATCTACGAATATTGAAATTCCTGGCACAACTCTTAGTGAGAAGGCTGTTATTTCTTCTATTCACGATATTTTTAGAAATTCCAATAGCAGAATAATCGTAGCTACTTTCTCATCAAATGTACATCGAATTCAACAAATTGTTGAAGCTGCTGTTTTATTTAAAAGAAAAATATTAGTTTTAGGTAGATCAATGGAAAAAAACATTATGTTGGGAAGACAATTAGGTTATATTAAATGCCCTGATAGCACTTTTATTTCACCTGAGATTGCCAATACTTTAAGACCTGATGAAATATTGATATTTTGTACTGGTACTCAAGGTGAATCGATGGCAGCTTTATCTCGTATTGCAAGTGGGCAACATAAATATGTTAAATTGATGCCTGGTGATACTATTATTTTATCTTCTAGTCCAATTCCAGGAAATACTGCTAATATTAATAAACTTGTAAATAATTTAAGCCGTGCTGGAGTAACTGTTTTAACTAATTCCGTTTTATCTAACCTACATACTTCAGGACACGCTGCTAGAGAAGAATTAAAATTAATTTTAAAACTTATAAAACCTCAGTATTTTATGCCTATACATGGTGAATATCGTATGTTAAAGTTACACACTGAGCTTGCACAAGAAGTTGGTGTAAAAAAAGAAAATACTTTTGTACTTGCTAATGGCGATGTCTTGTGTTTAGATAAAGGAAAAGTTACATTAGCGAACTATCGAATAGAAGCCGATGATATATATATTGATGGGCATGATATTAATGGTTTGTCTACTGCTGTTATAAAAGATCGTAAACTTCTATCAACTGATGGATTAGTTGCCATCTTAATAAGTATCGATTCTAAAAACAACATTCTTCTTACTAAACCTTCTGTCTTGTCTAGAGGATTTATTTATATTAAAGAAAATGGCCAGTTAATAACAGAAATAGAAAACTTAGTTAGTGATACTCTAGAAAACTTATTTAAAAAAGAGAAAACCACTTTTTTACAAATAAAAAATGCTGTTAAAAGTACTGTTTCAACATTTTTATTTCACAAAACTAGAAGAAACCCAATGATTATCCCTGTAATTATGAATAAAGTAGAAAATGGTGAAAGTTATAACTTTATAAAAAGAGAAAATAGAAATCAAAAATATTCTAGAAAAGAAAATAAAAATATTGAAGAGAAAATAGCTGAAAATTAGTATACTGTAATATCAAAAAAAGTCTTTTAGATTTTTAACTAAAAGACTTTTTATTTTATTCTTCTTTCTCTTTTTCTTCGTTTTTTTCCTCTTCTGGTTGTTCTTTTGTTTTATCTGCTTCTTTTATTTTATTTTTATTGATAAATGGTCGATATTTTTTCTTTATTTTATTGATGTCATATCCTTTTTTCTCCACCAATCTCTTATTTAAAACAATATTAAGCCAATATAGTCCTCCTATTACTCCTACAACTAAAATCAAAGTAACCCAACTATTAACTTTAGGCTGTTTAATTTTCTTTTCCATATACAAAGAATTAGCATTTAAAATTATTTTTTCTCCATCCCTATTAGATGCATTATAATTATATAATCCTGTCCAGCCTTCTCCAGTCATATCCGTTAACACATATTCATTATGAGAATAATTTAATACTACGAACACTTTTTCTGTTTCTCTATTATAAGCATTTGGGTATTCCCTAGTATATCCTAAAACTCCTGGTTGCTCTTGATTAATATATATTTTAAAATTATTTTTTAAGATAACTGAAGATGTTTGAATAATAGTATTATCTCCTTTTCTAAAATTAATTAATGATTGCAAAGATTTTATTGTATGACTATTGCTGTAAACTTTACTCCAATCTAAACTTTTATATTGCTCTTCTGTATGAAAGCAAAAAGCATCATTCTCTGTGCATATGGAATCAGCTTCTTTACTAGATAAATATGACATTAAAAATTCATCACCCGAATATATATATGGAATACCTCCACTAATCATCATAGTTGAAAATCCTAGAATTACTTTTTCTTTAATTAGTTCGGTGCTTGATAAATTGTTAATATATAATTTATCAAACAATGACAATCCATTTCTACCACCTAAATAATTTATTATTTGATATGAAGACGTATTATTCCAGTAACTTTTATTAGTTACTCCTTTTACAAGCGAATAATCAATTTCTCCATTATCAACACTACTTAATAAACTAAACTTTAATGTTTCTATAATTTCATTACTATAATTACCATCTAATATTCCTGTCTCTTCTTTATTTAATAAATTACCAACCAAACCATAGTTTAAACTCCCATTTACTAATTTAATGTTCGCATTGTTAATACTTACAGCACAACTTTCATCCCCATAAATCATGATTTGCCCATTAACCCCTAATAAATTATTCGTTAATTCATTAATGTAACTACTAGGATAATCACACATATTTTCTATTCTAATTCCTGATATTTTAAATTCACTTGCTAGATATACTAGCAAATCTTTTAAATATCTTTGTGTAGATTCACTATTTAAATTCAACTGATTATTATTAATGTATTCGCTACTAACTTTACTTATATTATTAATAAAGTCTGTTGATAGTTTTTTATAATCAAACTCTACGATAACCCCAATTCCGCTCGCATAATAAGAACTTATAACTTGTTTGAACTCAAGATTACTTGAATAACTATCAGTGCCTACCGTATATTTATTATCTAAAGCAAATGGCGTTATATCACTATTAATCATAGGTATTTCTATATATGTAATTCCTAAATTTTTAATGTAGTCAAAACCTGTATATTCATTATTATATCTAGTATTAGCTTCAATCATTCCTAAAAACTTTCCTCTATTTTCTTCTGTACCAGTCCAAGTGCTACTACTAGTAAAATTTTCAATATTTAACCCATAAATAACTTTATTTTTATCTTTTATATTTAAGGTGGTTACCCCATCCCAGTTCTCTATAAATGTTATATTATCCCCATAAATAACATTTCTAGTTTTACTATAATTTAAATATTTACCATATGGATCTAAAACATTTTCATATACAATTCCATCCTCATATTCAATTTTATAAGAATATTCTTTTCCTTCTAAATTACCTGGAACATATCCTATCCAAATATTATTACTTTTAACAAAATCAGCACTTCCAACTTCATCTACTACTACACTTACTTTACTAGCCGTAGGACTATATAAATAAAACATCGTTTTATCTTCACTATATTCATAGCCTAATTTATAATCGCTATTAGTGCTTGCTTGAACATTTCCTGATTTAAAAAGAACCATTAAAAATAAAACAATAAAGAAACTATATACATATTTGAATTTTTTCATTTCACTGTCACCTATAATAAATTTTATCAAAATAAATCTTTATAAACAATAAATATTGTTTATTTAGACAATTTATATTAAAATTTTCATGAAACATGAAAGAAGTGAATTAATGAAAAACAAATTTATCCTAAATATTAAATCGCTATTTAAATCAATATTTAATAGCAAAGAATTATTCAACAGAAGAAAGAATTCTTTTTTGGTTCCTTTAATTATCTTTTTACTAACTATTTTTATGACGGCTTTTCCAACCTATTTTACATCAATTAATAAAAATAGTTCTGAGATTATTAAAAATTTCCCTGGCATTTATAAGCCTATGGAAACACTTTTAACTAGCTCTCTTGATTGTAAAATTGAAAAGGAAGTTTTGACATGTACTGAGAATTCTATTAAAGTTAATCAAGTAGTGGAATTTTATGATGAAGCAACACAAAGAACTTACAAATATACAATTATTGCCAATGAACCTAATATTTCTAGCGACATATCTGTTACTTATTCACCTGTTAAAGATACGGATAATCTTATTATTCTTTTGAATAACTATATAAAGATTCGTTATGTCGAAAGAGACTATGTAAATCAAAATGTAAAAACTTATGAAATACTTGGAGATTATAGTGAATTTGAAGGTTATGATTTTAAAACTATTAGTGATAAATTACTTTCTTCTCCTGAATTAGTTAACGAAGAAGTTACTAATTTTATTTATAAAACTTATTTATCTACTTTAGATACTCAGTTATTAGTAGGCATTGCAAGCGCTTTATTATCCTTCTTGGTTTTTATCTTAGTTTCTTCATTTATTTTAAAAAGTACTACTTTATTTAAAAAGAAAAAAGGATTTAAATATCGAGAATGTTTGAAAATTTCGCTTACATCTGCTTTACCTGCCTTATTAATTGCTAGTTGTGGTGCTTTGTTATTTAAAGCTGATTTTACTTCTATTTATGCACTTATTTATATAGGTAGAGTTTTGTATATTTATTTTAGATATTTATATTCTAATAAAAATAATATTTATAAAGACTTATATTTAGAAACTAATGATGAGAGGTTTAAAATATAATGATTATTTTGGCTAGTTCTTCTCCTAGAAGAAAAGAATTATTAAAGAAAATAGTGAATAATTTTAAGGTTGTACCTAGTGATTTTGATGAATCTATTCCTGATTCTATTAATTGTATGGATTTAGCGGAGTACTTTGCGGTTCAAAAAGTTAAAAGTGTTTCAAAAGATTATAAAGGTGATATAGTAATTGGTGCTGATACTTTGATCGTGTATAACAATAAAATTTATGGTAAACCTAAGGATAAAACCGAAGCAAGAGAAATGCTAAAAACTTTTTCTGGTAATATGCATTATGTTATTACAGGTGTTTGTGTTATGTCTTCTACTAGAACCATTTCTTTTTCTTCGGTGAATGAAGTTTATTTTTATAGTTTGAGTGATGAAGAAATAGATGAATATTTATTAAATGATGAATATGAAGATAAAGCAGGAAGTTATGCCATTCAAGGTAAAGCTTCTTTGTTTATAAAGAAAATTAATGGAGAATATAATAGCATCGTTGGTTTGCCTATCGCTGAATTAAATAGAATCTTAAAGAACTTTTTTTGATTTGTGGAATATATTGTGATAGAAAGGGGACTTTTAATTATGAATAGACCTTATTATACATATCAATATAACCCAAGAGAAGAAAGATTCATTGGGCCTATTTTACCTTTTGTAGGTGGTGCTTTAATCGGTTATATCGCAGGTAGACCTCAATACAATTACTCGTATCCTACTTATTATCCTTATCCTGTCTATTATTATCCTACTTATTATCAAACACCATATCCAGGTACTTATACTACTTCTAACTAGAAAATAAAAAGCATAGTTTAACTTACTATGCTTTTATATTATTTTGTAAATACTTGTACACTAATGGAGCTTTTTTACCTATTACTAAAGTTATCTTTTTATTAGAAACAACAATAGCTTCCACTCCATTTTCTTTAACTTGTTCTTTGTCAACATTCTTTTTGTTTTCAAAGTTAAAACTGATTCGTGAACCGTTTAAACTAAGATTAGAAATATTACTTGCACCACCTAAAGCTTCTAATAATTCTGGAAATTCATAATTATTTTTCTTTTTAGATTTTGCTTTTAAAACTACTATTAGAATAATGATGATTAATAGTAATATTCCGCCTATTAAACACCATTTCAGCTCATCAGCCATTTATATATCACTCCTACATTTAATTATTATACTATATTTAATTATATTTTACAAGGTAACAAATAAAAACAGAAAAGATAAACTTTTCCATTTTATATCTAGTAAACAATAATTTGAATTGCTAATCCCACTAACATCGCTACTAAAACTACAATAATAAACACTCTCATTACAATCGTAGCAAAATTAGCTTTTTCGCTATCTTTATTAGAATCATTTTTTAAATTTGCTTGCCTTCTAATAATTTTTCTTTGTTGTGACATTTACTATCTCCTTATACTAGTTCAACAATAGCCATAGGAGCATTATCACCGCGTCTATTACCAGTTTTTAATACCCTTGCGTACCCACCATTTCTATCAGCATATTTAGGAGCTATCTCATCAAATAATTTTTGTAAAGCTGTCTTTGTTTGATCTTTATCAACATAAACATCTCTAATAACTTCTGCTGCTTGTCTACGAGCATGTAAATCTCCTCTTTTACCTAAAGTAACCATTTCATCAGCTAATTCTACTAAATTTTTAGCAGTAGATAATGTTACTTCTACTCTACCATATACAATTAAGTCAGTTACAACATTACGTAACATTGATTTTTCTTTACTACTAGTATATCCTGTTTTAAATTTTACGCCTACTTTACCGTGAAAAGTTTTTCTTGACATTTAACTTCCTCCTTCCTAGTTACTATCTTTGAAGCTTAATCCTAAGTTTGCCACTTTATCTTTTACTTCTTTAATAGATTTTTTACCCATATTACGAACTTTGCATAAATCTTCTTCCGTTCTTAAAATTAATTCTTGAACTGTTTGAATATTAGCTCTCTTTAAACAATTATAAGAACGAACAGATAAATCTAATTCTTCAATTGTCATATCATTAAATTTATTAACTACAGGTGCAACTGTTTCTTGTAAAATTGCTTCATATTTATCTAAATTGCTCAAATCACATAATAATGATAAGTATTCATTTAAAATCTTAGAAGCTACAGCAATTGCTTCATTTGGAGACATTCCACCATTAGTCCAAACATCTAAATATAGTTTTTCATAGTTAGTGCTTTGTCCAATTCGTGTTGGCTCTGTTTCATAAGAAACTTTTCTAACTGGAGAATAATTAGAATCTGTAGGAATAATTCCAAAATGTGTCTTACTACCTTTGTTATTCTCTGCAGTTACATATCCACGACCATTTCTAGCATAAATAGTCATATTTAAAGTTCCACCAGCACTTACTGTTGCAATATATAAATCTTTATTTACAACTTCAACATCACCAGGACATACAATATCTGCCGCAGTAACTACCTTTGGTCCTTTTACTGAAATTTTTAATTCTTTCTTAATGTTATCTTCATCATCAATCTTTAGAATTAAATCTTTTAGATTTAAAACGATTGCTGTTACATCTTCTCTTATACCATCAAGTGCACTAAATTCATGTCTTGCACCTTCTACTTCTATTGCATATACACTAGCACCTGGTATAGATGATAATAATACTCTTCTTAAAGCATTTCCAAGAGTTGTACCAAATCCTTTTTCAAGTGGTTCAATAGTTACTCTTAAATAATTTGGTTCATTTACTTCATTTGATGGGTAAATTTTTGGTTTTTCAAACTTTCTCATTATTGTTTCTCCTTTACTCAATATTATCCACGTGGACGCTTAGGTGGACGACAACCATTATGTGGAACTGGTGTTGCGTCAATAATCGCTTGAATTTCTAAACCTGCTGCTTGAAGTGCTCTAACTGCTGCTTCACGACCAGATCCAGGTCCTTTAATATTTACATCTACTGTTTTAACTCCATAGTCTTTTGCACTAGTTGCAGCGTGTTCTGCTGCCATTTGAGCTGCATAAGGAGTAGATTTCTTTGCTCCCTTAAAACCTAATGCTCCTGCACTAGACCAAGTTAAAACACTGCCTGCTTCATCAGTTATAGTAACGATTGTGTTATTAAATGTTGAATGGATATGTGCTACACCTTTAACAACATTTTTACGAGCTCTTTTTTTACGAACTGCTGTACTAGCAGTAGTCTTTTTAGTTGTTGCTTTAGCCATCTCTCTCTAACCTCCTTATTGTGTTGCTTTCTTCTTATTAGCGATAGTCTTACGTGGTCCCTTACGAGTACGTGCATTAGTCTTAGTGCTTTGCCCTCTTACAGGTAACCCTTTACGATGTCTTAATCCACGATAACTACCAATTTCACTTAAACGTTTAATATTTAAAGCAACTTCTCTTCTTAAATCACCTTCAACTTTATACTTTGAAACTTCATTACGAATCTTAGTTAACTCTTCTTCCGTTAAGTCTTTTACTCTTTTATCTTCTGAGATATTTACAGTCTTCAAGATTTCTTGAGCCAATGGTTTCCCAATACCATATACATAAGTTAATGATATAACCACTCTTTTATCGTTTGGTATATCAATTCCAGCAATACGTGCCATTAATTTTTTCCTCCTTTTAATTAACCTTGTCTTTGTTTATGCTTTGGATTTTCGCAGATAATCATAATACGACCTTTTCTACGAATTACTCTACATTTGTCACAAATTGGTTTTACTGAAGGTCTTACTTTCATAGTTCCTTCCTCCTTACATTAATTTCTTTATAATTTTACAATATTTTCCTAAATAAACCAAGTAAATTAATTAGGTTTATAATTAGTAGGAAAACGATATTTGATACGCCCACGTGTTAAATCATATGGGGATATTTCTACAGTGACTCTATCACCTAGTAAAACGCGGATAGAATTGTTGCGGATTTTACCAGAAACATGGGCCAAAATCACCATCCCGTTATCTAACTTTACCTTGAACTGTGCATTAGGTAAAGTCTCGACTACTAAAGCCTCAATTTCAATTACATCTTCTTTTGCCATTTAATAACCTCCTTTTAGATTTTAGTTAAAATTTCATAACCATCATCTGTAACTACTACCGTATGCTCATAATGTGCAGTAATTTTACCATCCAAGGTTTTCACTGTCCAGTCATCTAATAATGTCCTTGTATGATAATCTCCTAGTGTAACCATAGGTTCTACTGCAATAACCATTCCTGAAACAATTTTAGGTCCTCTTCCAGCTATTCCATAATTAGGAATAATTGGATCTTCATGAAGACTACTACCAACTCCATGTCCAGTATAATCTCTTGGAACACCATAACCATGAGCCTCAACAAAAGTCTGAATGGCATTTGAAATATCACTTATTCTATTTCCTGGTTTTACTTTTTCTAAGCCTAAGTAAAGAGATTTTTCAGTTACTTCCATTAGCTCCTTAGCTTCTTCACTTACTTCTCCTACGGCATAAGTCCAAGCACTATCTCCATGATATCCTTTATAATTTGCACCAATATCAACAGAAATAATATCTCCATTCTTTAAAATATGTTTCTCATTAGGTATCCCATGGACTAATACATCATTAATAGAAGTACAAATGCTGCCTGGAAACCCTCCATATCCTTTAAAAGAAGGAGTAGCACCTTGACTTAGAATAAATTTTTCAGCCAATTCATCAAGTTTCTTCGTAGAGATTCCTTCTTTGATAAAAGGTTTTAGGTAATCATGAGTCATTGCTACTATTTTACCAGCATGTCTCAATAATTCTATTTCCTTTTCATTTCTTCTAGTTATCACTACTACTACCTCCAAGTATCTTTATAATATCACTAGATACCTTTTCAATACTTTGAAGAGCATTAACATTTGCTAATAGATTTCGCCCTTCATACAAATCTATTAATTGGACAACTTGTGTATGATATACCTCTAATCTCTTTTTAATTCCTTCTTCAGTATCATCATCTCTTTGATATAAAGCTTGTCCGCATTTATCACAAATGCCTTCTTTTGCAGGTTTTTTGTAAGATGTATGATATGTTTCACCACACTTACATATTACTCGGCCACCAATTCTATCAATAATAGCCTTGTCATCTATTTCAAAGTTAATAACTTTATTAACTTTCCTGCCATACTTTTTTAATAATTCATCAAGTAATTTAGCTTGATTAATTGTTCGAGGAAATCCATCAAATAGAATTCCTTTTTCTTTGCACTTAGAAACTTTTTCTTCTAAAACTTGCAAAGTTATATCATCATCAACAAGTAAACCTTGTTTTTGTAAAGAAGCAATTTTAAAACCTATTTCATCTTGAATATTTCTTCTCTCTCTTAGTAAATCACCCATTGATATAGCTTCTAAATGATATTTATCTGCTATAACTTTTGCTTGAGTTCCTTTACCACTTGAGATGGGCCCTAGAAAAATAATGTTCATTAATATTGCCTCCCTACATAAACCCTTTATAACTTTTACCTGCTAATTTTGATCTAATTTGTTCATATGTTTCACTAGCAACACCTACTAAGATTATAATACTTGTACCACCAAAAGCAATAGAAGCATCTAAATCAAAATAGATTGGAAGTAAAACTGGTAAGACTGCAATTGCTGTAAGAACTATGCCTCCAACAAATGCAACTCTATTAATAACTCTGAATAAATATTTTTCTGTTTCTTTACCTTGTCTAATTCCTGGTATAAACGAATTATTTTTAGCTAAGTTTTCACTTAATTTTTTAGAATCCATTTGCATGTTAGTCCAAAAGAAAGTAAACAAGATAATTAAAACTACATAAATAATTAATCCCCAATACACTCCATCAACTTTCGTTGAATAGTTGAAGATTGCTGCTACTTTTGCTGCACCTTCACTATTTGGAAACATGGATGCAATTGTTACTACAGCCATCATTAGTGATGATGCAAAGATAACTGGCATAACTCCTGATGGATTTAACTTTACTGGTAAGTGATGTACATCTCCTGCTTTTATTTGAGTAGTGTTTTGTGAATGTTGTAATGGTATCTTACGTACACTTTTTTCTATAAACACAACGAAGATAATTACTAGTAAATACACAATAACATAAGCTAATAATTTAACAAATCCCGTAAACATTTCTTGACTATTTCCTGTTAAATCTACAAAGCTATAATAAGCATTTACAAATTGTGTAGGTATACTAGCAATAATACCTGTAAAGATGATCATTGATACACCATTACCTATCCCTCTAGCGGTAATCCTATCTGCTAACCACATAGTGAACATTGAACCTGCTACTAAGATGGTTGTGATATAAATATAATCCCAAGTCGTAAATTCTCCTCCACCAACAGGTGTTAATCCATAATTGTTTTTCATTACTAGGATTATTCCATAACCTTGAACTGCTGCTAAGATTAGGGTCAAATACCTTGTCGCATTATCAATTTTCTTTCTTCCTTTTTCTCCCTGCTTAGTTAAATCTTCTAGCTTAGGAAGGATTCCCATTGATAATAATTGAATAATAATTGATGATGTAATATATGGAGAAATACCTAACGCAAATAAAGAAAATGACTGTAAGTTACCTCCACCTAAGACATTCATCAAAGTGAAGATATCACTACCACTAAAAGTAATACTACTGGAATCAACACCAGGAACAACTAGTGTACATCCAAATCTAAATACTAAAATAATCCCAAGGGTGAATATAATACGCTCTCTTAACTCTTTATTTTTAAAGATAGAGACTAGCTTTCGTATCATATTAGATCACCTCAATAGTTCCACCTGCATCGACAATTGCTTTTTCAGCAGACTTAGTAAATTTATTAGCAATTACAGTCAACTTTTTAGTTAGTTTACCATAACCTAATACCTTTAATGTTGAATATTTTGTCTTTAATAATCCTTTTTCTTTTAATGTTTCTAATGTTACTTTAGAACCTGCTTTTAATGATTCTAAATCACCAACATTAATAGTTGCATATTCTTTTTCAGTGTAGTTAGTAAATCCTCTTTTAGGTGAACGACGGTATAAAGAAGTTTGTCCTCCTTCAAAACCAATTCTAACTCCTCCACCGCTACGAGAGTTTTGACCTTTGCTACCAGTTCCACAGTTTTTACCTAAACCAGAACCATAACCTCTACCTACTCTTTTTGATACTTTTCTTGCACCTTCTGCACTTTTAAGTTCGTTTAATTTCATTTATTGCACCTCCTAAGTCTAAGCTAAAATTTCTTTTGGATCTTTGTTACGTAAAGAAGCAACTTTAGATACTGTCTTCATATTTTCTATACCATTAATAGTTGCTCTAACTACGTTGATTGGAGATCTTGAACCGTAAACTTTTGAATAAACGTTTTTAATTCCTGCTAATTCTAATACAGCACGAACTGGACCACCAGCAATGATACCAGCACCTACAGGAGCAGGTTTCATAAATACTTTAGAAGCACCATATTCTCCCATGATATCATGTGGGAATGTTCCACCTTTAACCATAGGTACTTTATAAAGATTTTTCTTAGCTGCTTCTAAGGCTTTTTTAATAGCATCTGGAACTTCGTTTGCTTTACCTGTTCCAAAGCCAACATAACCCTTACCATCTCCTACAACAACTAAAGCTGCAAAACGCAATTTACGACCACCTTTAACTGTTTTAGAGATTCTGTTAATAGAAACAACTCTTTCTTCAAAACGATTATCCTTTTCTTTCTTATTAGTAGGTTTAGCAACACTCTTTTTAACGTTCTTAGAAGTTTTGCTTTTCTTTTCAACCTTTTCTTCACTTACTTCTGTTTCTTCAACATTTTCAGTTACTTCAGTTTCTACTACTTGTTCTTCTGTTTTCTTCATTCAATTTCCCTCCTTTTAAAACTTTAATCCTGCAGCTCTTGCAGCCTCTGCTAAAGCTTTAACTCTACCATGATATATGTATCCACCTCTATCGAATACTACATTAGTAATTTTCTTTGCTAATGCTTTTTCAGCAATATCTGTTCCAACTTTACTAGCAGCTTCAACATTAGAAGAATGTTCTAACTTTAATGCTAAACTTGAAGAACTTACTAATGTTGTTCCATTTGTATCATCGATAATTTGTGCAAAAATATGAGAATTAGAACGATAAACATTTAAACGTGGGCATTCTGTAGTTCCAGAAACCTTTGCTCTAACTCTTGCATGACGTCTTTTTCTAGCTTCATTTTTAGATTCTTTATTAATCATACTTTTATCCTATCCTTTCCCTTTATTTCTTTCCTGCTTTTTTACCGACTTTACGACGGATTCTTTCGCCTTTGTACATAATACCTTTACCTGAATATGGCTCTGGTTTTCTAGCACTTCTAATTTCTGCTGCCATTTGTCCTACTGTTTCCTTATTGATGCCTGAAACAATAATTTCTGTTTGACTTGGAACTTCAAAGGTAACTCCCTCTGCTGGTTCAACAGTAATTGGATGAGAATATCCTACATTTAATACAACATTTTTACCAACTAATTGAGCACGATAACCAATACCTTTGATTTCTAACTCTTTTTTAAACCCTGTATGTACACCTTCTACCATGCCATTTAATAAAGCTCTTGTTGTACCATGTAATTGTTTTGTTACTTTTTCATCATCTGGTCTAGAAATTTTAATCTTGTTTTCATTAACATCAATACTTAACTTATCATAAAATTTTCTAGTAAGTGACCCTTTAGGTCCTTTAACTGTTACTAAGTTACCATTATCTACTGTAACTGTAACTCCTTCTGGTAAAGTAATAATTTTATTTCCTATTCTTGACATACAATTACCTCCTTACCATACATAAGCAAGCACTTCTCCACCAGTGCCTAATTTACGTGCCTTTTTATCACACATTACTCCAACTGAAGTAGAAATAATAGCAATTCCTAAACCATTTAAAACTTATGGTAGTTCACGAGCTTGAGCATACACTCTTAAGCCAGGCTTAGAAATACGTTTGATTCCAGATATAACTCTTTCTGTACCATTATACTTTAATTGTAATGTTAGTACTTTTTTAACATCATTAGTAACACTATAATCAGTAATGTACCCTTCATCCTTTAAAATCTTAGCTATTTCAACTTTAATCTTACTAGAAGGCATAACTACTGTCTCATTACGCATTTGATTAGCATTACGTATTCTTGTAAGCATATCTGCTATTGGATCTGTCATAACCATAATTTTATTTCCTCCTTACCAACTAGCCTTTTTAAGCCCAGGAATTTGACCTTGATAAGCTAATTCTCTAAGACATATACGGCATAATTTAAATTTACGAATTACTGCATGAGGACGTCCACAACGTTCACATCTTGTATATTCTCTAACCTTATATTTTTTAGGTTTGTTATATTTTGCAATCATTGATTTTTTAGCCATTGTTTATTTCCTCCTTACCTTGTAAACGGCATACCTAATCCTTCAAGAAGACTTAATGCTTCTTTATCAGATTTAGCCGTTGTTACTATTACAATATCCATTCCTCTAATAACATTAACTTGATCGTAGTTAATTTCAGGGAAAATGATTTGTTCTCTTATACCTAATGTATAATTACCTCTTCCATCAAAAGAATTTTTAGATACCCCTTGGAAATCTCTTATACGAGGAATTGAAATAGTAAATAATTTATCTAAGAATTGATACATCTTTTTCCCACGAAGAGTTACTTTACAACCAATTGGATTTCCTTCTCTTAACTTAAATGAAGCGATAGACTTTTTAGCCTTTGTGATAACAGGTTTTTGACCTGTAATAGCAGCTAATTCACTAACAGATTCTTCTAATAATTTAGCGTTCTTAGTTGCATCTCCTACTCCTATGTTTACTACTACTTTTTCAATATAAGGAGTTTCCATAATTGATTTATAGTTATATTCTTTCATCAAAGCAGGAACAACATCATCCAAGTATTTATACTTTAATCTAACTGAAGAATCTCTTTCTTTAGTTGCCACTGTTTTAGCTTTAGGAGTAGCTGTCTTAGCTACTGTTGCTTTACTAGTAGTAGTCTTTGTCGTTGTTTTCTTTGTCTCAGCCATAATTTACCTCCTTACGCTATTACTGTAGAGGACTTTTTAGCCACTCTAACTTTTTTTCCATCTTTAATTTCATATCTTACTTTAGTTGCTTTCTTAGTTTTAGGATCTACAAGTGCTACATTAGAAATATGAATAGGTGCTTCTTTTTCTGTAATTTTACCTTCTGGTTCTGCTTGATTAGGTTTAATATGTTTTTTAACCATATTAACTCCACCAATAATTACCTTTTCTTCCTTTGGAAGAACTTTTGTTACAGTACCTTCTTTTCCTTTTTCTCCACCTGCAATTACTACAACTTTATCGCCTTTTTTTATTCTCATAGTGATTTACCTCCTATAATACTTCTGATGCTAATGATACAATTTTCATGCATCCTGCACCTTTTTCACGAAGTTCTCTTGCTACTGGCCCAAACACACGAGTTCCACGTGGTGAACCATCTGGTTTTAATAACACTACAGCATTGTCATCAAACTTGATGTGTGATCCATCTGGACGATTAACGCCATACTTAGTACGAACGATAATTCCTTTTACAACATCACCTTTTTTTACTGCAGCATTTGGAATGGCATCTTTAACAGCACATATTACAATGTCACCAATATTAACTTTTTTTCTAACAGAACCACCCAATAATCTAAAAACTCTTACACTACGAGCACCAGAGTTATCTGCAACTACTAAATTAGTTTCATTTTGTATCATACTAATATCCTCCTTGCCCTATGCTATACTAGCCTTTTTGATTACTTCTACTAATCTAAAGTGTTTAGTAGCTGATAAAGGTCTAGTTTCCATAATTTTAACTGTGTCCCCAATAGAAGCAACACCATTTTCATCATGTGCTTTATACTTTTTAGAGTATTTAACTCTTTTATGGTATATTGGGTGATTTTTATAAGTTTCTACTAAAACTGTAATTGTTTTATCCATCTTATCAGACACAACAGTGCCAGTTAGTACTTTTCTTTGATTTCTTTCCATTTTCTTTTACCTCCTTAACCTATTGCGCCTTGCGTTGCTCTAACACCGTAAGCATACGAGCAATAGTCTTACGTATTTTCTTTAATTCATTTGGATTTTCTAATTGTCCTGTAGCTTGTTGAAATCTTAATGTAAATAATTGTTGTTTTAAATCTTTAACTTGATTTTCAATTTCACTAGTTTCTAAATTTCTAATTTCTTCAACGTTCATATTACTCACCACACTTCCTTGTTACAACTTTACATTTAATTGGTAATTTTTGTGATGCTAACCTTAAAGCTTCTCTTGCTTGCTCTTCAGGTATTTCATCCATTTCAAATAAGATTGTTCCATTTTTAACTACTGCTACCCAATGATCAGGAGCACCTTTACCAGCACCCATACGAACCTCTAATGGTTTTTTACTCATTGATAGATGTGGGAATATTCTTATCCATATCTTACCTTGTCTTTTTGTATATCTTGCTAAGCAAATACGAGCTGCCTCTATTTGTCTATTAGTTACCCAAGCTCCTTCTAAAGCTTGTAAACCATATTGCCCATAAGATAACTCTGTATTTCCTTTTGCTTTACCTTCATATGAAATTTTATGAGGTCTTCTATATTTAACTCTTTTTGGCATTAACATAATAGATTACTCTCCTTTCATTTCTTCGGTCTCATTAGTTTTTTTCTCAGGAAGAATTTCTCCACGACAAATCCAAACCTTAACTCCTAAACGACCATATGTTGTATGTGCTTCACTAGTCGCATAATCTATGTCAGCACGTAATGTATGTAATGGAACAATTCCATCACTATATCCTTCACTTCTAGCAATATCTGCTCCTGCTAATCTTCCTGATACTAATGTTTTTACTCCTTTAGCACCAGCTTTCATAACTCTTTGCATTGCCTTCTTTTGAACTGTTCTAAATGATGCACGATTTTCTAATTGTTCTGCAATCCATCTAGAAATTACTCTAGCATCTAAATCAGGATTTTCTACTTCTTTAACGTTTAATTTAACGTTTTTACCTTTAGTTATTTTAGATATTTCTTTAGTAAGAACTTCAACATTTTTACCATCTTGTCCAATAATAACTCCAGGACGAGCAGCAATAACATTTACAGTTACATTTTCTTTTGTTTTTTCTATTTCAATTTTAGAAATAACAGCTTCTTTTAACTTGCTATTTAATAACTTTCTAATTTTAATATCTTCGTGTAAATAAGTTGCAAAATCTTTTTCTGAATACCATTTAGATTCCCATTCTTTATTTATTCCTACACGTAATCCTACTGGACTAACTTTTTGACCCATGTTTCTTGCTCCCTCCTATCTCTCTGCAACTACCACATTAATGTGGCTAGTTCTTTTAACTAATCCTGATGATCTTCCTTTTGCTCTAGGCATATATCTTTTCATTTTTACGCCTTCATCAGCATATATCTCTTTGATAAATAACTTATCTTGATTCATACCGTGGTTATTAACAGCATTTGCTGCAGCTGAGTTAATAAGTTTTAAAACAATTGGAGAAGCAGCTTTATTAACATTTTTTAATATTGCTTGTGCTTCTGCTACTGACTTACCACGAACTAAATCAATAACCAATCGTGTTTTTCTTGGAGTAACACCTACATTACTAACCGATGCTTTTGCTTCAATTATATTTTCCATATATGCCCCTCCTACTTCTTAGCTTTATTTGCTGCCTTATCTTCAGCAGTATGTCCTTTATGACCTGTATATTTTCTAGTTGGAGAAAATTCTCCTAACTTGTGCCCAACCATATCTTCTGTAACGTATACTGGGATATGTTCTCTACCGTTGTAAACAGCAATTGTTAAGCCGATGAATTGTGGGAAGATTGTTGATCTTCTTGACCACGTTTTAATTACTTCTTTCTTTCCAGACGCTCTAATTGCTTCAGCTTTTTTCATTAAATGTTCGTCACAGAAAGGTCCCTTTTTTAAACTTCTAGCCATCTCGTTTATCCTCCTTATTTACCATTTCTTCTTCTTACTATTAATTTAGTAGAAGCTTTTTTATTATTTCTAGTCTTAACACCTAATGCACGTTTACCCCATGGAGTTCTTGGTGCATCATGACCTATTGGGCTCTTACCTTCACCACCACCATGTGGGTGATCATTAGGGTTCATAACAGAACCACGAACTGTAGGTCTTGTTCCTAGCCATCTAGTTCTACCTGCTTTTCCAAGTTTAACTAAGCTATAGTCTTCATTTCCAACAACACCAACTGTTGCTCTACATGTTTCTAAGAATTTTCTAACTTCCTTTGAAGTTAAACGAACTATTACGTACTTTCCTTCTTTACCAAGAATTTGAGCTCCAGTTCCCGCTGCTCTTACTAGTTGGCCTCCTTTTCCAGGATAAAGTTCAATGTTATGAATATATGTACCTTCAGGAATATTTTTTAAAGCAAGTGCATTTCCAACTTTAATATCAGTTTGTTCTCCAGAAATTATTTCTTGCCCTACTTCTAATCCTTTTGGAGCTAGAATATATCTTTTTTCTCCATCAGCATAATTGATTAAAGCTATATTTGCACTTCTATTTGGATCATATTCGATACCAGCAACTTTACCAACTATACCATCCTTATTTCTTTTAAAATCGATGATACGATATTTTCTTTTGTGTCCTCCACCAATATGGCGACATGTAATGATTCCCTGACTATTTCTTCCGCCAGTTTTAGTCATACTAACTAGCAATGATTTTTCAGGAGTTTTCTTTGTTATCTCATCGTTTACCAATGTTGACATATTACGACGACCAGCCGATGTAGGCTTATATGTTTTAATTCCCATGTTTTTCCCTCCTATATTTCTCTTTTACCTATTTTTTTAATAAATCTAATGATTGTCCTTCTGCTAAAGTGATGATAGCCTTTTTGTAAGAACTTGTTTTTCCGTAATATTTACCAACTCTTTTATCTTTAGCACGAACATTTGAAACATTGATTTGTTTTACCTTAACACCGAAGATTGCTTCAAATGCATTTTTAATTTCTACTTTGTTAGAATCTTTCTTCACTTGTACAGTAATCTTGTTTAAAGTTTCCATATTTTTCATAGACTCTTCAGAAAGAAGTGGTCTAATGATGCAATCATAACTACTAACTGTGGCTTTACCAACCTTAACTACAGGTTCTTCTTTTTTAGCAGTTTTCTTTGCTGTTGTTTTTGTTGCTTTTTTCTCTGTCTCTACTTCAGTCTTTTTAGCTGTAGTTTTACGAACAGTTTTAGTTTTCTTTACTTCTTCAGTAGAAGTTTCAGCCACTTCGCTAACTTTCTTTGCCATTATGCTAGTACCTCCTCAATCATTTTCATAGCATCTAGTGTCATTACAACGCTATCACTATTTACCACATCATATACATTTATCTCATCTGCAAATAGAACCATAACATTTGCTAAATTAGACATTGATAATAAAGCTTCATAATTAATGCTATCCTCACTAACAACAAACAAAGTCTTCTTTTTTGCTTTTAATAACTCAAGCATTTTTACCGCTTGCTTAGTTTGTGGTTTTTCATATTTAATTTCATTAACAAGAATCAAATCCTTATCTTTTGCTTTAGCACTTAAAACTGATTTTAATGCTAATCTATATTCTTTTTTGTTTTGTTTAAGTGTGTAGTTTTGTTCCCCAGTTGGTCCAAATACAATTCCTCCACCTCTCCATTGTGGTGATCTAGTAGAACCTTGTCTAGCTCTGCCTGTACCTTTTTGTCTCCAAGGCTTACGGCCACCTCCGCTTACTTCATCTCTTTTTTTAGTTTTTGCTGTAGCTTGACGGCAATTAGACATACTAACTTGGATTGCATCATAAACAACATTATCGTTTGGTTTGATTCCAAAAACATCTTTATTTAATTCTACTTCTTCAACTTTTGTCCCTGTTTGATTTAAAACATCCATTGCTTTCATCGTTCTATCCTCCTAACCACTATTCGGTAACCGCTGAAGCTTCAGCATTTGAATAGTTAACTAAAGTTTTTACTTTAGGGCTTTTCTTTTGTGTCTTAACAGCACTTCTAATAGTTACAAGCCCTCTGTTTGGCCCAGGAATACATCCTTTTACTAAAATAGCATTCTTAGCAGCGTCTACTGATACAACTTCCAAATTCAAAATAGTCACTTGCTCATTGCCATCATGACCAGGCATTTTTTTACCAGGATGAATTCTATTGTTAGTTCTACCAACAGTAGCCATAGATCCAACACCTCTATGATATCCTGAACCGTGTCCCTTTGGACCTATTTTATTTCCGTGTCTTTTAACACTACCTGAGAATCCCTTACCTTTTGATGTACCAATAACATCTACTACGTCACCACTTTTAAATATCTCAGCAGTAACTGCTTGTCCAACATCATACCCATTCAATTCATCGCCTTTTATTTCTTTAATAAATTGTTTAGTAGAAGTGTTAGCTTTTTTAAAGATACCTTTTAAAGGCTTATTTGTTATGTTTTCTCTTTTTTCTTCATAGCCTATCTGTAGAGCCTCATAACCATCTTTTTCATTTGTCTTCTTTTGTAAAACAACATTTGGTAGTACCTCAACTACTGTAACAGGAATCATAACCCCATCTGTAGTGAAAACTTGAGTCATACCAACTTTTCTTCCTAATATTGATTTCATGCTTTTATTCCTCCTTTATGTTACAGTTTAATTTCGATATCTACACCACTTGGTAAATCTAATCTAGTTAAAATATCAACCGTCTTAGCAGTAGGATTAACGATATCAATTAATCTCTTATGTGTTCTCATTTCAAATTGCTCACGAGAATCTTTATATTTGTGTACAGCTCTTAAAATTGTATAAACTTGTTTCTCTGTTGGTAGAGGAATAGGTCCAACAACTTTAGCTCCTGTAGATTTTGCAGCATCTATAATCTTTAAAGATGATGCATCTAAAATTTTGTGATCGTATGCTTTTAATTTAATACGAATCTTGTTTGACTTTGCCATTTTCATTTCCCCTTTCGTCTAAAATCTGGCTTAGACAGTGCTCCATACAAATTACCTGATACCTCTAGGGTGGCTATGACAACCTTTATCGGTGTATCAGCAACCTCGCATTTCATAGCACATGCAAGTAGAATTATATACTCTAACTGATAACGTGTCAAGAAAAAAATATTATTTTTAATTTAAAATTTATTTTTATCGTTTTAACAGCGTTTTTTTCTTTTTTAATGATATATATATATCATTAATTTTTTAAAAAAGGTCTTTTTCTAATATTTGATATAACTTGTCCTATTTAATAATAATATAAATACTTAATAATTTTTCATAAATGTATATCTAATCATATTGCACTTATTTCAAGGATATTTAAACTACTGAAAGACCTGCTTTTTCCTGATTATTTGTGCGTTTTTTTACTAAAAAACTCCACATTATTTACATTTGTTTCACATGAAACAATTATTTTTTCACGCCACAAAACTATTATCTTACATAAATCTAGCTACCCTGCTTTACTTCTAAAATAAGTTTTACCTAACCCACGTTTCATTTTACTATTCACATATAATCTTTCTGTATTCGACGCTCTTTGTTTATATACTTCATTAACACATATTTAACTTGCTAGTCATTTACAACTTTCCTAAATACATTATTTCATCAATTATTTTCTCTCTTTATTATTTATAATCTTTTTTCTATTTGCATTTACATTTGCTCCATATACACAACTAAAACAATGATGCTCTATCACTTTATTTAAAGTATTATTTATTTCTAAATTTCAAAGATTTCTATTGTTTGTTGAATAGCACTTTTAAATATAGCATCACTCCGTTTATAGTGTATCCTACGAGCTATTTACACAATAAATCACATTTTAAAATTTAAGATACTCTTCCAGGTAAAGATTTTAAATACGCATACCGGCTTTACCCATAATCTTCCTGTAGTTAACTATTTTCATCTTTATTTCTTCGTATTCTCTTGCTATTTACAATAGTAATCTTATAAAGCTATTTCTTCCTATATTTCCTTATTTTGCTCCTTAACACTATCGCTATATATTTTTACAATAAAAAAAACAATAAGATCACAGTTACCTTTTTAGATCAAAAGATATACTATTACCCAAATATATGTTAAAGACATTGATTCCTTGCATAAAAAAAGACTGCCGATTTTATCAACAGTCTGATAGTGCTTTTTACCCGCTTTATCAATCACTTGTTTTTTTGGGTTTTTCCGTTATTTTTTCTTCATTTAATACATTTAATTCATCATTAGTTTTTTCTTCTATAATTATTGGCAATTCTGTTTTCTTCTCAATAAACCATTTTACAACGTTGTGCTCTTTTGTTTTCTTTAAATCTATATAACTTATTACTGCAATGATAATTGCTCCCGCAAGATCAAGTATAAGATCTTTCATTGTATCAAATAAAGCCTCTCTGCCCAAAAAAGGTTCTCTTGTCATTGAGTCACTATACCTTTGCATATTTGACCCAACCATGGCATCTGCCACAAATTCTACAATTTCCCATAACACCCCTACTGTTACACTAAAGAAAACAATGAATGCCGAAATAAACAATGGATTTAATTTCAAATCAACTTTTTCCCAATTATTTAGCCCACGTATTATAGAAAAACCTAAAATAGCAAGCATAGAACCAGATAGCATATGTAATACAGAATCAAACACTTTGCTTTTTATATATAATTCTCCAACTTCACCAACAATGAAATGTGCTAAACAAAATAATATAAACACGCTACTCATTACATTAGGAACAGTGACTTTCCCTTTTCTTTCAATAAATCCAGGAATGTATGTACACAATAGCATCATAAACGATTGTGCTGCATTAAACATTGCTCTACTTCTTTGACTATCATCGCTATCTATTATAAAGCCAACAACATTTGCTATTAACAATAAACATATCCAAATCCTAACACTAATATATAACAGTTTTGTTTTAGAAATTTGTTTCTTTACTCTCTTCATTTATACACCACATCCTACTACTTAATTTACTATTTTTTACTCCTATTTTCTTTTTTTTCTTTAATACTTAAAATCAAAACAATTATTTCATGCATTATTAATACCAATAGAGAAATTCCTAAAATATAACACCATTCACTAAAAGCTAACTGTGTTGTTTTAAAGAATTTATTTAAAAATGGAATTTCTGTAACAATAACTTGCAAAAATACACCTAAAGCAACTGAAAATAGCATTAACTTATTATTAAACGTTTCTTTTCTTATAAATGTTTTTCTCGTATTTCTCATTCCTAAAGCATGGAACAACTCACACACTGCTAAAGTTGTAAATGCAAATGTTTGTGCTCTCATTAGGATATCCTCGTTTTCCAATATTCCTAATATAGAATCATAATTAATTTGACTTCCCAAATTATTTAATTCCGCAATAGGTACACTTAAGAAAGCAAATAACGTTAAGATTCCAATCAAAAATCCGTACAATAATGTAATCTGTATTCCCCCGTGAGCAAACAATGATTCTTTAGGGTTACGTGGCTTGTCCTTCATAACATCACTATCTTTAGGATCGCTTCCTAGTGCTAAAGCTGGAACAGAATCTGTTAATAAATTTATCCATAATATATGAATAGCAATAAGTGGCATTGGCATCCCAATTAAAATAGCCACAAACATTGTTACAATTTCAGCAAAATTGCTCGACAATAAAAATAAAACAGACTTTTTTATGTTACCATATATCGTTCTTCCTTCTTCTATCGCTTTCTCGATAGAAGCAAAATTATCATCACTAAGCACCATATCCGCTGCACCTTTAGCAACATCTGTTCCAGTTATTCCCATAGCAATTCCAATGTCCACTGCTTTCAAACTAGGAGCATCATTAACACCATCTCCTGTCATAGAAACTATCTTATCATTAGCTTTAAATGCTTTAACAATTTTAACTTTATGTTCTGGTGAAACTCTTGCAAAAACTCTTAGATTAGTGACCCTGTCATTTAATTCTTCTTGTGTCATTTTATCTAATTGATCACCGCTAATGCATTGATCTATTGTTTCTGCAATTCCCAAGTCTTTTGCAATTGCAAAGGCCGTATCTTTATGATCTCCAGTAATCATTATAGTTGTAATCCCCGCTTGCTTAAAGGTATTAACGGCTTCCTTAGCTTCAGGTCTAGGAGGATCAATCATTCCTACCATACCTACAAAAATTAAGTTATTTTCTTCAAACTGGCCAACCTCTTTATATGCTAATGCAAGTACTCTAAGGGCCTCTTGAGACATATTAAGAGATGCATCATTTATTCTATCTATGTCTTCTTTTGTTATTTCACGAACTTTATCATCAACGTATATTTTAGTACATACTTTCAAAATATTATCAATAGCACCTTTAGTGTACATTCTTTTACAATTTCCATAAATATGCTGTGTAGACATTAGTTTTCTTTCCGAGTCAAAAGGCAATTCATTAATACGTTTATGATCTTTATTTAAATTATCTTTTTCTACTCCAAATTTTTTTCCTAAATCAATGAGTGCTACTTCAGTAGGATCTCCTATAGCATTTCCATTATCAATAACAGCATCATTACATAGGACCATTCCTTCAATTAACAATTCGCAATTTTTCGCATTATTTATATGATATGATTTTTCAGAGCAATACATTTTTTCTACAGTCATTTTATTTTGGGTAAGAGTACCAGTTTTATCACTACAAACAA
>CALVUJ010000022.1 GCA_944363575.1 uncultured Bacilli bacterium
CAAATTAAATCAAAACCAATTAAAAAAGACATTATTCCCACTTGGGAACATTGAGAAGATAGTAGTTAGAAAAATAGCTTCTTTTTTATTAATAGCAGTGGCAAATAAAAAAGATTCAACCGGTATATGCTTTATTGGCGAGCGCAATTTTAAACAATTTTTAAAAAATTACATCCCTGCTAAAAAAGGAAAAATAATAAATAAAGCAACTAACGAAATATTAGGTGAACATGAGGGTGTAATGTATTATACAATAGGCCAAAGAAAAGGATTAGGCATTGGAGGATTAAAAAATCATGATAGCGGTTCTTGGTTTGTTGTTGGCAAAGATGTTGTTAAAAACATCTTATATGTTGCTCAAGGGGAAGAAAATGAATTTTTATTAGCAGATAAATGCCTCGTGACAGATGTTAATTGGATAAGTGGAAAAACTCCTGAAAATAATTTAAAATGTCAAGCAAAATTTAGATATAGACAACCTGACCAAGAAGTGATTTTAGAAATAATTGATGAAACTCAAGTTTTGGTAAAATGTTTAAATCCAGTTAAAGCGATAACAAGTGGACAAGAAGCTGTTTTTTATTATCAAAATGAATGCCTCGGAGGAGGAACAATTGATAAAGTATATAAAAATGATAAACTACTAGATTGTTAGGTGCTTAAAATGGAACAAATAGCGGGAAAGTTAATAGTTGTTGTATTTCATAATGAAGAAACATTATATTCAGTAATAAAAGTTAAACCGACGGATGATGTGAATTCCAAACAAGTGACTTTAACAGGAAATTTTCCTATACCTGATGAAAATAAGGAATATTTATATAAAGGAGAGTACATCACTCATCCTAAATTTGGAAAACAATTTGTTGTTTCTGAATATGAAGAAATTTTACCTAGCAACAAAGATTCAATAATAAAATATTTATCAAGCTCTTTATTCCCTAAAATTGGAATTAAAACAGCAGAAAAAATATATAACATATTAGGAGAAAACGCGATTGAATGTATAAAAAAAGATGGCGATGTTTTAAATCATATTGTAACGATCGACCAAAAACAAATAATAATAGATGGACTTAACAAAAGCAATTATTTTGATGAAGCAGTTAAATTATTTGTAACACATGGATTAAGCCTGAAAATGTTGCTTAAAATTCAAACCATTTATAAAGATCAAATGATAAATATTATAAAACAAAATCCATATAGACTAATTGAAGACATAGAGGGTATAGGATTTAAAACAATTGATGATTTTGCACTTAAATTAGGGGTTAATTATCATGATGAAAATAGAATTAAAGCATGCCTTATACATTGTTTATCCATTATTTCTTTTAGTGAATCAGATACTTATACAAGTTATGGAAGAATAATGGATGAATTTAATAAAATAATAAAAGATATTGATGAAGATAGTAAAAAATATTATTTAAATGTTTTGATTAAAGAAGGAAAAATTTACAAAGAAGAAGAAAAATATTTTTTGATGCAACAGTACATAGCAGAGGAAGGAAACGCTAAAATATTAACAAAGTTTATAAAAAAAATAATGACAACATTTGAAAAATCACAAATTTTAGAACTATTAGAAACAATAGAAAAAAAGAGTCTTATTAAGTATGATGAAAATCAAAAAGAAGCAATTATAAATTGTTTAGATAATGGTATATCAATAATTACTGGTGGTCCGGGAACAGGTAAAACCACTATTGTAAAAGCCATAATTCAAATATATCAAGAAATAATTGCAAATAATAAGATATGTATATGTGCTCCTACAGGAAGAGCGAGCAAAAGATTAACGGAAGTTACGGGATTAAAGGCTTCTACTATTCATAGTTTGTTAAAATGGGATTTACAAACAAATACTTTTTCTGTTAATGAAAATAATCCTCTATACGTAGATTTGCTAATAATAGATGAATTCTCAATGGTGGACAATTATTTGTTTTATCAATTATTAAAAGCTTGTGAACATGTTGGACAAATAATACTCATTGGAGATGAAGATCAACTCCCTTCGGTAGGACCAGGAAATGTGCTTGGTGATTTAATAAATAGCGGTCTCATAAATGTGGTGAGACTTAATAAAATATATCGTCAAAGTTCTATGTCAAACATTATAAAATTAGCACACCATATAAAAAACAATGAAGATGTAAGTAATGATTTTCAAGAAGATGTAATCTTTTATAGTACAGATAATTATAAAATAAAACAAAGTGTACTTGAATATATAAAAATAGCTAAAAATAACGGTTATGATAATGATGATATTCAAGTTTTAGCACCAATGTACCAGGGAGTTAATGGAATTGATAATTTAAATGAATTGCTACAAAATTATTTCAATCCACATGATGAAAATATAAAAGAATTAAAAGTAGGAAGGGTAATTTATCGAGAAAATGATAAAATACTCCAATTAAAGAATCAAAATGAAGATAATGTATTCAATGGAGATATAGGTACACTATTAGAAATAAAGGAAGAAAATAATATTACTAATTCAAAAATATATGTTGGTTATGATAGTGGTGTTGTCGAATATATAGGAAAAGATTTTATAAATATTACTCATGCTTATTGTATAAGTATTCACAAATCACAAGGTAATGAATATCCCCTTATTATATTACCAATATGTTTTGCCTACCAACGAATGTTAGTAAAAAACTTGATTTACACGGCAATTACTAGAGCCAAAAGTAAATTAATAATTATAGGTGATTACAGAGCATTTTTATATGGTATCAGCAACACTAACTATAAAGTTAGAAAAACAACATTAAAAGAAAAATTATTAAAATATGTTAATCCATTATAATTAGGAAACAATATTAATAGCGAGGTATCAATATGCAAAAGCAAGTCACCAATAAAGCTATTAATAAATTAATTTATATAAGTTTATTTGTCTTAATATTATGTTTGATATTAGCTGTTTCCAAATATATAGGGTTAAGCTCTTTTTTACTAAAAATATTAAAGACTCTAACGCCTGTTTTCATCGCTATATTTATCAGTTTTGTGCTCGAGCCAATTATTAGTTTTTTTTCTAAAAAAGGTTTAAAAAGAATGTGTAGTGTCTTTCTAACTTATGGATTAATTATAATAATTTTTGGATTATTAATTTATTTTACTATTCCTTCTTTAACAAAACAAGTTGAGATATTTATTAATAAAATACCCTCATTAATTTCTGTAGTTCAGTCTTTTTTCTCTAAATTAGGCTTTAATTTTGATGATGATAAAACCAATGAGGCAATTAGTAACTTCATTTTGAACTTAATTAATAATATGGCCAGGTATCTAGGTTCTTCAATTTCAGTAATATTTAATGTCTTGTTAGGAGTTTCAGGTGCTATTTTTTTATCTTTCGATTTTCCTGAATTTAAAAAAGCAATAAAAGAAAGAATACCTAGTAAAATAAAAGAACCACTTTTATATTATCTTAAACATTTTTTACCATTTATTAATAAATATTTTTATGCCATTCTTTTGGATAGTATTTTAATATTTTTAATTAGTTACATTGGCTTTATAGTTGTTGGTATTGATTATCCTTTAGTTATATCAATTATTATTGCTATTACCAATTTGATACCGATTATAGGTCCATATGTTGGCGGAGTTCCTGCGGCAATAGTAGGTTTTAGTATATCACCTACTTTAGGGATAAGTGCAATTATTGTTGTTGTTATCGTGCAAATTATCGAATCTAATTTTATGCAACCATTAATTTTAAAAAATGTTATTTCTTTACATCCGTTAGAAGGAATTCTTGGAATTAGTTTATTTGGGTATTTATTTGGAATTATGGGAATGATTTTATCACCAATTATAATGGTAGGAATCAAATTATTATTTATTCCTTATAAAAAAGAACAGACAATTTAAAATAACAAATTTTTTTCAACAAATAGTAACTTTTTACTTTAACAAGCATAGTATATGTTGAAAACAAAGGAGGTATTCAAAATGAATAACACAGGTTGCGGATGCCAATCTTATGGAGGTTGCTACAATAACGGATTTTTAGTTATCTTAATCCTTTTCATCTTATTAGCAATCCTTGGTAGTTACTTCTTTTAGAGGTTGACTAAACAAACAAGTTTGATCTAAATAGAAATGGGACTACTATTTAGATTTTAAAAGGGGTTCATTTTATCTTTGAATCCCTTTTTTGATACTCTTTAATTAAAACTTCACTACATTTTAATCCATCCAAAGCACTTGTAGTAATTCCAGAAGAATATCCACTCCCTTCACCGATAGGAAAAATATTTTTAATGTTTGCTTCTAGGTTATTATCCCGTACGAGTCTAACAGGAGAGGAAGAGCGAGATTCAATAGCCGTTAATACACTATCTTCATCATCAAAACCTTTAATTTTTTTACCAATTTCTTTAATTCCTAATTTTAATGTTTTACTTACAAATTCAGGCAAACATTTTTCAATATCAGCAAACTCAACCCCAGGTAAATAACTCGCTTTAACTGATTTAAATTCAGTAGAAATGGTTCCTTTTAAAAAGTCTTTTAGAAGAGAACATGGAGCTTTATAACTATTTGTTAAATTATAAGCAAGTTTTTCATATTTTTCTTGAAAATCAATTCCTGCAAGTGGGTGACTATTTTTGTAATCACTAGGTAAAACGTTAACTAAAAGAGCACTATTAGCATTTATTTCATTTCTAGCATAGTTACTCATGCCGTTTGTCACAATTGTTTTAGGTTCACTACTACTAGCTACGACCATCCCGCCAGGACACATACAAAAAGAGTATAATGAACGATTGTTAGGTAGGTGAATAGCAATCTTATAGTCTGCATTAGGTAAAGATTTGTGATTATAAAACTTTTCTCCATATTGTGCTTTGTTAATATTTTCTTGTAAATGTTCTATTCTTACCCCCATTGAAAAAGGCTTTTGTGCCATTTCAAGACCATTTTCATACAACATTTTAATAGTATCTTTACTACTATGCCCACATGCTAAAATTAATTTATCGCACTCCCAATTCTCTTTTTTACCATCTTTAATTACTTCAATATTTTCTAAATTATTATTATTTACATTAATGTTATTGAGACGAGTGTTAAAGAAAAAAGTTCCCCCAAGTTCAATTATTTTTTGTCGCATATTCTTAACAACTTTTCTTAAAACATCTGTGCCAATATGAGGCTTTGATAAATACAAAATATCTTCACTAGCTCCAAACTTAATAAAAGTCTCTTTAATAAAATCAATACGTTCATCATTAATATTAGTAGTTAACTTACCATCACTAAAAGTTCCTGCACCACCTTCACCAAATTGCAAATTAGATTCAGTATTAAGTTTACCTCCTTTAAAAAACTTTTCTACACTGTTAATCCTATTATCAACATCTTCTCCTCTTTCAATCACTATCGGCTTTAATCCAGAAATAGCAAGAGTATAAGCACAAAATAGACCAGCAGGGCCACTACCTACAATAATTATCTTATCATCAGAACTTGCTTTATTTATCTTATATTCATATTTAATAAAAGGTTTCACATCTTTATTTTTTTCAATCTTTTTATTTATCCCTTTTTTTACTTCAATAATAAAATGACAAATAAAAAAAACATCATTTTTATCACGACAATCAATAGCTTTTCTTTTAAACTTATAATATTTAATGCACTCTTCATTAATACGCAATTTCTTAGCAATTGCTTTTTTTTTTTTTTTTTCATCTAAAGATATTTTAACGTTTTGAACAAGATACATTTATATCACCGGTAGTATCATATCACTTAGGGTTAGTTTACGCTATAAAAAGAGAGTATAAGTTGTATTTTAAATAAAGAAAAGGTAAAATATAAAAGTGGATGGAGGCGTTTTAATGTCTAAATTAGTGATAAAAGATTTATATGTAAATGTTGATGATATAAGTATAATAAATGGTTTAAATTTGGAAATAAATGATGGAGAAGTACATGCTCTTATTGGACCTAATGGGCATGGGAAGTCAACACTACTATTTACCATAATGGGACATCCTCGTTATAATGTTGTCAAAGGGAGCATTTATTTTAATGGACAAGATGTTTTAAAAATGACTGTAGATGAAAGAAGCAAAGCAGGCATGTTTTTAGCGATGCAAAATCCTTTAGAAATTAATGGAGTTTCTACGATTGACTTTTTAAAAAGTGCGTTAAATGCTAGAAGAGATACACCAATTAGTTTATACAAGTTTGTAAAAGAATTTGAAAGTTGTTCTAAAGATGTTGGCTTTAATTTAGATATGTCTACAAGAAACTTAAATGAAGGTTTTTCTGGTGGAGAGAAAAAAAGAAATGAAATACTTCAAATGAAACTCTTAAATCCTTTGTTATCACTAATAGATGAAATAGATTCAGGATTAGATGTCGATGGTCTTGAAATGGTGGCTAAAGTAATTAACTCTATGATGGATGGTTCTTTTTCTTGCTTAATCATTTCACATTATTCTAAGTTATATAAACTTATTAAACCTACACATGTTCATATAATCATAAACGGAAAAATAGTAACTAGTGGGGATTATTCTTTAATTGAAAAAGTAGATAATGAAGGATATAAATGGTTAGAAAAAGAGTTTAATGTTAGTATAAACAAGCAAGAAAACAAAAGAGTATCTATTGGTACTTGCAATGTAAAGGAAAGTGTTAATAATGGATAAAATAATTGTTAGTGATAACTCAATTAGTAAAGAATTAACAATTAATAAAGATTGTTATTTACTTATTAATGAAGATGTCCAAACAAAGGAATACAAAATTAATATAATAAATTGTAAGGCTACTATTATTGATATGTCTAAGACTTTAAAAAAGAATCTTTATTTTGAAAATAGTGAAACTATGGTAATTGAAATAATAAATGAAAAAGAGAGTAGTGATTTGTTTATAAATAATGTTAATTCTAAGATTGAGTATAACATTATTGATTTAGAAAATAGTAATCTTAGATATGTTTTAAAAGAAGAGGTAAAAGATGAAGGAAGTACTGATATTAATATAGCAAGTGTGGGATATAAAAAGAAAAATAAGGAGTATGTTGTTAATACTTCTAATTTAAGCCCTAGAACCACTAATAATATAAATTGTTTTGGGATAGTTAAAGATAAAAGTTTAGTTAAATATGATGTGTCTTCTTTTATTAAAAAAGGAGCGAAAGAAGCAATTGTTAAGCAAAATAGTAATATTCTTTTATTTGATAAAGAATCATGTGGGCAAAATAATCCTATTCTTTTAATAGAAGAAAACGATGTTAAAGCTAATCATGGATCAAGTATTGGGAAAATAGATGATGATATTGTCTTTTATTTATGTTCAAGGGGTTTAAGTAAGTTAGAAGCTACCAATTTAATATGTTTAGGAAAAGTAGAATATTTGGTTAATAAGATAGATGATGAAAGCATTAGAGATTCTTTGATTAATAAGTTCAAGGAAAGGGTGAGTTAAATGGAAATTAATAAATACAAAGAAGATTATCCTTTTTTTAAAAATAATCCAGAAGTTATCTTTTTTGATAATGCTTCTACGGCTTTAAAGCCAAAATGTGTAATTGAAGCGGTAAATCACTATTATAATGATTTGTGTGTGAATGCTCATAGAGGAGATTATTATTTGTCATATAAAGTAGATGTAGAGATTGAAAAAGTTAGAAAAGATGTGGCGAAGTTTATTGATTGTGAAGAAAATGAAGTGGCATTTAGTAGTGGGGCTACAGAATCACTTAATTTAATTGCAGAGGGTTATTGTAAGAAAATACTACAAAAAGGTGATGAAATATTGATTAGTGAGTTAGAACATGCTTCTAATGTTTTGCCATGGTTTAAAATTGCTAAAGAAACAGGAGCAGTTATTAAGTACGTGCCTTTAGAAAATAAAAGAATAACGGTAGAAAATTTTGCTAATGCAATAACTCCTAAAACGAAAGTAGCTAGTTTTGCGTATATTTCAAATGTTTTAGGGTATAAGATAGATGCCAAAAAAATGTGTGAAATAGCACATAAACATCATATTATTTTTGTATTAGATGGGGCCCAATCTACGCCTCATATTCCTGTTAGCATGAAAGATTTAGATTGTGATTTTTATGCTTTTTCAGCACATAAATTAGGGGGACCTACTGGAGTTGGAGTAATGTATGGTAAAGCAAAGTATTTACAAGATTGTGATCCTTTAGTGCTAGGTGGTGGAATGAATAAAGTAATTGAAAAAGATGGCACTTATACTGTTTATAATTCGGTTAGAAAGTTTGAAGCAGGAACACCACATATTGAAGGAATTTTAGGATTAGGTGCGATTATTAAGTATATTCAAAAAGTTGGTTTTGCTTACATACAGAAAAAAGAAAAAGAATTAAGAGATAGAGCACTTACTGCTTTGAAAAAAATGAAACATATAGAAGTGTATAATGAAGATAATGAAGCAAACACGATAGCATTCAATATTAAAGATGTTTTTGCTCAAGATGCTGCAAGTTATTTTGCAAAATACAATATATGTTTGCGAGCAGGGCAACATTGTGCTAAACTTACTGATGGTGTGATGAATACTTATGCAAGTGTTCGTTGCAGTTTCTACTTTTATAATACTATTGAAGAAGTAGATAAGTTTATTGAAGTTGCTAGTAAAGGAAGTGATTTTTTAGATGCCTATTTCTGATAATCCTAGTTTAATTAGAGAAATAATTATGGATCATTACGAATATCCTCGTAATAAAAAATTGAAGGAAGATCAAAGATATGTTAAAGTAAATTTAGATTCGGAATCATGTATTGATAACATTGATTTGCAAGTTTTAGTAGAAGATAATATCATTAAAGATATTTGTTTTGATGGGGTAGCATGTGCTATTTCAACAGCTTCCACTTCTATTATGAGTGAGCTACTTAAGGGTAAAAAAGTAGAGGAAGCGAAAGTAATTATTGAAAATTATTTGAATATGTTACATGGTGAAGAATATGATGAAGAGTTATTAGGTGAAGCAGCAGTTTTTGTAAATACATATAAGCAAGCTAATAGAATTAAATGTGCGACTTTGTCTTGGAGTGGTTTAAAAGATATTATTAGTAAAGATAAATAGAAAGAATGGGTGAAATAGAAATGGAAAATAAGGAAGAAAATAATTATAAATATGATTTTAAAAACGAAGACATTTCTATTTTTAAGACTAGTAAAGGATTAAATGAAGAAATAATTAAAGAGATATCTAAACATAAAGGTGAGCCTGAATGGATGTTAGATTATCGTCTTAAAGCATATGAAGAGTTTGTTAAGAAGCCTTTGCCTAGTTTTGGACCTGATTTAAGTGAAATTGATTTTAATGATTTTACATATTTTATTAAGCCTAGTGAGAAAGTTTCTAATAAATGGGAAGAAGTACCTGAGTCAATTAAAAATACTTTTAATAAATTAGGTATACAAGAAGCGGAGCAAAAGTATTTATCGGGAGTTTCTACCCAATATGAATCAGAAGTTGTGTATCATTCAATGCTTAAAGAAGTTGAAGAAAAAGGTATTATCTTTTTAGATACTGATACAGCGTTAAAAAGATATCCTGAATTGTTTAAAAAATATTTTGGAACAGTAGTGCCGTTTACAGATAATAAATTTGCAGCATTAAATTCAGCAGTTTGGTCTGGTGGCTCTTTTATTTATGTGCCTAAAAACACAAAATTAGAAAAACCTTTACAGTCTTATTTTAGAATTAATTCTCAGCAAATGGGGCAATTTGAAAGGACTTTAATTATTGTAGATGAAGGCAGTGATGTTCATTATGTAGAGGGATGTAGTGCTCCTATTTATTCTAAAGATTCATTACACGCAGCAGTAGTAGAAATCATTGTAGGTAAAAATGCTAAATGTAGGTACTCTACAATTCAGAACTGGTCTACTAATATTGTTAATTTAGTAACTAAAAGAGCAGTTGTTTTAGAAAATGGTTTGATGGAGTGGATTGATGGTAATATCGGTTCACATATTAATATGAAATACCCTGCGTGTATTTTAAAAGAAGAAAAAGCTAAAGGTGTATGCATATCGATTGCTGTAGCCTCTTCAAACCAAATTCAAGATGCTGGGGCTAAGATGATACATTTAGCACCTTACACTAGTTCGACAATTATTTCAAAGTCTATTGGTAAACAAGGTGGTACTGTTGATTATCGTGGGTTAGTTAAAATAGGAGAGAAAGCTTATAAATCGCGTAGTAAAGTACAGTGTGATACTTTATTAATTGATGATTTATCTTCAAGTGATACAATCCCTACGAATATTGTTAATAATAATAGTTCAATTATTGAACATGAGGCTAGTGTTTCTAAGATAAGTGAAGATGAATTATTTTATTTAATGTCTAGAGGGTTAGATAAAACAAAGGCATCGCAAATGATAGTAATGGGCTTTATTGAACCTTTTGCTAAGGAACTTCCGATGGAATATGCAGTAGAGCTTAATAATCTAATTAAGTTAGAAATGGAAGGTAGTATAGGATGAATAATTTAAGAATATTAATGGAGAGTTTGTTTAGTGAAGCAAAAATTATAAGAATGATTTTTTCTAATCAATATGTTAAAAATAAAAATTCTTTTACTAGAGTAGTGGTAGAGCCGTTTGATTCTAATGATGAGATAAAATATCAGTTTACTTATTATTTTGAAAACAGGGTAGCTCATTCTAATTTAGTTACAAATGATGCAATTGATGAATCAATAGCTTTAATTAGCAATATATTTAAGCAAGTTTTGGTTAATACACGAGAAAAAGAGTATCATATTCTTTCTAATAAAGCGGGGAAAATTAGTATTATTGAAAGAGATTTGCAAGTTGCACATAAAGAGATGAAATTAATGCATAATAGAGAAAAACAATATATTATTAAAGATAATACAATAGTTCCTTTTTTAGTAGAATTAGGAGTTATGAATGTTAATGGTAAAGTATTAAATGATAAATATGATAAGTTTAAGCAAATTAATCGTTTTGTAGAGTTTGTTCAAGATATAATTGATGAATTTGATCAAAACCAAACGATTAATATTATTGATTTTGGTTGTGGGAAATCCTATTTAACATTTGCTATTCACTATTATTTAACAGAATTATTAAATTATAAAGTAAATATAGTAGGGCTTGACTTGAAAAAAGATGTTATTAGTAAGTGTAATCAAATAGTTAATAAACATCGTTTAAAAGGAATACGTTTTCAAGTTGGAGATATTAAAGATTATAAGGAGAGTAAAGTAGATATGGTAGTTACTTTGCATGCTTGTGATACGGCGACTGATTATGCGTTATTTAATGCGATTAAATGGAATGCGAAGGTGATACTATCTGTTCCATGTTGTCAACATGAACTTAATAAGCAAATAAAAACAGATAATTTGCAGGCTTTAACTGATTATGGGATTGTTAAAGAAAGAATATCGGCTTTAATTACAGATGTGACAAGGGCGAAATTATTAGAGTTAAATGGTTATAAAACGCAACTATTAGAATTTATTGATATGGAGCATACTCCTAAAAATATTTTAATTAGAGCAGTCAAAAGAGGTAAAAATATTAACTATAAAAAACAAAAAGAAGAGTTAGATAATCTTAAAAAAGAGTTTAATTATACAATAACATTAGATCGATTATTAAATGAAAAAGATGCTTGATTGCATCTTTTAATTTAGTAAAGTTCCAAAGCTATAAGTGCTTATTTCATATGTTTGAGTACTAGATAAGTCTTCTTGTAAGTAATCATACATTTTAGCATAACCGCTAGATATCTCTTCAATAGCTATAATATAAGCAAAGTCATAAAAAGGCAAGACATATAGTTTGTTAGTTTCACTATTTTTAATTGGTAAAATACTGGTACTTTCTAGTTGTTCTGAGCCACTTCTATTTAGGGAGTATAATTTCATAGTTGTATTTATAGTGTAATCACTAGCTTTCACATAACCCATTTTTTTACCGACATCTTTTTGATTATAACTACCATCTACTTTAAAAGTGTTAGATAAGATTACACGATAATATTTAGTGTCTAGGTATGTTATTTCTCCTACAGCGATAAGATTTACATCTATTTTAGAAGTAATTGTTTTTACATTAGTAGAATCATTTATTTTAGAATAGGATTCATAATAGTTGATGATTCTATCTGTTTTAGAGATAACTTTAGGTTTGTTATAATTAGTAATATTGTTATCAAGAAAATTAGTTTCATAGTATTTCTTTACTTGATTGTATAAAGTTTCATTTTCTTTTAAATTTTGAATACTATCATAACCATCTAGGGAATTTCTTAAGTCATCGTAATTTAATTCATATTCGTAATTATCAGAGGCATCTTTGGTTGTAGTGTTATAAAATAATTCAACAAAATCATCAGCAAGTATTTCTTCTGGTTGGATACTGTAGTTAAAATCGCTACTATACGAATCTGGTAGCCCATTTGGATATATAGTATTATAAAAAGTACCTAGTCTTAGTTTTAAGTAATCTTCATAGTTTTCGTCACTTTTATAAGCCATATGATAAAAAGTTGAGACATGTCCGTATTCATGAGCAAAAGTATCTCTCATTGGTTCATATTCTATATATTCAAAAGGATTAAGATACTCTTTTTTAGGATTGTAAAAATCATTTAAACTAGTGGTAGCATTTAAATCAATGATGGCTTCTTTACCACCATAATCAGCACAACCATTTATTTGATTAGCAACATCATCAGTAGTTCCTTTTCTACATGCCGAAGCTAGCCTATCAGGATAGATGCGAACAGCTTTTATATATTTTTTATATTCACTTTTAGTAGAGTCACTAGTAAAATAAGTCAAAGCATGTTTTTCAATTTCGTATAAATCTTTAGCTTTTAAACTTTGTCTTGTTTTATTGGTACTAGCGGTATCTGTGTAGTCATAAGCAATATATATAGTATCGTATTTTTCAGAATAATATGCCGAGTATATTTCATAATTATCAGCATAATATCTATAGTCATATTGCGTAATTTTAGTATCAGTTAAAGTAAGGGAAGAAGGATAAAAAAGAGCATCTTCTTCAATTACTGGATCAGGTATTTCTTCAGGTGTAGTAGATTCTTCATGGGAGTCGTTAAAGTTATCATAGTTGATAGTGCAACTGCTTATTAGTAATGATAATCCTAGCAGCCATATTAATTTCTTTGTCATTATATCACCATTTTTATTATAGCATATGTTTAGTTTGAAGAAGAATTGGATTGTATGGAAATGTTAAATAAAAAAAGTACCTTTCGGTACTTAATCTATATATTTCTTTTTAAAATCTTTAAATGATAAAATTAGCATTAAAAGTAATGAAGAAATAATTAACATGACAATAGATGTTTTTAATAAAGATCTTTCTTTATCAAAAGTAGACGCTAACCATACTTCAATTTCTTCACGAGCAGTAGTTGTAAAAGCAGCAATTGTTCCAAAAACAATAGATGCCACAAAAACAAGTGATAAAACGACTAATAATACTATATATAATACTTTTTTTACTTTAACAGATTTCTTTTCCATTTTCATCTTCTCCTTAAAAGCAATATCATAATAACAAAATTATACTATAATTACAAATTATTTTATACCTTTTTTAAGTTCAATATCTATTATATTATTTACTTCTTTTAAAAGCTCATTTTGTTTCTTTTCGGTTTGTAAGCAAAGGTTTGAAACACTTTTTAATTCTTCATAAACTTTTTCTTTATCATCTTGATATAAAATGTCTATTGATTTAGTAAAATCTTTTTTTGTTTGGCAGTATTTTATAAGAGCAGAAAGTCTTTTGCTACTTTTTGAGGTGCTAATAAGTGAGTTTTCTTCATTATAAAAGCAATTTAGGCATAGATTATAGCAATTAAAAAATAAAAAGTTATAGAAATGATTATTTGTAATATCGATTAATTGTATTATTTTAGCATTTAATTTATTATATATTTCTTTTTCGCTTGTAAAAGAATTAATTAATTCGTTAATGTAAGTAATGGCATCAATTAGATGCTCGTTGTATTTTATGTATATAGATAATTTTTTTTGCTTTGTTAAATTAGCTATTTTATTAAAAGAATATTTTTTTAAAAAAGTGTTAATGGGTTTGCTTAAAATTTTAGAGTTTTCAAAAAGTGATGAAATAATTTTTTGATATCTTCCTTCATAAAATTCATTACTTAGAAAGTCTAATCTTTTTTTTAAATCATCTTTATTATATTCATAAGATGTTATAGAGTATTCTAAGCATTCACATAATTCTATTTTATAATTTAAAAGAAATAAAAGGACATAGTTAACGTAATTCATGCTAGCCTCAATGAAAATTCTTATTTAGTCTAGTGTACTTATCTAAATCAGTAAATTTTTCAATATTATATTTAACTCTTGTTTGAACACTAGCATCATTACTATCAACAGCAAAAGAGTTAGGAAATAAATCGAACATAGGTATATCATTAGCACTATCACCTACTACAATTACTTCATCTTCTTTAATATTGGCAGTATCTATTAAGTACTTTAATCCTGCACCTTTATTTACTCCCTTTGGGGTTATTTCTACTGATTTATTACTTATAAAAAATTCAAAATGTTCATTAAACTTTTCTTTTAATAAATTTCCCATACCAATTGTATCCTCTTTAGCATATATAACTACTTTATGAATATCTGTTTGATCATTTAAGATTTTTAAAGCTTTTTTATTACTTATAATTGTTTTTTGAAATAATTTTCCAACTTTAAGGTGCCTTTTAAATTGAAATGCTTTTAATTTATGTTTAGGTATAGGAGAAAAGCAAATTATTTTATCGTATTTGTCAAATAAGACTAGTTGATAATTAGAGAAGTTTTCTACCAAAAAATCTTTTAAATTATTAAGAATTGTTTTTTTCATTGATTGACGGTAAATTACGTTTCCGTTTTTAACAATGACTGCGCCATTATGGGCTACAAAGTGATGTTCTATTTTTAACTTGTTACATACCTTTGCACAAAATTTAGGTCCTCTACCAGAAACAATAACAATATCACCATAAAAACTTTCAAGATATTTTATGTTTTCTTTAGCAATTAAATTATGCTTATCTATCGGTTTTAATAATGTTCCATCCAAATCTGTTGCTAATACTTTAATCATGTTTGCACTTCCTTCTTGATTATTATAGCGATTTTTAAATTAAGAAGTAACCTTTTGAGGTAATAAATATGTAAATTTATAAAAAGATGTTATAATAAGCGAAAGGAGTAGATGCTGTGGGTAGGATATTAGGGTTAGATTTAGGCACAAGGACAATTGGAATAGCGATTTCAGATAATTTAGAAATGATTGCTAGTGCCGTGGAAACTTATCGTTTTAATGAAAATGATTTTGAAAGTGCTTTAAAAAGAGTAGAAGACATTGCAAGAGAGAAAAAAGTTTATAAAATTGTTTTAGGGTATCCTAAACATATGAATGGTGATGTTGGTGAAAAGGCTCTGTTAGCAGAATCATTTAAGGATAAACTTATAGAATTATTAAATATAGAAGTAGTGTTAGAAGATGAAAGATGGACTACGAAACTAGCTCAAAATCGTTTGTTAGAGTTTGATTTATCTAGAAGTAAAAGGAAAAAGATTATTGATAAAATGGCAGCGGTAGTCATCTTGCAAAATTATTTAGATAGTAATAAGGGAGGAAAATAAAGTGTTGGACAATAAGATTTTAATTACTAAAGAAGATGGTAGTGAAGTAGAATTGACTATTTTATTAACATATGATAGTGAAGAGTTAGGGTATAGTTATGTGCTATATTATGATGAAAATGATGAAAATGGGGAAGTGTTACCATTTAGATATGATGAAAAAACGCATTCTTTATCTGAGTTAGAAACGGAAGAAGAATGGGATTTAGCTAATGAAGTTTTAGAGTCTTTTTTACAGGAAGAAAATTAATTTAGTAAATATTTGTTTGAAAGAGCATATTTTAGAAAAAACATTACTTGTGTAAAGTACTTGTTTTTTATTTTACTTAGTGTTATAATTCGTGAGTATTTGAAAGATATAGGAGTGAATTAGTTATGGAAAAGTTTCAATTGACAAAAGAAGGAGTTAATAAATTAGAAGCTGAATATAGGCATTTATTAGATGTTGAAAGACCTGCGGTTACTAAAGAATTAGTGGAAGCTAGAGCATTAGGAGATTTATCAGAGAATGCTGATTATGATGCTGCTAGAGAGGCTCAAGCAAGAGTAGAGGCTAGAATTAAAGAGATAGAGGCTATTTTGAATAATTATGAATTGATTAAAGAAAAAAGTAGTGGTAAGGTTGTTCAAGTTGGCGCTTGTGTTACTCTTAAATTAATGGATTTTGATGAGACTGATACTTATGAGATTGTGGGAGCTATTGAAGCGAATCCATTAGAAAATAAGATTTCTAATGAATCTCCATTAGCAAAAGCTGTTTTAGGGCATAAGATTGGTGAAGTAGTTGAAGTCGATGTTGCTAAACCTTATAAAGTTGAAATTGTAGCAATTGAGAAAAAATAAAGGTAAAAGCAGATAAAATTCTGCTTTTTTTTATTATAATGGAATAGAAGAAAGGAAGGTATTTATGGAAAGATTATTCAGTAGTAGCCTTGGTATTGTTTTATTGATCATTTTTTTAGTAGCAGTTTTAGTTCTTTTAATTTGGCTTTTATTTTGGAAAGATAAGGGTGTGGAAACTAAGAATGAAGAAGAGACTTTTAATGAAGTTTTAATAGAAAATGAAGATATTAAGAAAACGGATGAAAGAGTTAATGAAAATGATGAGCAAAAGGGTTATGTGATAGAAAAAAGTGATGATGGGTTTTTTAGAGTTAAGAAAGTAGGTAGTGATAGGACATTAAGGAAGTTTTCTACATTGAAGGAAGCAGAAAGTTTTGTTGAAATGAAGGAGTTAAAGCATGATTGATCCTAAGTTGATTGAAAGAATTAATTATTTAGTTAATAAGAGTAAGCGTGAAGGATTAAGTGAAGAGGAAAAGAAGGAGCAAATAGAGCTTAGAAAAGAATATTTAAGGTTGTTTAAGGCAGGCTTTAAGCAACAATTAGATTCTATTAAAATAGTAAAGGAGTATAAAGAAAATGAAGATGATAAATGAGTTAAAGAGTGTTACTATGGATACGATTTGTAATGCTAAAAGTGGGCATCCTGGCATGGCTTTAAGTAGTGCTCCTATTATGTATACGCTTTACAATAAGATAATAAATGCTTATCCTAGAGATAGTAAATGGATTAATAGGGATCGTTTTGTGTTAGCAAGTGGGCATGCTTCTAGTCTTTTATATAATGTATTGCATTTATGTGGTTATAATATTGGAATAGATGATTTAAAAGAGTTTAGGAAATTAGGTTCTCTTACACCAGGTCATCCTGAAGTTAATGAAACTGATGGAATTGATGCAACTTCCGGTCCTTTAGGGCAAGGTGTTCCGATGGCAGTAGGGATGGCATTAGCGGAGAAAAAATTAGCAACTATGTTCAATAAAGAAGGCTATGAAATCATCGATCATTATACATATGTTTTATGTGGCGATGGGGATATGCAAGAGGGAGTTACCGGTGAAGCAGCATCATTAGCGGGTAATCTTAATTTGAATAAGTTAATAGTGTTATATGATGCAAATGATGTTACGTTAGATGGTCCTTTGAGTAATTCGTTTAGCGAAGATGTAGCTAAGAGATTTGAAGCATATAAGTTTAATGTTGTTACTTTAGATAAGTGGGATATTGAGTTATTAGAAAAAACAATTGAAAAGGCTAAAAAGAGTGATAAACCTAGTTTAATTATTATTAAAACAATTATTGGAGAAGGTAGTAAGTATCAAGGAACTTGTAAGGTTCATGGTAGTCCTTTAGATGAAGAAGATTTAAAAGAGTTAAAGATTAAATTAGGAGTTAAAGACAGTTTTAATTATAGTGAAGATAGTTATAAAGATTTTTATGAGCATTTTTATTTAAGAGGAAAAAGGAATTATAGTAAATGGAAGAAAAAAGTAAAAGAGTATAAAGAGAAATATCCTGGTGAATATGAATTTTTATGTAGGTGTTTAAATAATGATATTGATTTTAGTAGTCTTGATAAGTGTGAGATTATATTAGATAAAGAAATATCTTCTAGAAATGCTTCTAAAATAATGCTTAATTTATTGTGTGATTGTAATAGGAATATTGTTGGTGGAAGTGCGGATGTTGCTAAATCAGTTATGACTTCTTTAGATAATTCTAGTTTTATAACAAAAGATGATTTTAAAGGGCAAACGATTAACTATGGTATTAGAGAGTTTGCGATGGCTAGTATTAATAATGGTATTTTATTACACGGTGGGTTAAAAACTTTTGGTGGTTCTTTTTTAGTCTTTAGCGATTATTTGAAACCAGCTTTAAGAATGGGATCTTTAATGGGGTTGAATAACGTTTATTTATTTTCTCATGATTCAATAGCCGTAGGAGAAGATGGGCCTACACATCAACCTGTTGAGCAACTTGCTATGCTTAGAAGTATTCCTAATTTTAATGTTATAAGGCCTAGTAATGAAGGGGAAGTAAAATTTGCATATAAGCAAGCCTTTAGTAGTGATAATCCAGTAGCAATTATTCTTTCAAGACAAAATTTAAAAACAAAATATATAGTTAAAGAAGATGAATTTAAGAAAGGTGCTTATTTTGTTAAGTATGATAAAGATAGTAGATATAGTATTATAGCAAGTGGTAGTGAAGTTAATTTAGCGATAGATGTTTATGAGATGTTGTTGAAAGATAATATTAAGGTTAATGTTGTTTCGATGCCTTCTTGGTATATGTTTGAAAAGCAAAGTAAGAAATATAAAAAGAGTATTTTAGGTAATTATAATAAAACTATTACTTTAGAGATGTTGTCTACTTTTGGGTGGAGTAAATATGGTAAGTATAATATAGGAGTGAATAGTTTTGGGGTTAGTGGAAAGGCTAGTGACGTTATTAAATATATGAAATTTGATATTAATAGTATTTACGATGAAATAAAGAAGATAATTAAGTAAATTTGCTAAATTTCGACATAGGTAATTGGTATGATGCTTATGGTGATTTAAATGAAGAGATATTGTTTTTATTTGATTGAAGATGATTTTTATGATTTATTTAAAGGGGATAACTTAAAAGCTTTTTTGGAACTTTTTTTTAGAAAGGAAGATTCTAGTTATTATGATAAGCAATTTAGTTTGTTTGTTAAGGAGTTAGATGTTAAAAAGATTGATAATATTTTAAAAGAAAAATTTAAAGATCGTAAAGATTTTGTCGTAGAGAATAATAAGTATTTATTAGATAATTTTTTAACTTCTAATCAAGAAATATTAACTTTATTTCATAATGAAATAGTAATAACTAGTGATTATGAAGTTAGTCCGTTTATTAATACATTAGCGGATAATTTTCCTGATTTGGTAGGAATTGATGTAAATAATTATAAAATTGATAGAGTGGGACTTGTAAGTTCAGTTAAGATTAGTTAAAATAGAAAAGGAAATGAGGTTGAGATATGTTAGCTAATATATTGTATTTAATTGGTGGCTTGGTAGTTGGTGCGATTGTAGGGTTTTTGGTTTCAAGAAAGATTTTTACTAATCAATTAAAAAAGAATCCTCCAATCAATGAAAAAATGATTAGGGCAATGTTCTTACAAATGGGTAGGAAGCCTTCTGAAACACAGATTAGGCAAGTCATGAATTCTATGAATAAGTATAGATAAAAATAACTTGGATTTACTTCATCCAAGTTATTTTATTTTCCGTACCTTCTTTTAATCTTTTAATGTTACTGCGATGGCGATAAACAACGAAGCAAGCACAGAAGAAAAGAAATAAAGGATAATAATAATCAAGTTTGATATTTAGTAAAGGTGATTCCTGGAAAAAAGGAATTAGTGCTAGTAAGGTAGCAATGAAGAAAATAACAACAGAACCAAGTGATACAAGTTTGAATAATTTTAATAGTATAACGTAAAGTAATATACATATTAAGAAAATATAAATGTTAGTAATAAGGAGAATTCCAAAAGTAGAGGCGACTGCTTTACCTCCTTTAAATTTAGCGAAACAAGTGTAACAGTGACCTATTAAAACAAAGGCTCCTGATAAATAAATGCTTAAATTTAAAAGATCTGGATTAGTGTTAGAGATAATTAGTTTAGTAAATAAGATGGCTAAGACAGCTTTTATTAAATCTAAAATCATTACTAATAAACCAACTTTTTTTCCAAGTACTCTTCCGGTATTGCTTCCTCCTAGATTACCACTTCCATATTGCCTTATATCTTTTTTAAAAAAAACTTTACCGATGATAAGGGCATTAGGAATAGAACCTAAAAGATAACTCATTATTACTGTTAAAAGGATATACATAATTTCACCTCGTATATTCAAATTATATCGTAATCTAGTGCATTTTAAAAGAATTTCTAGTATAATAAATTTTGAGTTGATGAAGGGAGTTTTTTTTGTGGCATCAAAGAATAGTTACAATGAAAGTAGTATTCAAATATTAGAAGGACTAGAGGCTGTAAGAAAGCGTCCAGGTATGTATATTGGATCTACTGATTATCGAGGGTTACATCACCTTGTGTGGGAAATCGTTGATAATGCGATAGATGAGGTAATGGCAGGGTATGGTAATAAGATTACCGTTACGATTTATAAAGATAATTCTGTTTCAGTGTTAGATGAAGGTAGAGGTGTTCCTACAGGGATGCATGCTTCAGGGAAAAGTACTCCTGAAGTAGTGTATACTGTTTTACATGCTGGTGGTAAGTTTGGCCAAGAAGGTGGGTATAAGACTTCTAGTGGGTTACATGGTGTAGGTGCTTCAGTAGTTAATGCTTTATCTACTTTTATGGATGTTACTATTTATCGAGATGGAAAAGTTCATCATATTAGGTTTGAAAATGGTGGTAAATGTACGGTTCCTTTAGAAGTTATAGGTAATACTTATAGGCATGGTACTTTAGTGCATTTTAAGCCTGATGATAAGATTTTTTCTACTACTGAATTTAATTTTAATACGATTAGTGAAAGACTTAAAGAAAGTGCGTTTTTGCTTAAAGGTCTTGAAATTAATTTAATAGATTTAAGAAATGATAAACAAGAAACGTATCATTATGAAAATGGTATGATTGCCTTTGTAGAGTTTATTAATGAGTCTAGGACTCCTATTAATAAACCTGTTCATTTTGAAGGTAGTGATAGTAATGGTATTAATATAGATGTAGCTTTTCAATATTGTGAAGAATATGATGAAAATACTTTGTCTTTTGTTAATAATGTTAGGACTAAAGATGGAGGAACTCATGAAGTTGGGTTAAAGAGTGCTTTTACGAAAGCTTTTAATGATTATGCTAGAAAGACAGGGATTTTAAAAGAGAAGGATAAGAATTTAGAAGGTAGTGATATTAGAGAAGGTTTAACATCTATTGTTTCTATTAAAGTGCCTGAGAAATTATTGCAATTTGAGGGTCAAACTAAGTCTAAATTAGGTACTAGTGAGGCTAAGGGTGCTGTTGAAAATATGATGTATGATAAGTTAACTACCTATTTAGAAGAGAATAAAGAAGTAGCACAAAACTTGTTAAAGAAGGCTTTGAAAGCTTATCAAGTTAGAGAAGCAGCTAGGAAAGCAAGAGATGAAGCAAGGGGAGTTAAGAAGGCTAAGGTGGAAAGAATTCTTAGTGGAAAATTAACTCCAGCACAATCGAAAGATAAACTTAAAAATGAGTTATTTTTAGTAGAGGGTGATTCTGCTGGTGGAAGTGCTAAGCAAGGTCGTGATAGGCACCATCAAGCGATTCTTCCGTTGCGTGGTAAAGTTATTAATAGTGAGAAAACAAAGTTATCAGAGTTAATGAAAAATGAGGAAATTGCAACTATTATTAATACGATGGGGGCAGGAGTAGGTAATGAGTTTAATATTAAGGATGCTAATTATGGAAAACTTATTATTATGACTGATGCTGATACTGATGGTGCTCACATTCAAGTGCTTATTTTAACATTTGTATATCGTTTTATGCGTCCTTTAATTGAGAATCATCGAGTATTTATTGCTTGTCCTCCTTTATATAAAATTAGTAAGAATACTAGTAAGGGAGAAAAATTTAAGTATGCTTGGGATGATAGTGAGTTAGATGAGTATAAAAAAGAATTTGGCAATGGGTATACTATTCAAAGATATAAAGGTCTTGGAGAGATGAATGCTACACAATTATGGGAAACTACAATGAATCCTGAGACTAGAAGTTTAATTGAAGTAACGATTGATGATGCGATAGCTGCGGAAAGAAGAATTAGTGTTTTAATGGGTGATAAGCCTGATATTCGTCGTAAATGGATAGAAGATAATGTCAAGTTTACTTTAGAAGATGCGTTTGTAGAGGAGAGTGCTAGATAATGAATGAGAGAAATATTGTCTTTCCTTTAGAAGATATATTTGGAGATAGGTTTGGTAAATATTCTAAGTATATTATTCAAGATCGTGCTTTACCTGATGCAAGAGATGGGTTAAAGCCTGTTCAAAGAAGAATTTTATTTGCAATGCATGTTGAGGGTAATACATATAAAAAGCCACATCGTAAGAGTGCTAAAACAGTAGGTGTTGTTATTGGTAATTATCATCCACATGGTGATAGTAGTGTTTATGATGCGATGACAAGAATGTCACAATGGTGGAAGTCTAATTGTCCTTTAATTGATATGCATGGTAATAATGGGTCTATTGATAATGACCCTCCAGCAGCGATGCGTTATACCGAAGCAAGGTTGAGTGCGATTGCAAGTGAACTATTAAAAGATATTGAAAAAGAAACGGTTAATATGACTTATAACTTTGATGATACTTCACTAGAACCTACGGTTTTACCATGTAGATTTCCAAATTTATTAGTAAATGGGGCTAAGGGTATTGCAGCGGGATATGCGACAGAGATTCCACCTCATAATTTAGGAGAAGTTATTGATGCTGTTATATATCGAATTCGTAATAAAAATTGTACAGTTGAAGAATTAATGGATTATATTAAGGGACCTGATTTTCCAACTGGAGGTATTGTACAAGGTAAAGAAGGGTTAATAGAGGCATATAAGACAGGACGTGGTAAATGCGTTATTAAGTCTAAAACAGAGATTGTTGATACTAAGAATGGAAAACAAATTGTTGTTACGGAAATTCCTTTTGAAGTAGTTAAGTGTGATTTAGTTAGAAGTATTGATCAATTAGTGTTTGATAGAAAAGTAGAGGGAATTAGTGAAGTTCGTGATGAGTCTGATAAAGAAGGGCTTCGTATTGCTATTGATTTAAAGAAAGATGTAGATCCTCAAGTTGTTTTGAATTATTTGATGAAGCAAACTTCTTTACAAATTAATTATAATTATAATGTGATTGCTATTTGTAATAAAAGGCCAATGTTGATGTCTTTACCTCAATTACTAGATTCTTATATTAATCATCAAATTGATGTTGATACTAAAAGAACTATTTATGATTTAGAAAATGCTAAGGCAAGATTGCATATTATTGAAGGTTTAATTATTGCTATTAATAATTTAGATGAAGTTATTAAATTAATTAGAGCTAGTAAGGATAAAGCAGAGTGTAAGAGTAAGTTGCAGGAGAGATTTGCTTTAACTGAGAAGCAATCTGAAGCTGTTGTAACGATGCAACTATATCGTTTATCATCTACTGATATTACTTTATTAAAAGAAGAAAAAGCTAAATTAGAAGATTTGTGTGTTGAGTTAAAATCTTTACTAGATGATGAAAAGAAGATGCGTAAGTTAATTATTAATGAGTTAAGTGAAGTTAAAAAAACGTACGCAACAGAAAGAAAGAGTGTTATTCAAGATGAAATTGATGATTTAGTGATTGATAAAATGGCTATGGTTACTAAAGAAGAAGTAATGGTTAGTGTTTCTAGAAAAGGGTATTGTAAACGTTCATCAATGAAATCATATTCTGCGAGTGAGGGTGCTTTACCTGCTACTAAAGAAAATGATATTTTGGTAGCTACTTTAAAGGCTATGACTACTGACGTTTTACTACTATTTACTAATAAGGGTAATTTCTTATATTTGCCTGTTTTTGAGTTAGTGGAAGGTAAGTGGAAAGATGAAGGTACACATATTAATAATGTGGTTACTTTGACTAGTGAAGAATATATTATTAGTGCTTTGTTAGTTAAAGATTTTAAGAAAGATATTAGTATTGTGATGGTTTCTAAAAACGGGTTAATTAAGAAAACTAGTTTAGAGGAGTTTAAAGCTCTTAGATATTCTAAACCTATTAAGTGTATGGCTTTAAAGAGTGATGATATGATGGTTGGAGCTAGTTATAGTGATGGTGATAGTGAAGTTGTTGTTATTAGTGATACAGGTATGGCTTTAAGGTATCATGAAAATGGTGTTCCTCTTTTAGGTTTGAAAGCAAGTGGAGTTAAAGCCGTTAGTGATGTTAGTAAAACAGGTCATTTAGTAGGAAGTGCTGTTTTAACTAATGAATCGACAAGATTAGTTTATTTAGTTACGGATAAAGGTGGTAGTAAAGTTATTAATCCACGTAATATTAACTTAACTTTAAGAACCAATAAAGCTACTTCCGTTTATAAGTGCTTTAAGTCAGATCCTCATAAGACAATAGGTATGGGATTTGTAAATGAAGATAAGAAAGTATTTGCTTTAACGAATAAAAATGATATTATTGAAATTGATGTTAGTGAAAGAGCTCAACCTTTTGATAAAAACATCAGAGGGGAATTAGAATTAAAGGATAAGGAATTATTAATAATTGTTTCTAATTTAGAGGCTAATGTCATAGATAGTAGTATTCCTACTTTCCATGTTGAGAACGAACATTTTGCTATTGAAAAGGAAGAAAAAATAGAGAAAGAGGAAAGTAATGAGGAATATGAAAAAATTTCAATTTTGGATTTATTAGGTGATGATTTTTAATAAAGGGGGAAATTAAATGAATAAAGTAGTCGTATTAACGGATAGTACATGTGATTTGTCAGAAAAACTTATAAAGGATAATGATATTAAGGTAATGCCTTTATATGTAACTTTTGATTCAGAGATTTATAAAGATAGGGAAGAGATTCAACCAGCAAAATTATATGAAATGATTAAAGAAAAGAAAAAGTTACCTAAGACAAGTGCTGCTTCAGTTGGAGATTTCATGAACGAATTTAGTAAGTATTTGGATCAAGGTTATGAAGTTTTTTATACGGGTATTAGTAGTAAGTTATCTGCGACTTATAGTAATGCTTTGTTAGCTAAAGAAGAGTTAAAAACAGATAAGGTGGAGATTAGTGATAGTCTTAATCTTTCTACTGGTATTGGTTTGTTACTACTTAAGGCTAGTAAACTTGCTAAACAAGGGAAGAGTGCTAAAGAGATAAAGGAAGAGGTAGACAAGTTAGCTGGTAATGTGCGTTGTAAATTTGTTGTAGAGTCTTTAGAGTATTTGCATAAAGGTGGTAGATGTAGTGGAGTAGCACGTTTCTTTGGGACAATGGCTAGACTTAAACCTGTTATTATCGTTAAGGATGGAAAGATGGATGTTTTAGCTAAGACAATTGGTAAAAGAAGAGGATTACAAGTTATGCTTGATGATATTATTGCTAATAAAGATCATATTCATAATGATTGTGTTATGATTACGCATACATATGCTGATGAAGATGCTAAGTACTTGTATGATGTATTAAGTAGAGAGTTACCTGAAGCACATATTGAGATTACTGAAGCGGGATGTGTTATTAGTTCACATTGCGGTAAGGGAACAATTGGTATTTTATATATTTCCAAATAAGGCACAATTAATTTGTGCTTTTTTATAAAATGTGATTATTTTCTAGATTGGAAATAGTTGAGTAAGTTATAAGTAATTAGATGATAATTGTTATTATATAGGTGAGGTGTCTTGATGAGTGTTATTGAAATTAGCAATTTAACAAAGTATTTTAAAGATGTTAAAGCTGTTGATTGTTTGAGTTTTAAGGTAGATAAAGGGGCTTTGTTTGCTTTTTTGGGAGTTAATGGAGCAGGTAAGTCTACAACTATTAATATTATGTGTGGGCAATTAAGTAAGGATGAAGGAAAAGTTATTATTGATGGTGTAGATATTGATAAGGATAGTGCTAGTGTTAAAAATAAAATAGGGGTAGTATTTCAAAATTCTGTATTAGATAAGTCTTTGTCTGTTAGAGATAATTTGCAAAGTAGAGCTAGTTTGTATGGTATTGTTGGAGAAAATTTTGAGAATAAATTAAAAGAATTATCATCTATATTAGATTTGGGGAACCTTTTAAAAAGAAAGGTTGGTAAGTTATCTGGGGGTCAAAGGAGAAGAATTGATATTGCTAGGGCTTTGTTGCATGATCCTAAAATTTTAATTTTGGATGAGCCAACAACAGGATTAGATCCTTATACAAGAAAAATGATTTGGAAAGTTATAGATAAATTAAGAGATGAAAACGATGTAACAATCTTTTTAACGACACATTATATGGAAGAAGCTAGTGATAGTGATTATATAGTAGTAATAGATGAAGGTAAAGTATTAGCAGAAGGGACACCTTTAGAGTTGAAAAATAAGTATACTGGTGATTATGTTACTTTATATGGGATTAAGGAAGAAGAAGTAAAATTATTAAAGAAGCCATATAAAAAGATAAAAGATGCTTATCGTGTATTTATTGAAGATACGAGTGAAGCTACTTCATTAATTATGAAACACCCTAAAATATTTCAGGATTATGAGATTATAAAAGGTAAGTTAGATGATGTTTTTATTAATCTAACTAATAAAGAAATAAAAGAGGGAGGGGATTATAGTGAAGACATTAATGGAACTAGTGAAGCGTAATATAAAAATGTTTTTTAGTGACAAAGGAATGTTTTTTACTTCTTTAATTACTCCAATTATTTTATTAGTTCTTTTTTTCAGTTTTTTAGGGAAAATATATGTAGATTCTTATTTAAATATGATGCCAGAAGGTATTGAAATAGATAGTTCGCTTATTCATGGTTTAGTGGGTGGGCAACTTTTATCATCTATGTTAGCTGTTTGTTGCGTGACAATCGCGTTTTGTTCTAATTTGTTGATGGTGCAAGATAAGGTAACTGGTGCTAGAAAAGATTTAACTGTTGCTCCAATTAAAAAATCTATTTTATCTTTAAGTTATTATATAGCATCTTTTTTATCAACTTTAATTATTTGTTTTGTAGCACTGCTTGCAGGTTTTGCATACTTAGCATTTGTTGGTTGGTATTTGTCTTTTGTTGATGTTTTAAAAATTATGTTAGATGTCGTTTTATTAGTAATGTTTGGTACAGCTTTATCATCTCTTGTTAACTATCCTTTATTTACTTCAGGGCAAGGATCAGCGGTAGGTACCATTGTTAGTTCAGGATATGGGTTTATATGTGGAGCTTATATGCCTATTGCTAGTTTTTCTCCTATTTTACAAAATATTTTATCTTTTTTACCTAGTACTTATGGAACTTCTTTACTTAAAAATCACTGTACAGATAGTACTTTTAAGGCTTTGCTCGATGAAGGAGTTCCTAAAGAAATCATTGAAACAATGAGTAATTTTTTAGATTGTAATATTTATTTTTTTGATCATCAAGTTAGTATTTTAGTAATGTATCTTATTTTAATAGGTTCCACTTTATTATTAGTGGGCTTATATATTTTCATTAATAAAAGGGCGAAAAGAGTTTAAAAAAATCACTATTTAGTGATTTTATTTTATTTTAGCTATTACTTGCTCAATTCGTTTCTCATAGCGATCTTTTCCAAGTATTTGAAGAATATTATATAAATTAGGTGATTTAGTTTTAGTACACATAGTAATTCTTATAATACTAGCCACATCACCAATATGTCCTTTATAAGCTTCTTTATTTTTCTTATATTCTTTTACATTATCACAAAAGCCACATAAAGTAGCAATCCTTTTCAAGTTATTAAACCAATCAGTTTCATTTAAAGAAGGGTCATTTTCTTTTTTAAAAGTATTTAGTACATTAAGTGTATCTTCTTTGCTTATTAAAGAATTAAAAGGCAATTCTTCTTTTAACATTTCATTATAATAGTCATCATAGAAGAATAGAATACTTTCTTTTATATCACTATATTTTTCATAGTCTTTACGAGGCTTTTCTATTTCTCTTTCTATATTCATTATTTCTTCAAAATAAGAACGATCTCTATCAATTAATTGTTTTAGTTCAAGATCATAAGTAGAAGCCCATGTGTAAGTTTCATCAGTTATTTCTTTTTTAGTCATTTTTGATAATACTTCTTTGCATATATTTTTTACTTTATCCATATCAAATAAGGCTCCATCAGAAGAGAATTTATCAAAAGATAACTTAAATTCATTGTTGTTTGTGTATGGGTTTGCTAGTCTCCATTCTTCAAAGTTAGAGTTAATTATTGTTAATAAGTATTCTATTAAACCTGTTTTAGGGTAACCGTAGTTAAAGAAGTAAGAAACAGCAGCTTCTTCATCATATCTTTTTGATAGTTTTCTTCTTCCACCTGTGTCACTAACTTTTTGAACAGTAGGTGTGTGGGCATATTTTGGGAACTGCCAATTCATTGTTTTAAATAGTTCATAGTGAATAGGTAAAGAAGGTAACCATTCTTCTCCTCTTATTACTAGATTAGTACGCATAAAATGATCATCTACTAGATGAGCAAAATGATAAGTAGGTAAACCATCTTTTTTACGGATAATAATATCTAAATCATTTTCTGTTAATTCTAGTTTTCCTCTTATTTCATCATATACGCTTATTTTGTTTAGTTCGTTACCACTTGATTTGAATCTGATAACATAAGGTTCATTATTTTTGATTCTTTCAATAGCTTCTTTAGGAGTTATTGAATGGTATTTAGCATATTTTCCATAGCAACCAGGGCGAATCTTTTTCTTTTCTTGCATTCTCCTTAGTTCCTCTAATTCTTCGCTAGACATAAAGCAAGGGTATGCTAGACCTCTTTTTATTAATTCTTTTATGACAATATCATAGATATTTGCTCTTTTTGATTGAATATAAGGAGCATATTTTCCTTCTTCGTGATCTCCTAAGTAACCTTCATCTGGAATAATATTAAATTCTTTTAATTCATTTAATAAGGTAATTCCAGTTCCTTTGATTTCTCTTTTTTGATCAGTGTCTTCTAATCTTATGTAAAATAGACCGTTTGTTTGCTTAGCAAAACGATAGTTTACTAGAGTCATAAACAAAGAACCAGTGTGTAAAAAACCAGTTGGTGAAGGAGCAAATCTTGTTATAAGAGCATCTTTATTCAAGTTTCTAGGAGGGTACCTTTTTTCTAAATCTTCAATTGTTTCAGTAACATTAGGGAAGATTAAGTTTGCTAATTCAATATATTCGTTCATTGTAATACCTTCTTTCGCTTTGTTATTATAGCAAATGGCAAATAAAAATGCATTAGTAAGATAATTAAATTTGTATATTAACTTTTTATTGTAGAAAAAAGTTGAAAATATAAAAAATTTGTTAGAAAAAGGGGTGATTTTGGTTGACATTAAGTTTTAGAAAAAGGTATTATTGAAAAGCGCGTTTTTGATAATTGAATTAACTGGAGGTAATAGAATGCTGCTTTCTAGATTCAAAAAGCTTGTAGCAATTTTGAATGTATTTTTTGTTTGTGCTATTTTACTATGGTTAGTATCGTGCAGAAATGAGAAAAATGGAAAAAAAGTTCCAATTTATGAAGTGCCTATTAGTTTACAGGCTACATATGGGCAAACATTGGGTGATGTTAGTTTACCAGATGGATTTAATTTTGAAGATGATTTGATGACATTTGTAGGGGATGTAGGGATAAATAAGTTTAAGGTTACATATACTCCTGATGATTTAAATAAGTATGAGATAGTAACGGGTATTGAGGTTAGTATAGAGGTTAATCGTGCCGAAAATGAGTTTATTTCTAATAATCTTTCTATTTTAGGTTGGACATATGGATCGACTAGTAATAGTCCTAGTGGATTGGAAGCAAAGTTTGGTGTTGTTTCTTATATGTATAGCGATATAGAAACAGGGGAGTATGAATCTATTGTTCCTATGAGTGTTGGGACTTATTATGTAAAAGGATTTGTAAATGGGACTATCAATTATACAAGTTTAGTTAGTGAGGCGGTTTCCTTTAATGTTAGTAAATTTGAAAATAATTTCATACAAGATAATCTAATTATCGAAGATTGGTCATTTGGAGAAACTCCTAATAAGCCTACAGGGTTGATTGCTAAGCATGGGATGATTGAGTATAGGTATAGTAGTGAAGAAAATGGAGTATATACATCTACTGTTCCAACGCATGCAGGTACATATTATGTAAAGGGTTTTGTAGAAGGAACTGTTGATTATTCGGGGTTAGAAAGTGAGGCTAGAAAATTTGTTATTAAACGTAGTGTTAATGAATTTATTTCTAGTGAATTTAGTATAAATGATTGTGTATATGGAGAGTGTAAGGAGCCTACTGGATTAGTTTCTAAGTATGGGGATGTTGTGTATAAATATAGTTCTTCTATTGATGGTGAGTTTACTTTGCTTGATGGGCAACTTGATGTTGGAACATATTATGTAAAAGGTTTTGTAGAGGAGACAGTTGATTATACGGGGTTAGTGACACTAGAGATAAAGATGTTTACTGTTAGGAAGGCTGTTAATGAGTTTGTTAATAGTGATTTTTCTATTGATGGTTGGGTATATGGTGATGAACCAAATGAGCCAAAGGGATTAGTGGCAAAATTTGGTGTAGTAGTTTATATGTATAGTAATGAGGAAAATGGTGTGTATACTTTGTCTATTCCTGAAGATGCGGGAGTTTATTATGTAAAGGGTGTTGTTATTGGAAATAGTAATTATGATAGTATAGAGAGTGAAGTAAAATCGTTTGTCATTGATAAAAAAGCAGTAGCTAAACCAACTGCTATAGAAAATTTAAAATATACAGGTGATGTGCAATTAGGGGTTAATTTTGTGGATAATGTCGGATATGCGAAAGTTGATGGTTCGATTGAAGAGGTTGCTGTTGGAGAGTATTTTGCGATGTTTGTTATTAATAGTAATCATGTATGGAGTGATGGAGATTTGTCTAATACTTGTATTGTTAATTGGTACATTTTGGAAGCAATGAATAGGTTTATTGTTGATAATATTGAAATTGAGGATTGGGTGTATGGTGAAGAAGGTAGTGAACCTATGGGATTGGTAGCTGAATATGGTGTAGTAGAGTATAAATATAGTAGTGAAGAAAATGGTGTGTATACATCTGCGATTCCTCAAAATGCAGGGACATATTTTGTGAAAGGTTTTGTTGAGGGGAATGCTGATTATGGTAGTTTAGAAAGTATGGCAATATCTTTTGTGATAAAGAAGAAATTTGTTGATAAACCTGTTGCTAAGGAAAATTTAAAATATAATGGAGAAGTACAAGTTGGTTTGTCTTTTGCAATTAATGGGGGATATACAAAAGTTGGTGGTTCTATTGAAGAAGTCAATGCAGGTAAGTATGTTGCTGTTTTTGTTCTTGATAGTAATCATGCATGGAGTGATAAGGATACTTCTAGTGTTTGTGAAGTTAGTTGGGAAATTGCTAGGGCAAATAATAAATTTATTATCAATAATTTGAGTATAGATAATTGGGAATATGGTAGTGAAGCTAGTAAACCTAATGGATTAGAAGCTAAGTTTGGTGTAGTTGAGTATCTTTATAGTTCAAGTATAGATGGGGTGTATTCATCATCTATTCCAAAGGATGCAGGTATTTATTATTTGAAGGGTGTCGTAGAAGAAAGTACTAATTATGTTGGTTTAGAAAGTGAAACGGAGCCATTTAAGATTGAGAAAAAGTCGGTTGATAAACCTAAAGAAGTTGCAAATTTGCGTTACACAGGTTATTTGCAGAAGGGTGTTGTTTATGAGACTGATAGTGGATATATTAAAATTAATGGTTTAATAGAAGCAATAAATGCTGGTGAATATTTTGCTGTTTTCACACTTGATAGTAATCATAAATGGTCTGATGGCGATATGGCGAGTTTATACACTGTTAATTGGATGATAGAAAAGGCTTATAATTTCTTTTCTGTTAATGAGTTATCTATTGATGATTGGGTTTATGGAGAAGAGGGTAATTTACCAAAAGGTTTAGAGGCTATGTTTGGCGATGTTGTGTATAAATATAGTACATCTATTGATGGGGTTTATTCTACTGCTTTGCCTACTGAAGCGGGAATATATTACGTAAAGGGAACAGTAACAGGTAATGATAATTATGTTGGTGTAGAGGGTGAATCTGTTTCATTTACTATTGAAAAAAAGATGGTAGATAAGCCTAAAGCAATAGAAAATTTAGTTTATGATGGTTCATCTAAAGTTGGCGTTGTTTTTGAAACTGGAAAGGGTTATACGATTACAGATGGAGCGGTTGAAAAGGTGAATGTGGGTAATTATTTTGCAATTTTTACACTTGATAGTAATCATAAATGGTCTGATGGTGATGAGTCTAGTAGTTGTGTGGTGGATTGGTCAATAAAAGAGTAATGAATGATTTTTGCATGGTGCATTTTTTTATGGAATGCACTTTTTTATTAATTAAAGTTATTATATATGTAGGATAATTTAGAATAATGTATAAATAGGTTTCTTTTTAGTGTAGAAAAGACTTGCTTTTTTTTAGATGTGTTATAATTCTTGGGAGGGGGTTTATTTATGGGGTGTAAATGTTGTGATGAAGGATCCTTTTGTTTAGAGCATGATAAAGAACATGGTAAAATGAACTATTGGTTATTAATAGGAAAGATTGTTATAACGGTTATTTTGTTAGTGATTGGGCATCTTTTTGAAAATAAGGGTAATGTTAGTTTAATACTAACTATTATTGCTTATGTTATAGTTTCTTATGATATATTTTTTGAAGCATTTAAAGAGGTTAGAAAGGGAGAAATTTTTAGTGAATATTTGTTAATGATTATTGCCACGATTGGAGCTTTTTTTATTGGAGAGTATCATGAGTCGGTAATGGTTATGTTGTTGTTTATTGTTGGGGAGTTATTGCAAGGTTTTGCTGTTGATAAGTCTAGAGAATCTATTGTTAAGTTAGTGGGTTTAAATAAGAGTGTAGCACATTTAAAAAATGGTAGAGAAATAGATCCTAAAGAGTTGAAAGTAGGAGATGTTATTGTTTTAAAGAAAGGTGAAATGTTACTTGTAGATGGCAAGGTTGTCAAGGGGCAAGGGTATGTTGATGAGAGTAATTTAACAGGAGAGAGTTTACCAAAAGTAGTTAAGGTTAATAATGAGTTGTTTTCAGGGGTTATTAATGTTGGTAGTGTTTTAGAAATAGAGGTTAGTAAAGAGTATAGTGATAGTAAGATTAGTAAGGTTTTATCTTTAGTAGAAGATGCGAGTGAACGTAAGAGTAAAAGTGATAAGATTATTAGAAAAATTGCTAGAATATATACTCCAATTGTGATAGGTTTAGCTATAATGATTGTTTTGGTTTCTTGGATATTTTCAATTGGGGATTTAAAAGAAAGTGTTTATACGGCTTTAACTTTTTTATTAATTTCTTGTCCATGTGCGATTATTATATCTGTTCCTATTACTTATTTTGCTGCGATAGGGGGAGCAAGTAAGAAGGGAATTTTAATTAAGGGTGCTAATTTTTTAGATACTTTATATGATGTTAAGAATATTGCGTTTGATAAAACGGGAACAATTAGTGAAGGGAAGTTTAGTGTTATTGAGGTTAAAGTTAATGAGGGTGTAGATGTAGATAATTTTATTAGTTTACTTTTACTTACACAAGAAAAGTCTGTTCATCCTATTTCAAATAGCATTAAAGATTATTTTAAAGATAAAGTTGTAAATGATGATTGTTTAGATGAAGTTAAGGAAATAGCGGGTATGGGTGTTATAGCTGTTTTGAAAGATAAGAGTGTTGTTTATGCTGGTAATGGTAAATTAATGAAAAAGTATGGGATTAGTTATGAGGATGTAAATGGTAGTGTTGTTTATTTAGCTAAGGATAATTGTTGTTTAGGGTATGTTTTAGTAGGAGATAAAATTAAGGATAGTTCTTATAGGGCAATGGAATTATTGAAGGATTATCATAAAATTATGTTAAGTGGTGATAGTGAGGAAGTTTGTAAAAAGGTATGTGAAGAGCTTAAAATTGAAAAATATTATGCAGAGTTATTACCTGAAGAAAAAATGAAAACTTTAGAGGGTATTATTAAAGAGGGGCAAACAATGTTTGTTGGTGATGGAGTTAATGATACATTATCTATTTCTTTAGCAGATGTTTCGGTATCTATGGGAATGAGGGGTAGTGATGCCTCTATTGAGTATAGTGATATTGTTATTGGTAATGATAATTTAGAAAATATTGATGTGGCTTTTAGGTTTGCAAAGAAAACAAGAAAAATTATTTTAGAGAATTTAGTAGTGATAATGGCTATTAAAGTAGTTATTATGGCTTTGAGTTTGTTTAGTTATGTGCCTATGTGGCTAGCTATTTTTTCTGATGTTGGGTTATGTATTTTATCCATTATTAATTCCATGCGTGCGAGTAGAATTAAATAAGGAGGGATTTAAAATGCTTATTTTAGATGTTAATAAGCTAGGTAAAGATTTTGGCTATGGTGTGTTATTTGAAAATGTTTCTTTTTCTTTGAATGAAGGAGAATCGGTGGCAATTGTAGGGCCTAATGGTTGTGGTAAGTCTACTTTGCTTAAGTTAATAGCGGGGCTTGAAAGAACTAATAAGGGCAGTATTAATCTTAAGAAAGATTGTGTAATAGGATATTTAGATCAAGTAATTGCTGATTTGAATGATCATCGTTTAGTTAAAGATGTTATTAGAGATGTTTTTAAAGATTTAAATGAATTAGAAGAAAAGATTAAAAAGTATAGTGAACTTATAGATGATGAGAAGAGTTTGAATAAGTACTGTAATTTAGTTGAAGAGTTTACGAGAAAAGGCGGATATGATATAGATGTTAAGATTAATACGGTTTGTAGTGGATTAAAGATTAGTAAAGAGTTACTAGAGCAAGAGTATTCTGTTCTTAGTGGAGGAGAGAAGACACTTGTTCAGTTAGCTAAAGTTCTTTTAAAGAAACCAGATTTACTTTTATTAGATGAGCCTACGAATCATTTAGATATTGAGAGGATTGAATGGCTTGAAAAATATATAAAGAGTTTTAAAGGGGCATGTATTATTGTTTCTCATGATCGTTATTTTTTAAATAAGATGGCAAATATGGTTTTAGATCTAAGTAATGAAGAAGCAAAACTTTATTATGCTAATTATGATGGTTATCTTAAAGAGAAAGAGCGTGATTTTGAAAAGCAAATGGCGAGTTATAAAGAACAGCAATTATTAATTAAAAGATTAAAAGAACAAATTAAATATTATTCTGAAAGAGGGATGGCAACGAATAGTTCTACATTATGTGATAGGGCACACGTTTTACAAACTAGGCTTAATAAAATTTTAGAGAATGCTGTTAAAAGGCCACAAGAAAAGAAAGATATAATAGTAGATTTTTCTTTGCAGGATAAGAGTAGTAAAGTAGTTTTTAAAGTGGAAGATTTAACGATTAAAGTGGAAAATAAGATTATTTTAGATAAAATAAATTTAACTATTAGTTCAAAAGAAAAAGTAGCATTTATAGGTTCAAATGGTAGTGGCAAGTCCACGTTAGTGAAAGCCCTTATTGGCGAGCAAACGTTGCAAGTTGAAGGTAACATTGTAAGGGGTCCTAGTGTTAAAATTGGGTATTTACCACAAGTTATTAATTTTGAAACAGATAAGAAAAAAGTTTTAGATTATTTTAAAGAAAGCACTTATTTAGATGAGCAAAGGGCAAGGGGAATTTTAGCTAGTTTCCAATTTTATAAAGATGATGTTAATAAGATGGTTAAAAACTTATCTGGAGGAGAAAGAATTAGGTTAAAGTTAGCGATTCTTTTACAAAATAAAGTTAATTGTTTAGTGTTTGATGAGCCTACGAATCATATTGATATTAATACTAAAGAAGTGTTAGAAAAGGCTTTAGAGGATTATGATGGAACGTTTATATTTGTTTCTCATGATCGTTATTTTATTAATAAGTTTGCTGATAGGCTTTATGAGTTTAGTGATGGGAAAATTACTAAATATGAAGGTAATTATGAAAATTATAAAGAAAAGAAAATGTAATTTGTAACTGTCTTAATTTAATTATGGTAAGGTATGTCTTTTAGTTATATAAATTTTATAATTAACTAATCAATCTAATTGATAATTTTGTAATTAATGGTAAAATATAAAGGTAAATTCGTAGAGTTAGAGAAGATTAGTTGAGTAGTTTTAGAGAGAGTGATTAGGTGAAAGCACTTACTAGGAGGCTAATTGGGACACTAAGGAGATAAAATAGGGAAATTAAGTAGCTATTTTCGTGAGTTAGCGTTAATAACAATTAAGAGCATAGATATTTTCTATGAAGTAGGATGGTACCGCTTTGTTTATACAGAGTTCCTATGTTTTTATAGGGACTTTTTTTATAGAAAGGAGATTAAAATGAGTAAATATAAAGTGTGTCGTGGTTTTAGAGATTTATTACCTTTAGAGTTTAAAAAGTATGATTTTTTAGGGGATAATATTCGTGAAATTAGTGATGTTTATGGTTATAAAATGATGGATACGGCTTGTTTAGAAGATAGTAGGTTATTTAGTGAGTGTTATCATGATGATGAGTTAGAGAATAAGATGTTTAATGTTGAGGGTAGATTTGTTAATGTAGCTTCTTTAAATTATGATAGTAGTGTTTCTATTTTAAGAAGTGTTGTAGAGAATAAGTTATATGTAGATAAGAGTTTACCTTTGAGATTTATGTATATGAAAAATGAATATTATTATGATAAGAAAGATACTAGTAAGGCATCTAAATGTGTATTTGGGTTTGAGTGTGTTTCTGATAAATCGGTTTATTTAGATGTGGAGAATGTTTTGTTATCATTAAGAATTTTAAGCTATTTAGGTATTAGTTCTTATAATTTAAGAATTAATAATGTAGGAGAAGATAGTGATTGTTATAAGAAGTTTAAGGATAGTTTAGATGAGTTAGTTATTAGTTATGAAGAGGATAAGAAAGTTAGGGGTAGTTGCTCTACGGGGATTGCTTATGAGATAGATGTTGATCGTTTTAATGGGGTTATTAGAGGAGATAGGCATGATAGTCTTGTGGAAATTATAGGTGGAGTTAAGGTTTGTGCTTGTGGGATGAAGATTGATTTGGATGAGTTAGTGAGGGTTATGGATATGCTTGAACTATTTCCTTCATTTGCTGAAGAGATTGATTTTTATATTATTCCTAAAGGTGAAAAGACTTTTAACTATGCTTTGTATGTTAGTGAGAAGTTAAGGGAGTTAGGGGCTATTGTTGATATTCATTATAAAGAATATGATTTGAAGAGATTAGATAGTTTATTAGATAGAGTAGATGTCATTTATTCATTAATTATTGATGAAGAAGATGTTAAAAAGAAAACAGTTAAGGTATTTAATGGGTTTAGTAAAGAAGAGAAAAGTGTTTATTTGAAAGATTTATTAAAAGGTTTAGAAACATTAGATGAGCATCATCATAAGGAGGGGTAAGGATGTATCGTAGTAAGAATAATGGCGAACTTAGAAAAGAAAATATTGGTGAGAGTGTTACTTTAGTGGGTTGGGTAGCAAAGAAAAGAAATTTTGGTAATTTAGTGTTTATTGATTTAAGAGATAGGTATGGGATTACTCAATTAGTGTTTGATAGTAGTTTTAGTGAAGAGTTAGCTAATGTGCGTAATGAGTATGTTATTCAAGTAAAAGGAGATGTAGTGCTTAGGCAAGCAATTAATAAAAATATTCCAACAGGAGATATTGAAGTAGTCGTTAAGTCTTTAAAAGTGCTTAGTGAAGCTAAACTTCCACCTTTTATTATTGCTGATGAAACGGATGCTTTAGAGGATACGCGGCTTAAGTATCGTTATTTAGATTTAAGAAGGCCTGTTTTACAAAATGAGTTGATGATTAGGCATCAAGTTTGTATGGAAACAAGGAAGTTTTTAGATGAACAAGGATTTATAGAGGTGGAGACACCAATATTGTGTAAGTCTACACCTGAAGGGGCAAGGGATTATTTAGTGCCTAGTAGAGTTAATAAGGGTAAGTTTTATGCTTTACCTCAATCTCCTCAATTATTTAAACAACTTTTAATGGTTGGTGGTATGGATAGGTATTTTCAAATAGCAAAGTGTTTTAGAGATGAAGATTTAAGAGCAGATCGTCAACCTGAATTTACTCAAATAGATATTGAAATGAGTTTTGTTGAAGAGGATGATGTGATGTCTTTAGCAGAGTCATTAGTAGCTAGAATTTTTAAAAGAGTTAAAAATATTGATGTTAAATTACCTTTAAGAAGAATGAAATATGATGATGCAATAAATGATTATGGCAGTGATAAACCAGATTTAAGATTTGATATGAAGATTAATGATGTTAGTGATGTTTTTGAAAACACTTCATTTTCCATTTTTAAAGATGTTTTAAGTAATGGTGGGGTTATCAATTGTTTGGTTGCTAAAGGTGTTGCAAGCAAGTATTCTCGTAAAGATATCGATAAGTTAACTGAGTTTGTTAAGACTTATAAGGCTAAAGCATTAGCTTTTATAAAGATTGATGATGCGGTTAGTGGTAGTATTGCTAAAGTATTAAGTGAAGAGGAAATTAGTAGTTTAAAAGAGAAATTAAATTTAGAGAAAGAAGATTTAGTGCTTTTTGTAGCGGATCAAAAGAAAATTGTTAAAGTTAGTTTAGGGGCTTTAAGGTGTAAGTTAGGTAAAGATTTAGGATTAATTAAAGAAAATGATTATGAAATGTTATGGGTTACTGATTTTCCAACATTTGAGTATAGTGAAGAAGAGGGTAGGTATGTTTCTTGTCATCATCCATTTACTTGCCCTAAGGATGGCGATGAGGGTAAGTTATTGAATGATAAGGGTAATTGTTATTCTAAGGCTTACGATATTGTTATTAATGGTTATGAAGCTGGTGGTGGCTCTATTAGAATTCATGATCAAAAAATTCAAGAAACCGTTTTTAAAGCATTAGAACTTAGTAAAGAAGATATTAATAATAAGTTTGGCTTTTTTGTGGAAGCTTTAAAGTATGGTACTCCTCCACATGGTGGTTTGGCTTTTGGTTTGGATAGATTAGTTATGCTACTTACTGGTACGGATAATATTCGTGATGTTATTGCTTTCCCTAAGAATGCTAGTGCAATATGTCCAATGAGTGAGTCTCCTAGTAGCGTTAGTGATAGGCAATTAGAAGACCTTGGTATCATTATTAACAAAAAGGGATAGATTTCTTTAAATATTTTTAAAAATTTGCTAGTATATAACTAGGTTAAGGAGGAACACTTATCGCGAGACATTTAATTAACAGATGTACTACTTATATGTGTTGAATACTAACTAGTCTTAGGATCCTAATTATAAGTAAGAAACCTAAACCTTGTAAAAAAGGATAGTTAAACATCTCTTAACCTAAGAATCAGTGAAAACTGGTTCTTTTTTTTTCATTAATAAGTGTTTAGAATCATACGATTATATAGGTGATATTATGCTTTATTATGATGATAAGGTATTGGTGGTTGGAAATTTTAAAAAGATTTTAGAGTTGAGTAATAAGGAAATTAGTTTTTCATTTAAAAGATATGATTTGATTGTTAAAGGAGATTATTTAATGATGCCTTATTTAGAAGATAATGAAGTAGGTATTAAGGGGTTAATTAAGAGTATTGAGTTTAAATATAAGATGGTGAAAGAAGATGTTTGAGAGTAAAGATATTTGGAATATTGTTTTTTATGATGAAGTTTCTTTGATTAATAAATTGAAGTTTTTAAGGGTTGAAATATATGATTTTAAGAAAGTAGATAATTATAAGTTTTATTTTAAGACTAGTAGGAAAAATAGAAAGATTATTAAAGAAAATTTTAAAGAGTGTAAGTTAGTAAGTCGTAGGGGTTTATTTAATTATTTAGAGATGATGTTTAAAAGGAGTACTTTTTTGTGTGTAGTGATTGCTAGTTTATGTATGTATAATGTTTCTAGAAGAATTTGGAAGATTGAAATTACGGGCGATTATGAAGAAATTGAGAGTAGTTTTTTAGATGAGTTAACTAATAATAAGATTGTGATTGGAGGGTATTATCCTAGTGATGCTAAGTTAAAGGAGATAGAGGATGATATAGAGCTTTATATGGCTAAGGAAGTAGAGTTTTTGGAGTTGAAGAGGAAGGGTAGTGTAATTAGTTTACGGTATCAAAAAAGGAGAGTTGCATCACCATTGCCGAGTAAGGGAGTTAATTTGTATGCGACTAAAGATGGGATGATAAGGTATTTTAATGTTGTTAGTGGGGTTAAGCAAGTTAAAGAGTATGATTATGTTAAAAAGGGCGATTTGTTAGTTAGTGATGTTGTAGAGACTAGTAGTGGAGAGTTAATTAATGTTGGGACTTTGGGAAGTGTTTATGCGAATACTTTTTATATAATTGAGGTTAATTTGGATTATGAAGGTATGGATGAAGCGAGTGTTTTTTCTAGAATGCTTGATAAAGCTAAAGTAAAAATTGGCGAAAATATATCTAAAGATGAAAAAATTGAAATAGAAAGAGTTTTAGATTATAAGATTGAAGAAAATAAGGGTTATATGAAGGTTTATTATATGCTTTTAGAAGATATTACCATTTAGCGTAATATCTTTTTATTTTAGAGATAAATGGGAGAACTAGAAGTACTCCAAGGGTATTAAAAATGATATTTGTTATAGCGATGTTAATAGCGATGTTAAAGTTAAATAAATTTATGATGATAGTTATTAGGTGTTTGAATGGCTTAATAAGTAAAGAAAAGATTGTGGTAGTAGCAATGTTAAAGAAAAGGTTGAAGTGGGCTAGTTTTTTAGCATCTTTTTGATTGTTTGTTATTCCATAGAAGGAATCAAATGTTGTGCCTATGTTAGCTCCAAAGATGAAAGGGATTGTTTGATATAGGGTTAAAAAATTTGACATTGCTAGAACTTGTAGGATGGCAATAAAGACACTTGAAGATTGTAAGATTAGAGTAATTAGCATACCTACGATAATGCTTAAGACAAAGGAGTTAGATACGTTTTGAATGTAATTATAGATAATAGCAGAATCTTTAAAAGAGTCTACGGCAAAGGAAATAAGGAAAAGGCTGTAAAAGAGTAGACCTAAAGAGAAAATAATTTTTCCTATTTTATGATATTTCTTTTTTAGATACATCATTAAAAAACCTAATAGCATTATATATGCAGAGATTTTTTCGAGATTAAGTCCAATTATAAAGGAGGTGATAGTAGTAGCAACGTTGCTTCCTAACATGATACCTATACTGTTATTGAAGGTTAGTATTTTGGCATTTATAAGACTGATTGTTATCATGATGACAGCGGAACTTGATTGGATAATAGCGGTAGCAAAAAAGCCTACAATTAAGCTTTTGCTAGTTGATGATGTAAGGGATAAAAGTTTTTGTTTTACTTTAGTTAATGATAAGGATATAAGGTTGTTACTTAGCGTATCTATAGAATATATAAAGAGAATAATTCCTCCAATTAATAAAGTTAAAGTCATATTATCACCATTTAATTATATTAAATAAAGTGTATAAATATGAGATTAGTGCGGGTATTAAATTAGGGGGATTAAATGATTAATTTTAGATATGTTTTACATCCTACTTGGTGTGGTTATTTTTGCTTAAAAAAAATTATTAAAAATGTGAAAGTTAAAAAAAAGAGTTATATGAGTTTAGATGAAGTTTGTAAGATTTTAAGAATGTATAATTATTCTTGTGTATGTCTTAGGGTTACTGAACTTGAGTTAGTAAATAAAGAGTGTTTGAGTTTAGTTAAAAAGAAAAATAGTTATCATTATGTAATTATTAAGAAAGTTGATGATAACTATGTATATGTTTACGATCCTTTGTGGTTTTTTGTTAGAAGAAAAAAGAAGAAATCTTTTCTTAAAAAATGGAGTGGGATTTGTGTTTTTTATGTTAATTTGGGGTAATCTTGAAAGTTAAAAAGAAACAATAACACCTTTTTCTAAAGCATAGAAAGAGCATAATCCTCTCATTTCATTAATAACGATTTCTTTAAAAGGATATTTTTTTTGTATTTCTTCTTTTAGGAAAAGTGCTGATTCTTCATTTTTACAATGTGATATGATACATTTTCTATTTTCAAAATTAGTACACTTTTTAGATATGGAGTCTACTAGCCTATTTAAAGCATTTTTTATTGTTCTAGGTTTTTCATATATTTCAATAGTTCCATCTTTAGCGATACATAACGGTTTTATGTATAGAGCAGTAGCTACGAAGGCTACTAGTTTTGACATTCTTCCATTTTTTACGAGATTTTCAAAAGTGTTAAGTACGAAAAACAAGTTTAAATTTTCTTTATATTCTTCTATTTTAGTAGTTATTTCTTCAAAAGATAAGTCTTGTTTCATTAATTCATAAGTTTTATCTACGAGTAATTGCATAACCCCACTGGTAGCTTTTGAATCTACGACGTGTACTTTTTTATTACAATCAGTACTTCCTAAATAAGCAGAATTATACGTTCCGGATATTTTACTAGAGATTGTTATACAGATTATGTTTTCAGCTTCTTCATATGTGCTTTTAAAGTATTCGCTACTAGGGCAGGCTGTCGTGGATTTTGTTTTGCTATTATGCATAGCAGTAAGCATTTCATCTACATTTATATTTTTATCATCTACGAAGTCTTGTCCTCCAGCAAAAATAGTTAAGGGAACGACTTCAAATCCAATATTACTATCTTTAATATAATCATTTTTTAAATCTGATGATGAGTCAACAACTATTTTATATTTCATATTTATTCCTCCAAACGCAAATGATTTTAACAAATTATATTAGTATAATCATTATTTTTATATCTATGATTATAAGATTAAACTAACTAAATTAGAGAAAAAGGACTCTACTCACAGTAGAATTGCTTGATTTACCTTCGTTTTTTTGCTAATATCTAAGTATGGAAAAGATAGAAAATTTAAAGAGAACAATAAAGAACAATTTAATAAAATATAGGAAAGCAGCAGGCTTAACACAAGTTCAGTTGGCTCAGAAATTAGGGTACTCAGACAAAAGTGTGTCTAAGTGGGAAAGAGAAGAAGGAGTTCCTGACATTTACATCCTAAAGGAGATTGCTGACTTGTATGGGGTGACTGTTAATGATTTGATTAGTGAGGAAGAGGGTAAGATTTCTTCTTTAACTAAAGTAATAATTAAAAAATTATCTTCGCGTAATAAGTTAATTATTGCCTTGTTATCAGCAGGAGTTGTTTGGGCGATTGCTACTACTTTATATGTAATACTTGATATTGCTAATCCTAAGGGGTTGGATTGGTTAGGGAATATATATATTTATGCTATTCCTATAACATGTGTTGTTTTGTTAGTTTTTAATTGTATTTGGGGTAAGCGATTTAAAAAGATTTTTAATTTTATTTTAATTAGTGCTTTAATTTGGACGTTTACATTATCTTTGTATATTTCTTTTTCTATTGAGAATTTTTCTGAATTATTTATAATTCCTGTTCCTTTACAAATTTTAACTATTTTGGCATTTATGTTTGGGAAAAATAAAAATGTTGAGGTTAAGAAGTAAGAATATTGGATTTTTTGAGTAAAAATATTGTGTTTAGAAGGCAAATAAAGATGGTCTTAAGTTTACTTAAGAAGGGTTTGTTGTTATAATATACTGGGTGATTTGTGTGAGGGATGAAATAGAGTTTATTGATTTAATGAATAATGAAATTTTAAAAGATTATGAGAAGTCTTTTAAGAAAGTTTTGAAGAGGGTAAAAAAAGAGTTAATGATTAAGAAGAAGTTAGGGTTAAGTGTTACTTTGTGTGATAATAATTATATTCAAGATTTAAATAAAACATATCGTAAAAAGGATACTCCTACGGATGTGCTTTCTTTTGCACTTGAGGATGATAAAGATAAAGAGTTAATTGAAAAAATTAGAAATTTTTCTCGTGTTAGAGAGATTGGTGATATTGTAATTAGTTATGAAAAAGCGATGGAACAAGCGAAAGAATATAATCATAGTTTAGAAAGAGAAATGTGTTTTTTGTTTGTGCATGGGGTTTTGCATTTGTTAGGTTATGATCATATTAATAAGACAGATGAAGATATTATGTTTGGTTTGCAAAAAAAGATTTTAAATGATTTAAAGATTGTGAGGTAATAAGATGAAACATCAAGATGAATTATTAAGGGAAGCGATACTTGCAAAAGTTAATTCATATTCACCTTATTCTAGTTTTAGAGTAGGGGCGGCAGCACTTTTAAAGGATGGTACGATTATTAAAGGTTGTAACGTGGAGAATGCTAGTTTTGGGCTTAGTATGTGTGCTGAGAGAGTGTGTTTGTTTAATGTATATTCTAGCGGGTATCATAAGGAAGATATTGTTGGTTTTGCAATAAGCGGGGATACTGATGATGTTATTTATCCGTGTGGGGCATGTAGGCAAGTTATGTGTGAGTTATTAAATGAAACGTGTTCTGTTTTCTTAATTAATAAGAAGGATGAATATAAAGAAGTTAAAGTTAAGAGATTATTACCTTTTTACTTTAAAGGGGATGTTTTAGGTGAGTAGTTTTAAGTCGGGTTTTGTTTCTATTGTGGGTAGGCCTAATGCGGGTAAGTCTACTTTGTTAAATAGTTTGGTTAAGCATAAGGTAGCAATTGTTAGTCCGAAAGCTCAAACAACAAGGAATAAGATACAAGGTATTTATACTGATGAGGAATGTCAAATTGTTTTTGTGGATACTCCAGGTATTCATAAACCTAATAATAAATTAGGGTTGGAGTTAAATAAGATGGCTTATTCATCGGTTAAAGATGTGGAAGCTACTATTTTAATAGTGGATGCTAGTAAGGAGTTTCTTGAGGGGGATAGGTTTGTTTTAGAAGAGGTTAAAAAGATTAAAAATCCTGTTATTTTGGCTTTAAATAAGGTGGATTTAATTAGTAAAAATAAACTTATTGAGATAGTTGATTTTTGGAGTAAGCAATATGATTTTTATGCGATTGTGCCTTTGAGTGCTTTAAAGGCTAATAATTTAGATAATCTTTTAAAAGTTATTAAAGAGGTTTTACCTGTTGGGCCTATGTATTATGATAAAGATAGTGTTAGTGCATATCCAGAGAGTTTTTTGATTAGTGAGTTGATTAGAGAGAAAATTTTATATTTAACTGATGAAGAGATTCCTCATACGGTAGCTGTTCAAATTGATTCGATGAAGAAGAAAAATAAAGTTTATTATATTCAAGCTAGTATTGTAGTGGATAAAGATTCTCGTAAGGGAATTATTATTGGTAAAAGAGGGCAAATGCTTAAAAGAATTGGTGAAAGGGCAAGGAAAGATATAGAGGAATTATTGAATAGTAAAGTAATGCTTGAGTTGTTTGTGAAGGTGGAGAAAGATTGGCGTGATTCAATGTATTTACTAAAAGAGTTTGGGTATAAGGATACAGAGTAAGATGAAAGAAAAGTATGTGGGTTATGTGTTAAACTCTATTGATTATAAAGATAGTGATAGTTTGGTTAGTGTTTTGTGTGAAGATGGGGTGGTTTGTCTTCGGGCAAGGGGAGTTAAGAAGCCTACTTCAAAGAACGCTAGTAGTGTTATGAACTATGCTTATAGTGAATTTGAGGTTAATAAGAGTTTGAAAAATGGTTTTTTAACTCTAAGTGAAGGTAGATTAATTAAGTATCCGTCTTTTATTAATAATAATTTGGAGTATATAGGGGTTATTAATTTGGTTAGTGAAGGGTTAGAAATTATTAATGATAAAGGTGATAGTTTTAAGTGTTTTGTGGATTGTTTGGCAAGAATGCAGGAAGGTTATGATAGTAAGTATATTTTAATTGCTTTTTTGAATTATTTTTTAAGGAAGCAGGGCTGTGAACTTAATAGCGATGAGTGTGTTAGTTGTGGTGGTAAGGAGAGAATAGTTAAGTTTAGTTTTGAAGATGGTGGATATTTGTGTCGTCATTGTTGTTCTTTGGGTAGTGATGAAGTCAATTATTTGCATAACATGAGAGTTTTAAGTAAAGTTAATTGTGATAATATTAATAAGGTAAATATTGATTTTAATGACACATATCTTTATATTAAAGGAGTGTTTTCTATTATTGAAAGTAAAATTGGTGTATACTTCAAAAGTAAAAACTTTTTACTTAGAGTTATAAGGGAGGAAAAGTAATGGGAGAGTTTAGTTTTGAGAAGATAGTTAATCATGTTCGTGTTAGCGGGTTTGTGTATCAAGGTAGTGAGATATACAATGGTTTAGCTAATACTTGGGATTATGGTCCTTTGGGAGTAGAGTTAAAAAATAATTTAAAGAAATTGTGGTGGAAGAAGTTTGTGCAGGAGAATCCATATAATGTTGGTTTGGATAGTGCGATTTTGATGAATCCAGAGGTATGGGTTGCTAGTGGGCATTTGGCTACTTTTGCTGATCCTTTGATGGATTGTAAACAGTGCAAGATGAGACATCGTGCTGATAAATTAGTGGAAGATTTTGATTCTTCTATTAATGCAGGTGGGATGAGTGATGAAGAGTTAGAGAAATTTATTAAGGAGCATCATATTGCTTGTCCTAATTGCGGGAATCATGATTTTAGTAGTATTCGTAAATTTAATATGATGTTTAAGACTTTTCAAGGTGTTTTAGAAGATAGTAAGAGTACTATTTATTTGCGTCCTGAGACAGCACAGGGTATTTTTGTGAACTTTAAAAATATTCAAAGAACAACTAGAAAGAAAATACCTTTTGGCGTTGCTCAAATAGGAAAATCTTTTAGAAATGAGATTACTCCTGGTAATTTTACTTTTAGAACGAGAGAATTTGAACAAATGGAGTTAGAGTTTTTCTGTAAGCCAGGTGAAGATTTGAAATGGTATGAGTATTATAAAGACTATTGCATGAAGTTTGTTAAGAGTTTAGGTATTAGTGAAAGTAATTTAAGATTAAGAGAGCATTCAAAAGAAGAGTTATGTTTTTATTCTAAAGGTACTAGTGATATTGAGTATAAGTTTCCTTTTGGTTGGGGAGAGTTATGGGGAATTGCTGATCGTACCGATTATGATTTGAGTCAACATGCTGAACATAGCGGGGTTAATTTTGAGTATATTGATCCTAGTGATAATAGTCGATATATTCCTTATTGTGTAGAGCCTAGTTTAGGTGCTGATAGGTTAGCTTTAGTAGTAATGTGTGAAGCATATGATGAGGAAGTGATTAAGGAAGATGATGTTAGAATAGTTATGAGATTGCATCCTTTTGTTGCTCCTTATAAAGCATGTGTTATGCCTTTAAGTAAACAATTAAATGAAAAGGCTATGGAAATTTATAGTAATCTTAGTAAAAAATTTATGGTTGAGTATGATGAAAGTGGTAGTATTGGTAAAAGATATCGTAGGCAAGATGCGATTGGTACTCCTATGTGTATAACAATTGATTTTGATACTGATAGTGATGATAGTGTTACGGTTAGAGATCGTGATACGATGGAGCAAGTTAGAGTTAAGATTAGTGAGTTAGAGAGTTATATTGAGAGTAAAATTAGTTTATAGTAGTTGGGAGGTGTCTTTATGCGAATAGATGAGCAGGTTATTGAAGATATTCGTAATAGAGTTAACATTGTTGATGTTATTTCTAAGTATATATCTGTTAGTAAAAAGGGCCGTAATTATGTAGCTGTTTGTCCTTTTCATAATGATACTAATCCAAGTATGCAAATTTCTGTTGATAAGCAAATTTATAAGTGTTTTGCTTGTGGAGCAGGGGGTAATGTTTTTACTTTTGTTTCAGAGTTTGAAAAAGTTTCTTTTATTGAAGCTGTGAAAATAGTAGCTGATTTTATTGGTTATGATCTTAGTGCTTATGAGATGGTGGCTAGTCCTAGGGAGAGTGTTAGTGAAGAAGTTAGTAGACTTTATAGTTTAGTTAAAGAAGCGAGTGAGTACTATACATATAACTTATTAAATAGCGATAATGAGGGTTTAAAGTATTTTTCTTCTAGAGGAGTTAATAAAGAAATCATTGATAATTTTAAGTTGGGTTATGCGAGTGATGATTCTAGTAAGATTATTCGTTATTTAACTAAAAAAGGTTATTCAACGAAAGAGATTGTTGATGCTGGTATTGGAGTATTGAGTAATGGTACTTTAGTAGATCGTTTTAAAGGAAGAGTTATTTTTACTTTGACGAATATGAAAGGTGAGATAGTAGGTTTTAGTGGGCGTAAAATAGATAATAGTGATGCTAGTAAATATGTTAATAGTAATGAGAATGTTTTGTTTAATAAGAGTAGTTGTTTATATAATTTTTTTGAGGCTAAAAGTTTTATTTTAAAAGAGAATACAGTTTATGTAGTAGAGGGTTTTATGGATGTTATTGCTTTGTATAAAGCAGGAGTTAAAAATGCGATTGCAACTATGGGTGTTGCTCTTAGTAAGGAACATCTTAAGGCATTAGAAAAACTTAATGCTAAAATGGTTTTTTCTTTTGATGGAGATAATGCTGGTCAAACTTCTATGTATAAGATGATTGATAGTTTGGGTAGTACGTCTTTAAAAGTGGTTACTACGGGGGTTAGTGAAGCTGGTAAAGATTTAGATGAGATTTATAATAAGTCTGGTGTTAAAGGGATTACTAGTTTTTTAAATAATACTTATAGTATTAATGAATTTAAGTTTTATTATAATTTGAGAAAGACTAATTTAGATAATTTTAGTGATAAGAGTAGGTTTATTGATTATGTGGTTAAACTAATTAAGAGCATTAGTAGTGTTAGTGAAAAAGAGTATTTTATTACTTTAGCATGTAATGAAATACATTGTAGTAGAGATGTAATTGAGCAAAGTATTGACAAAAAATCTATTAAAGTGATAGAATATGCAGGTGAGAAGCATGTAAAGGCAAATCGTTATGATAATGCTGAAATTCAAGCTTTAAAGCAGATGATGTATGATGAGAAAGCTGTTTTATATTATGTGCAAAATGTAGGTTTTATGTTTAAGAGTGATAATATGAAAATGTCGGCTTTCATCTTAGAATACTATTATAAGTTTCATAGTGTCAATCCATTGAAGATTATTGAATATGTTAAAGATAAAGATTTTAAGGTTGCAGATGGTTTGATTAAAGTATATGAGATGGATATCCCTGAAGAATTTAATAAGAGTGTGTTTGATGTTGTTAAGCAAAGATCTATAAAAGTAGAAATTGATAGTTTGTTAGAAAAAAGGAAAAATTGTAGTGATTTGTTAGAGGCAACGAGAATTGCTTCGGAAATAGCGAAAAAGAAAGATGAATTACGTGAAATTAAAACGGGGAATGGGGAGAAAAAGGAGGATTATTAATGGTGAAAATGGTTAATGCCGATGATGATTTAGAAGAATACGAGTCGTTAGATGCCATTAAAAAGAGACTAGAGAAGACAGCTAAAGCTAATGGTAAGTATCTAACTTATGGGGAGATAGATGAGGCTGTTTCGCATCTTGATTTAAGTGATAATGATGTTGAAAATTTGGTAGAGTATTTTAAAAATAAAAATATTGAAGTCATTGTTGAAGATGATGATGAAGATGGATTAGAGAATTTAGATGTTAATGATATTGATTTAAAGAAATTAGAAAATTTAGATGATGTAGTAGAAGATGAGGATGATATCTTTTTAGATGAGGATTTGCTTAGGACTGAAGCTGATGCGTTGAAGTATATTGATAATGATAATATTATTATTAGTGGAGATGTTAAGGTTAATGATCCTGTTAAAATGTATTTAAAAGAGATAGGTAAGGTTCCTCTTTTGACGAAAGAAAGAGAAATGTATTTAGCTAATAGAATTGCAATGGGTGATCAAAGGGCTAAGGATGAGATTGTACAGGCTAACTTAAGGTTAGTAGTTTCTATTGCTAAAAAGTATTTAGGTAGAGGAATGTTGTTTTTAGATCTTATTCAAGAGGGTAATTTAGGACTTATTAAGGCTAGTGAAAAGTTTGATCCTTCAAAAGGGTTTAAATTTTCTACTTATGCGACTTGGTGGATTAGGCAAGCAATTACTAGAGCAATAGCCGATCAAGCTAGAACAATTAGAATACCTGTTCATATGGTTGAAACAATTAATAAAATGACTAGAGTTCAAAGGCAATTAGTACAAAAATTAGGAAGAGATCCAACTGGTGAAGAAATTGCTAAAGAAATGGGTGGAGGTATTACTGGTGATCGTATAAGAGAGATTCAAAAGTTATCGCTAGAGCCAGTATCTTTAGAGAAACCTATTGGTGAAGAGGATGATTCTCATGTTGGTGATTTTGTTGAGGATAAAGATACTTTGTCTCCGAATGAATACGCTAGTAATGAGTTATTAAAAGATGAATTGTATAATGTTATGAAAGATTTGACGGATCGAGAAGAGAGAGTTCTTCGTTTAAGATATGGGTTAGATGATGGTCGTCCTTGTACACTTGAAGAAGTTGGTCGTGAGTTTGGGGTTACAAGAGAAAGAATTAGACAAATTGAGGCGAAGGCTTTAAGGAAACTTCGACATCCTACTCGTTCAAAAAGGTTTGGTGATTTTAGAGATGACGATTGATAGTTTAAAATTATCTAAGAGATTACAGGCTATATACGATATAGTCCCTCAAAGCAATGTGTTAGCGGACATTGGTAGTGATCATGCTCTTTTACCTATTGCGTTAGTGTTAAGTGGGAAAGTTACTAGGGCATATGCTAGTGAGATTAATGAGGGTCCATATGAAGCAACTGTTAAAAATATTGCTAAATATGGGGTAAGTAACTATGTTAGTGCTGTTTTATCTGATGGGCTTAGTAATCTAGAAAAAGATGTTAATACAGTTTCTATTTGTGGAATGGGCGGTAGTTTAATAGTAGATATTTTAGATAGAAATAAGGCTAAGTTAGATAATGTTGATACTTTAGTTTTAGGCCCTAATAATAATGAAGAGACTGTGCGTATTTGGTTAATGAATAATGGTTTTGAGATTGCTTTTGAAAAGATTGTAGAAGAAGATGGTCATTTCTATGAGATTATTAAAGCTTGTAAGGGGTTTAAGGCTTATACAAGAGATGAGTTATTTTTTGGGCCTGTTTTATTAAGAGAGAAAAATGAGGCTTTTATTAGAAAGTGGAGTAATCAAAGAGATCATTTATTGAAAGTGATGAATAATATAAATGATAAAAAGAGTTCTAATTATTGTATGTTAGAGTTAATGGTTAATTTGATTAATAAAAATATTTAATTAGAGTAAAGTTATTTTTTTATTAGTTTTCCATCTTTTAGAAGAAGTACATTATCAAATAAAGTGTAATCAATTAATTTGTGGGAGATCACTATTATTGTTTTTTTCCGTGAAGTGATTTTATTATATTACAAAAATTGTTTTGATTTTCATTATCTAAGGCACTTGTAGGCTCATCGAACAGTAAAATATTTGATTTGCTTAGTAGTGCTCTTGCTATTGATAATCTTTGTTTTTGCCCACCAGATAAGTTATTTCCGTTTTCAGTAATGATAGTGTTATATCCGTTTTTAAATTTTAATATATCTTCGTGAATATTTGCAATTTTGCAAGCATTATATATTTCTTCAATAGTTAAGTCTTTTGTAATTTTTAGATTGTTCATAATGCTGTCATTAAATAAGAAAGTTTCTTGATTTATTAAACTTATTTGTTTTCTTATTTCATTTTCAGTTAAACTGTTTATATCGTTATTTGAAATAAAGATTTTATTATCTTGTACTTCTAGTAATTTAGATAATAGATTGAATAGAGTGCTTTTTCCTCCCCCAGATTCTCCAATGATAGCAAGACTGCTATTTTGTTTAATCTTTAAATTAATATTTTTTAGTATAGGCATGTTAGTGTCTTCAAATCTAAATGTTAAGTTTTTAATTTCTAAATCATAGTTATTATTTCTAGAAGTTTCTTTACCAAACGTTTCTTGTGTTTTTTCATTTATAATTTCAATTATTCTACCAGCACTATATTCTCCTTTACTCAAATTTTCTTTCATACTAGCAAAATATCCAACTAAGTCATACATAAAACCTGTATAATTTAGTATTGTCAAGATTAGAACAACTGTAATATGTCCATTGGGTATAAGATAGCATACAGCAAAAATAAACAATAAACATTATATTAAATATTGACAGAAAGTCTTTATTCTAGAATATCTTGCATTTATAACATCTTTTTTTATTTTAATTTTAGTTAATTGAATATTTACATCTTCATAGTTTGACAATGCTTTATCTTTTAAATTTAATCCTTTAATATCTTTTATTCCTTTATAGTTTTCAATAGTTTTAAAATTAAGTTTTTCTGTTAGTTTGTTTACTTCATCCATGAGTTTAACATCTTTCTTTATTCTAAAGGTATCTATAACATATAAAAAGAGTATTCCTATTGTAAACAATAACCCACATTGCCAACTTATAACATAAATTATGATTAAAAAACTGAAATTAGTTAGGCAGTCAACCATAGTTCCCATGATAGTTCCAAGAATGTTGGAGATTTGGTCTGTATCACTAGATAATCTTTCTAAATAATATGAACTTGTCTTTTTCTTAATTATTTCATATTTTGTGTTAAAGAATTTTTTTGTGATATCTTGTCTTATATCTTTTGCAACTTTATTTGAAAGTATAGAAGCAATCTTTTCCCATAAAAACCAAAATATATGATGAAATAAAATGATTATCATTATAATAATGGATAATTTAATAACTTGATTAGATATTACACTTGTTAAGCTTACTAATCTTTTACTCACATAGTAAGGAAGTAGCATGCCTAGACTACTTGCAAGAAGCATGACTATAATTAAAATTATAATAATTTTTTTATAATTAGAAAAAAAACTTCTAAATTTTCTTAAATTCTTAAAAAACATATTTATTCTCCTTTTCTTTTTAAAATTTTTAATTTTATGAGCAAATATGTTTTTTTTGATATAAAAAAACTCTAATTTGAATTAGAGTTTTTAATTTTTATATTAGTAAAACTATATAGTTCAATAAAAAACTAATCCAAATACAACATATTTGCCTTTAATGTAATTTTTCTTAGTTTTAATATTGTACACATAGTATACCTCCTTTTTTACAAGTAAAACATAAATATTAAATAATGTCAATATTTTATAGAATGATTACTTTTTCCTTAAACTGGGACTTTTTTTCTTAATCTAGTTAATGACTTTAAAAAATAAATGTGCTATATTTTATTTAGTAAGATTTGTGTTTTATTGTGGATTATGGGAGTAGCGCAACATTGTGGTTAGGGATGTATAAAGTATGAATTTCAAAGAAAGGAGATAGTAATCTTTTGCTTAACCGGTCTTCGAGACATAAAAGATTGTAGTGATAGTATGAAGAAAGAGAAATTATTAAAGTTGATGGAAGAAATAGAAAATGATAGAAGGAAAAATCGTTATTTTGAGAAAGTTAGTTATGAGGAGTTTAGGAAGGCTGTTATAAAGAATAATGGTGATAAGTATAGTGATGAAGATATTAAGGAGATGTATGATCAGTTAGAGTATCCATGTAGGTCTACTTTGCGTGCAGGGGGTTATGATTTCTTTGCTCCATATGATTTTGTTTTAAAGGCTGGAGAAACAATGGTTGTTCCTACGGGGTTTAGAGTGCATATGAACGATGACGAAATTTTTAATTTGTTTATTAGAAGTGGTGCGGGGTTTAAGTATAATGTTAGGTTGTCTAATCAAGTTGGGATTGTAGATGCTGATTATTATAATAATGAAAGCAATGAAGGGCATATGTTTGTTTCGTTTACTAATCATGGTAAGAAAGATTGGGTTAATGTTTCTTTAGGGTTAAAGAAGGAAGAAAAGTCTAAGATGGTACAAGGTATTTTTATGCCATTTTATTTAACTAATAATGATGAGTGTTTGAATATGGTTCGTGTTGCTGGGGTAGGATCTACTAGTAAAGAGGGATAAAATGAATAGTACTTTTAAGAAGATTTTGATTAGTTTTGCTATTATTGTGGGAGTTTTTGCTTTATTGATTGGTGGTTATGTTGGTTATGTGATGATTCAATATTATAGGTACGATGATAAGGTTGAATTGGGTGTTGATCGTAATAGTGATAATGAAATTGTTTCTTTGCATAGGGAGTATACGATTACTACTTATAATATAGGTTTTGGGGCTTATAATCATGATTTTTCTTTTTTTATGGATGAAGGGTATATGAAAGATGGAACTTATGTTCAAGGTAAGTATGTTAGAGCTAGGAGTAAAGATATTGTGTTAAATAATACGAATGGGGTTATTGAGACAATTAGTAATTTAGATAGCGATTTTATGTTTTTTCAAGAAGTTGATAAGAAAGCTACACGTAGTCATGGTGTTAATCAATATGAAATGATTATGAATCATTTTAGTAGTTATGCAAGTGTGTACGCTTCTAATTTTCATAGTGCTTATTTAATGTATCCTTTTAATGATCCGATTGGGAAAACAGAGAGTGGGATTGTAACACTTTCTAGTTATAAAGTTAATAGTGCGGTTAGGTATAAGTTACCAATAGATGAATCTTTTCCTACGAAGTTTTTTGATTTAGATAGGTGTCTTATGGTGACTAGATATAAGGTTAGTGAAGGTAGAGAATTAGTGCTAATTAACGTTCATATGAGTGCTTATGATGAAGGTGGAGTTTATCGTAAAAAACAATTAGAAATGCTTAATAATTTATTAAAAGAAGAAAAGGAAAAAGGAAGTTATGTTATTGTAGGTGGAGATTTTAATCATGATATTGCAGGTAGTTTGAATGCTTTTGAAACACAGCAAAAGGTACCTGAGTGGGTGTATGTTTTAAATGATGAAGATTTAATTGAAGGGTATAGGTTTGTAAGTAGTAAGAATCATCCTACTTGTAGGAGTACGGATATGGCTTATGAAAAGGGTGTTAATTATAGTGTTGTTTTAGATGGGTTTATTGTTAGTGATAATGTAATGATTAATAGTGTTATGAATTTGACACAGGGTAATGATGAATTATTTTTATATAGTGATCATAATCCAGTGATGATGAAATTTGTTTTAGTTTAGATAAAGAATGGTTTTGATGGTGTTGAGCCATTGTTTGTAGGGGTAGGAGTTATAGTTATAGTTTCATTTATATCGATTGGTGGAGTTTCTTGTCTTTGGGGTCTATAATAGTTTTGTTTTCGTCTAGGGGTGCCTTTTAATCCTTTAGCAACACTTAATAAAATCTTAGAGTTTTGAAACATTGGTTTAACTTGGTTGTATAAGGGCACTATTTGGTTAATAGTTCCAATTGTTTTTTGGGCACCAGTTAGGATACTTGAAAGGGATATCTTTTTAGATAATAGACCAGAAGTGGCACCATTTCTAGCCAATTTAGTTATCGTAGAGCCAGCAGAAGAGAAGGGAGATATATTTCTTGTAAACATTAAATTATTAAAATTATTCATTAATATCACCTATAATAAAATATGCGTTTAACTATAATTGTTTACCAAGAAAAAATAAGGTATAATATGCGTGGTGATAGTGATGGATGATATAAAGAGTTATGGTTTTAAAGATTTTGTTTATAATACATTAGTTAATGTAAAAGGATATACTTCTTTAAAAGAGATTCAAAAGGAAGTTGTTCCTTTAGCTATTGAAGGGAAAAATATTATTGGTAGGAGTAGTACTGGTAGTGGTAAAACGGAAGCTTTTTTAATACCAATTATGCATAATCTTTATTTAGATAGTGATAAAGTAGAAGTTTTAATAATAGCTCCAACTAGGGAGTTAGCTAAGCAAATATATGATGAAGCGATGGATTATGTTAGTAGTGAAAATAAGTTAAGGATAAAATTATTAACTGGTGGGTTTGATAGAAAAAGAGATTTAGAGAAAAAAGGGAATAATCCTCATATTATTATAGGGACTCCTGCTAGGCTTAAGGATTTGTTATTGGGTAATGGGATGTATGATATTTCACATGTTAAGACAATTGTTTTAGATGAGATTGATATGATTTTTGAAATGAAGTTTTTAGAAGATATTGATGCTTTAATGTCTAAGTTAAAAAGGAATGTTCAAACATTAGCTTTTAGTGCCACTATTAGCGAACAATTGAAAGTTTTTATTAGAAAGTATATGGATAGTAAAGTGATAATTGATTTATCTAAGAAAGAGTTAACGGCAAGTAATGTTAAACATTATGCGATATCTTTAAAGGGGAGAAGTAGGCAAGAGGCATTAGTGGATTTAGTTAGCAATCTTAATCCTTATTTATGTTTGATTTTTGCTTCTAAAAAAGAGAATGTTAATGCTTATTTTAAATTGCTTAGTGAAAAAGGGTATAATGTAGGTTTAATTCATGGTGATTTAGATTCACGAAGTAGAAGACAGGTTATGAAAAAAGTTAGCAGTTATCAATATATTGTAGCTAGTGATATTGCGGCAAGAGGGATTGATATTGAAGGGGTTAGTCACGTTATTAGTGTGGATTATCCTTATAATTTAGAGTTTTATTTTCATCGTGCGGGAAGATGTGGGAGAAATGAAGAAAGCGGTGAGTGTTATTCTTTTTATGATGAAAAAGAGGAAAAGATTATTTTGCAATTAATTAATAAAGGTTTAAAGATTGAAAATATCAGTTATAAAAATGGAGAAAGAAAGGTTTTGAAACCTTTTGTTAGAGAAAAAAAGAATATTGTTAATGAAGAGTTAGCTAAAGAAATTAAAAAAATAACCGTTAAACATAAAAATAAGCAAGTTAAACCTGGTTATAAGAAGAAGATGAAAGAAGAAATTGATAAAGTTAAAAGAAAGCATAAACGTGATATTATAAAAAAGAGTATTAAAGAACAGATAAAAAAATCATATAAGCCAGGAGGTAAGAATTATCATGGGTAAGGAATTAATTATTGGGAGTCATGTGAGTATGAGTGCTCCTAAAATGTTAGAGGGTAGTGTTTTAGAGGCTTTGAGTTATGGGGCGAATACTTTTATGTTTTATACGGGTGCTCCTCAAAATAGTGCTAGAAAGCCTGTTAGTGAGTTAAGGGTTGAAGAAGCTAAAAGGTTAATGAAAGAAAATAATATTGATATTAGTAATGTGGTAGTACATGCTCCTTATATTATTAATATTGCTAATGCTAAAGATGAAGGTATTTATGAGTTATCTAAGAAATTACTAAAAGATGAGATAAATAGGACTTCTTATATAGGGTGTAAGTATTTAGTGTTACATCCAGGTAGTCATCTAGGGTTAGGTAAAGAAGTTGGTTTAGCGAGAATTATTATGGCTTTAAATGAAGTTTTAGATAATGATGAGAGTGATGTTATTGTTCTTCTTGAAACAATGGCGGGAAAGGGTAACGAGATGGGTTCTTCTTTTGAAGAGATTGGTTATATTATTAATAATGTGAATAAAAGGGAACGATTAGGTGTTTGTTTTGATACTTGTCATACGCATGATGCAGGGTATGATTTAGTTGATGATTTTGAGGGCGTTTTAAAAGAATTTGATGATAATATTGGTTTGAAGTATTTGCATGTTGTGCATGTTAATGATTCTAAGAATGTAAGGGGAGCTAGCAAGGATAGGCATGAGAATATTGGTAAGGGTTATCTTGGGTTAGATACTTTAAGAAAAATTGTTCATCATCCTTTATTAGAAAACACTATTAAAATACTTGAAACACCTTATATTAATGATAAAGCTCCTTATAAAGAAGAAATTGCTTTATTAAGAGAAAATAATTAATAATTTATTTAATAAAGCTTCTGTTTTATTTGCGCTTATTTGGCTGCATTTGTTAGAAATAACATTCATTAAATACATTTTTTCTTGTTCGTTTAGAAATCTTTGCCAGTTATTTTTAATAATTGGTAGAATTATTTTCATTTCTTCGTAAGTAAAGTCTATGCAAAATTGTTTTGAAACGAGGATAGCTTTTTCTATGGACATATTTTTTAAATAATTATTTATAAAAAGACTTAAAAACATTTATATCACCTTTATAATATATGCTTTTTTGTTATTATATAAACTAAAAATTATTATAAATGAAGATCTTTGGTTATGTTGAATAAAAAGTTTATTGCGAAAAATAATTAAAAATTAGATAGTTTTATTATTTCTAACATTAAAATTCGCAGTAAGTATATAAAAACTTGATTTAAAAGATATAAATTTGATAAAATAAAGATACAGGAAAATAAGCGTTAACAAAGTTTGGCTAACTTAACGCGAACGCCTAAAATGTATAGGTGAACCTTTGTCCTGTTGAGAGATTTTTATTTAATAAGGCTAGATTTTAAACAAACAGCATTAGCCTTAACCTTTGAAATATTTATGGTATTTACAAAGGATTTAGTGAAACGCTTTACGACAATATCGTAAGGCGTTTTATTTTTGTTTGATTTTCTTACATAAGAATTGATGTGAGAAAATATATTTTTAAATATTTTGTTTTCGCGTTAACTTTTAAAACTAACAAAGATCTTTGGTTATTAACAACTGATTTTATAACAATTATGAAATAATGATAAATATGCTAGAATTATACAAAGGAGGTAGCCATCATGAATGCGCGTGTTAGCTTACTAGATAATTTTTCTAGTATGCAAGATGAGTTTAATTCTAGTAATAATCGTAATAATCGCGATATTGATTCGGTGTTTAAGAAGAATTTTGGTATTTTAAGGGATAATTTGGAGTATTTTAATGATGAATATGAGGTTTTGAGTAAGGAAGGAATTATGGAGGATTTTGATTATCTTAAGGAAAGGATATTGGAAGTTAAGAAAAAGCATTTTACTATAAATGATAAGGAATTTTTTAAGGAAATGGAGTTTTTTAAGATATCTATGTGTAGTTTTTTTGAAGAAAAGATTAAGAATATGGATAATACTAGAATTAGGCATAGTGTGAGAAAACTTATTAATAAATGGTGTGAATATGATATTTTTAGTTTGGAAGAGGATCTTGCTGATTGTATTTATAATTATAGAGTTAATTTTGAGATGGCACATATTGATAATGAGTATTGTAAGGAGGACTTTAATAAAGTATTAAAGTCTTTTGAGCATGATTTAATTAATGATTTGCGTAGTGGAATGTTTAGTTTTATGGCCGAAAGGCAAGAAATTGTTAGTAGGTATATTAATAAAGCTTATGATATTGTTAGTGATTATCGTCGTATAGGAAGATAAAACAATTTTTTATTTCACTTTATAATTTAATGTGATATACTTTTATTAGTATTTGTGAGGGGTGTGTAGTTATGAAGAAAGTAAAAGTTTTTATTGTTTTGTTAGTAGTTGCTATTTTAGTTATTGTAGTGGGGAAAGTTTGTTTTTCTGAATATGGCAAGTTAATGTTTAAAGAAGATAAACAAGCATTAATTACGATGGTTACGAATAATAATATTTCAGATAATTCTAATATGGAGATAGTTGTAGATTATGGTACAAGTGATGAAAAGAAAGTTTCTATTAATGCTTATTATGATGAAGAGAATAAGTTTGTTTTTAAGATAAAGATTGAGATGATAAAAAATTATATTAGAGAAACTGCGAAATATTATTATGAAGATGGTGTGTTATCTTATGTTTCTATTGCAGAACGTGAGGGTGGTAAAAAGGCAATGGATGAAGCATCAGTTATAGATTATTATAATTCATTGTTTAATATGTGGTATAATAGAGGCGAGTTAGTTAGTTATATAGAAGAAAATAAAAGTAAGTTAAAGCCAGCCTTTTTAGGGTATAGTTATACTATGGAGAAGTCAAATAAGTATAAATATACGTTTGGATTTGATGGGAAGCTTAAAAGTATTACTAGTTCTAGTGAAAGTGGGAAAGCTAAGTTAACTGTTAAGTATAATAAGACAAATGATGATAATCTTAGCGAATACAATATTCATGAAAGAGATTATGTAAGTTTGCCTGTGTTAGAAGATTTTTAAAAAAACTATATTTTTTATGTAGCATTTTTATATTAATTATGATAAGATACATGCGTTGGTACATGGAGGTGTTATTGTGAGGGATAATATTATATATCGTTGCAGCGTTTGTGGAGAAGAAAATTATATTGGTACTAAGAATAAAAGATTACATCCAGATAGAGTAGAAATACAAAAATATTGTTCTAGGTGCAACAAGAAAACAATGCATAAAGAGAAAAAATAGTCCTTAGGGACTTTTTTTTGAAAGGATGATTATAATGGAAATTAAGATGATTAAAACAGGGTTGCTTCAGGAGAATACTTATATTGTTAGTGATAGGGGTTTTTGTTTAGTTATTGATCCAGGTAGTGATTTAGATAAGATTAATGAGTATTTGAATGAGAAAAAGATAAAAACGTCAGCAATTTTACTTACACATGGTCATTATGATCATATTGGGGTTAGTAAAGAGTTGTCACTTATTGAAAATTGTAATATTTATGCTTGTATTTATGATAAGGAATTGATTGAGGATGCTAGTAAGAATGGATCTTTGAAATATAGTAAGAAAGAGATTACTGTTGATAATGTTGTTTATTTTGATGAGGAAGTTATTTTGGAAATTGGTAATTTTAAAGTGAATGTTATTTTTTTGCCAGGGCATACAGAAGGTAGTGTAGGTTATATTATTGGAGAAGTTATTTTTACTGGTGATACTTTGTTTAAGGGTACTTATGGTAGAGTAGATTTGTATGGTGGTAATAAAAATAAGATGAAAGAAAGTTTAAAATATTTGTTTAGTTTTGATGATTTTTATAAAGTTTTTCCTGGACATGGTGATGTGACTTCAATTGGAGAAGAGAGGAAAAATTATAGAGTTTGAATTAAGTTATAATATTCTTGTTTTTGATTGTATAGAGAAATAGGTGTGCCTATTTCTTTTATTTTTCCATCTTTTATTACAATTATTTTATCGGCTTTTGTGATGGTGGATAATTGATGGGCGATAATGATTGTAGTTTTATTTTTGGTTATATTAGCAAGTGAGTTTTGAATCTCTAATTCATTTTTTGAGTCTATATTACTTGTAGCTTCATCCATTATAATTAAATCATGTTCTTTTATTAATGCTCTTGCAAAAATTAATAATTGTTGTTCTCCTTCTGATAATTGTCTATGTTCATCATTTATTATCTCATTGAACTTATTTGGTAGATTGTTAATTATATCTAGGCAATTAGTTGCTTTACAGGCTTTTATTAATTCATCATTAGTTATATGATTGTTACCATATTTTAAATTGTTTTCAATAGTATCATTGAAGAGAAAGGTAGTTTGAGGAATTAAGGAGATTCTTTGATAATAAGATTTTAAATCATAGTTATAAATAGATTCATTGTTTATAAGAATTTCTCCTTTTTTTATATTATAAAATTGCATAAGTAAATTTATAATAGTGGATTTTCCACTTCCTGTTTCTCCAACAATAGCTATTTTTTCGCCTTTTTTAATTACAAGATTTAAGTTTTCTATTAAAGGATTGTTGTTATAGGAGAAAGAGACATCTTTAAATTCTATGGTTTGTATTTCCTCTAATGGTAGGTTACCATGATGGATTTCTTCTTCTTCATCTAGAAGGGCAAAAATTCTTTTAGAAGCAGAAATAGATGATTGGATTTGACTTAGTAAAGAAGATAGACTATTTAGAGGGTTTGATAGTTGTTTTGTGTATTGTATTAAGGCTTGTATATCTCCGATTAAAAGTTTTCCTTTTAGGACATATGAAGAGCCTAAAAAGATTATGATGAAGTAAATGAAATAATTTATGATAGAAGTAAGAGGAGATACTAGGTTTGTTATTAGGGATGCTTGAAAATTAGTTTTAGTTAATTGTTTGTTGAGTTTTTGAAAGCTTAAAGACATATTTTGGGTATTGTTGTATAAGGAAATTGTTTGTGTATTAGTGTAACTTTCGTGAATTATGGAATTAAGGTAACCGTATTGGTTATAATATTTTTGATATTTCTTGCGAGATAACTTTATGAAAAGTTTTCCTAGAAGATATGTAAGTGGAAGGGATGAAAGGATAATTAGGGTTAATTTTATGTTTATGGTAAAAAGGATGATAATAGTGCCAATGGAGGTAATAAGATAGTTGGTTATTTTAGGTATGGCTTGGAGGAAGAGAGTGGAAATAGCTTCAATGTCATTGTTAAAGGTGGAGAGAATGTCACCAGTAGAATGGGTATCGTAGTATTTCATGGTTAATTTAGATAGTTTTTGATTGGTATCATTTTTTAATTTTATGAGTGCTTTTTCAGTGATATTGCTCATGATATAATTTTCTGTATAAGAGGATAAGGCATTTATAATGTAAAATAGAGAGATAATGCTTATGATGGTGTATATATATTTAGTGTTTATGGGAGTTTTTTCGGTAAAAGAAAGTTGTAAGGAAGATAGAATGTCTCCTAGTAGTTTAGGGATGAAAATAGTAAAAGTAGAAGATAACATTACTAGTATTACTACTAAAGTAATATTCTTTTTATATGGTTTTAGATATGTTAGTAATCTTTTAAATATCATATTCTATGACCTCCTTTTGTATTTCATACATTTGTTTATATAAAGGGCAGTTTTCTATAAGATTTTGATGGGTGCCAGAGGCTATTATTGAGCCATGGTCTATAACAAATATTTTGTCACAGTCTTTTATTGAAGAAATTCTTTTTGAAATAATTATTAAGGTTTTGTTGTTATAATATTGCTTTAAATTCATGATAATTTGTTTTTCTGTGTGATAATCAAGATTATTAAAAGGTTCATCTAATATGATAGTATTAGAGGGTTTAGCTAAGGCACGTGCTAGTGCAATTCTTTGCTTTTGGCCTCCTGAAAGATTGGCTCCTTTTTCTTCAAGTTTATAATTAAGTTTTTCTTCTTTTTGTAAGATGAAATTAGTTAAATTAGTTGTGTGTATAATTTTTGATATTTCTTCTTTAGTTATATTAGGGTTAGCAAAAGAAATGTTTTCAAGAATTGTTCCTTTAAGTATTGAAGGGTTTTGGGGAACATATGTTATATTATTAGTTAAATCGTTTCGAGTTAAATCATTAATATTTAAATTGTTTATTTGGATTTTTCCTTCATAATCTTCTTCTTTTAATAAGAGTTTTATAAGCGTTGATTTGCCACTTCCAGTTGGGCCAATAATTCCTATTTTTTCTTCTTTTTTGATAGTTAAATTGATGTTTTTTAAGATGTTTTTTGTTTCATAGGAGAAAGATACGTTGTTAAAATTAATAGTATCTATATCAATGTTTAAAGGGGTGTTATTGATATGGTATGTAGAGGAACTTAGAACTTCATTTATTCTGTTTAAGGAAACATTTGTTTTAGGGAGAATGAGGATAATCATGGAGAGCATTATAATAGATAGAAGTATTTGTAAGATATATTGAATGGAGGCCATGATAGTTCCTGTTTCTATATTTTTGTTGATGCTTATTATAATAATAGTAATGGTTATAGCATTTACCATTAAGGTTATTGTTGGGGTTATAAAAGAAGATATGTTTATTAATTTTTGTGATGTTTTTAGATAGTCTTGAGTAGCATTTGTATAAAGGTCTTCTTGGCTTTTTAAATTATTGTATGATTTGATGATTTTGAAACCAGTTATTTTTTCTTTTATAAGTTTGTTTAAATGATCGATTTTTTCTTGAATTTTCTTAGATAATGGGGCTATTTTTAATACAACAAATATTAAAAAAATTATTAGAAAAATTATAGATAAAATTAAGATAAGTAAAAAGTTTTTATTGATTGTTTTAAGCGCTACTATGCAACCAATAAATAAAATAGGGGATTTAAAAATAATGCTTAGAAAAGATATAAGGAAGCCTTTTATTTGATCTATATCCTGGTTAGTTCTAGTTATTAGGGAAGATATTTTAAATTTTGATAGTTCTTTTTCTTTTAAGGAAATAGTTTGGGTAAATAGTTGGTTGCGAATATTATGAGAGCATTTTATGCTTATACGGTTTATTAAAAGGTTAATGAAGATGTTTAGGAAAATGCTGATAGATATAAAAATAGTCATTAAAATAATTATTTTTTTTATATAATCAATTCCATAGTTTTGTGTAATACCAACATTGATAGCATTGGCTAGTAAAAGGGGAATTGTTAGTTCAAAAGTCGTACTTAGATATGTGAAAACAAGTATTAGTAGTAGTGAAATTTTGTGCTTTAGTAATTCGTTTAATAAAATTCTCATGAAAAATCCTCCAATATGTATTGGACAGGATTATTTTAAGATTATACTAAAGGTTGTGAAGGGATATGTCAATAATTGCTTTGAAATATTTTGTGGAATATGTAGATGAAAAATTGAATTTGGAATAAAATGTAATTTTATTCACAAATTTCAAATTAAAAATCTTACTTTGTTGAATAATTTCAGTGGAAGTTATAATATTTATATAACCCGAAGTTTGGGTTTGTTAGGAGGAGTGCGTTATGAAGTACTTAGACAATTCTTCTAAAAAGGTAAGTTTCAAGGTAACTAGTTTAGCTAAGTATCTTGTTTTAATAGTTGTTTCTTTATTTGTTGGAATATTTTTTAAGGGGATGAAAGTTGAGGCTACGATTTATTGCGATGGTTCTGTTTCTAGTTATACTTTTTCTCAAGCAGTTGCTAATTGTTCAACTATAAAGACTAATGAAAATTTAACTGTTTCTTTGACTATTGCTTCGGGTCAGACAAAAACGATTGAATTTTATGATAACTCAACTGGAAACCAAGGGTTGCGTAGTTCTTCTGCTTATGGTTATGCTATAACAAATAATGGAACGTTGACTTTGAGAGGTGATGGACATTTAACTGGTAGAGCAAATTACGCTAGTTCTGTGTATGGAGCTATTAAAAACACTGGTACGTTGTCATTCGATTATAGCAGTAATTTTAACATTTACAATGGAAGTAATAGTTCAGGAACTACGTTTTATGGCGTTGGTGTATACAATACTGGTACGGTATATGTACGATCGAGTGCAAGTATTACTGGAGAACGTTATCCAATATATTCAAAGGAAGGAAGAGTTAATGTTTATGGATCAATCAAACATCCTCTTGATTCTAATCATCGAGGGTTGTATTCAATATACAATGGTAGTGATTCTGAAGTATATCTTTCTGGTGAGGTGAGTTCTGTACATAATTACGGATACATTAGTGTGGCTGGAGGAACTATAGATAGTGGGGAGTCATCTGGTGTTAATAGAGATGATGTTGGTGTAATGAATGGAGGAGAAATTTATATTGCTGGAAGTTCAACTATAAGTGGATTTATTTACGGAATACAAAATGATGGAACTGTTACTGTAAATGGTTCATCGGCCGTTGTTGAAGCAACAGCAACACCTACTGAAGCAGAGCCTATTGATGATTG
>CALVUJ010000023.1 GCA_944363575.1 uncultured Bacilli bacterium
CTTCCTGCTCTTTTACTGCAACATCACTCATTTTGCATTATCCTCCCTATTTTATATAATCTCTTAAAAATAAGGAATATTAAATTCTAAGTGGCACTTGTATTTGCCCTGCAGTTATAATGCTTTCTCTAATATCATCTTTTATTTCTTCATAACAAAAAATTTCCTGTTCATTATTATAAAAATTACGAATGTATATTTTTAACATTACTAATAAATTAATTATTCCACGTAAAGAAATTGCACTAGATAAAAATATTATAGAATTGTAATTGCTTTTCCCATAAAGTGAAGGAACGAAACTAGCATCTATTTTTAACCAACAAATTGCTGAATTCATGGCTAAAAGCATGAATATTTGTAATAAATTAGCAATAAAAAAAGGGCAAACAAAATTCACAAAAAGATACGCAACAAATTTCAATCCTTTCTTCATACTACTCACTCCGCTAGGAAAATTTTATATAAGACATAAAAAATTGTCAAGAGTTATACAACTCCTGATTAATGTTGCCGGTATTTACATCATTATTCTTTGATGTTTCCTTATTTATACAATAATTATTGTATAAACTCCAAAGACAGAATACAGGAACAATATTTTGTCCTAAATTTACAAAATTTTCCGTTAGCCCATATACTAAAGCAACTACATAAAGAATTTTCAGTTCTATATTTTCCTCTTTTTTAAATGAAAAATAATAAAACATACTTACAATTATTAAAAATAAAATTCCATTCCTTATAAGTATATAAACAATTCGATTGTCACACCAAACCGCAGGTGCGTACCCATATAAAAGATGCCATCCCGCATTTTTTAGATGATTATATAATGAACTAGGTCTTGCTGATAATAAATCATTTATTTCTGGCACTTCATGAAGAGCAACAACTAAGATTAGCACAATTACAGCATATATGAAGTAAGAATATTTAAAAACTTTTTTATTGAAAATAAAAGGAAATAATTTAGGGAATAGTTTGTTAATATCAGCGATTATCAAGAAAAAAATCGTACATATAATTCCTGTTCTTGAGTCAGTTAACAAATATAAAGTAATACCAGTTGAGATAGTAAATACATTAAATATTATTTTATTTTTATCAAGTAAATATAGAGCCATTAAAGCACCCATATAGTGTCTAAATATAACATTTGGATGGATAAATCCTAAGTGATATCTTATATCTGATGAATCTGTTCTTATATAGTGAGCCGTTGGCAATAATCCTAATAAATCTGCACATATTGTAAAAACAATCATACTTATAGAAGCTATTAAATAAATTCTTAAAAATGGTTCTTTTTTATCAACAAAAAGGATGGCTACAGTAAGGTAAATTAACACATCGGCGACATCTTTATGATAAAAAAATAATAAAGGGACTAGATACAACAAAAACAGTTTTTTTCTTTTTTCTTTAGGGCAGTTATAGAATATATATATAATTGTGTATATTGCCACAATACTAGCTATGACGATGTATAATATTAAGATTGGTTTTATTCTTTTAAACATTGTTCCTTCTAAAAAATTAACTCCTAATAAAACTATCATTATAAAGATATCTTTCCACGTTTCTTTTTTTAACAATTTATCTACCATACTACGCACTTCCTCAATCACTGTTTTTTAGTATATATGTTAATAAACTCTTTTTCAATTATTTTATTAACTTTTATATTATAAATAGGTATAATTGTACTGGTGAGATTATTATGGAAAGACTACAAAAAGTTATTGCAAGAGCTGGAGTTTGTTCACGAAGAAAAGCTGAAGATTTAATTGTAAATGGCAAGGTTAAAGTAAATGGGGAAGTTGTTACTACTTTAGGAACAGTCGTTAGCGAAAAGGATAAAATATATGTAAATGGTAAACTTTTAAAGGATGAAAGTAAGGCTTATTATGTATTAAATAAAGCCCGTAATACCATTTCTTCTGTTAGTGATGAAAAGGGCAGAAAAACGGTTCTTGATGGCTTTGATGTAAAGAAAAGAATTTATCCTGTTGGAAGACTTGATTTTGATACTACTGGCGTTTTACTTTTAACTAACGATGGAGAGTTAGCAAATGGTTTGTTACATCCTTCTAGCAATGTTAGCAAAGTGTATATTGCAACAATTGAAGGAAGTATTAGTGAAGATGAAAGGTTAAAATTAGAAGAAGGAGTAATGATTGATAATAAGAAAACTAGCCCTTGTGAAGTTACAATTAACAAAGTTAACGAAGAGAAAAATAAAACAATTGTTAAGTTAACTATTCATGAAGGAAGAAATCATCAAGTAAAAAAAATGTTTGAAGCTATAAATAAAAAAGTTTTAAAATTACATAGAGAGGAATTCGCGGGTATTTCTTCTAAAGGGTTATATGAAGGACAGCATCGTAAACTAACTTTTGAAGAAGTAAAATCATTAAAGAAATTAATAGAAAAAAAAGGCAAATAACTGCCTTTTATTCATTTATTATTATTTTGCCAAATATTTTATTTTTCTTTTTCTTATTTATTAAGATAGAATTTTTACCATGTTTATTATAAACATCAAACCCTAACTTTCCTATATACATAGCAATAATTTCTACAGATACAGGTTCTATTTTTAAAATAGTGAGTGCAAACTCTTTTAAACTCATTTTCTTTTTGTCAAATATTTTTTTATCAAACGTTACTTTCTCTCTTTTATAATCAATTTTAAAACTAGTTTCCATTTTCCTCAAACATTTCCATTATCTTCTTTAAACTATTTTCATCTTTAAAATATATTTTTAATTCTCCATCTTTAATACGCACTCTTGATTTTAACTTTTTATTTAAAACAGTAGATACATAATCGTAATAAGGATTACGCACCTTATCTTTTTTACGAACGTTTTTTCTTCCTTGTGCTAAATTAGCAAGATTTTCTACTTGCCTTGATGTATATCCATATTCAATCGTATCATTAGCTATTTTTAATGCTACAGATTCTTCTAAGTTAACAAGTGGCTTTACTTGCCCCATTGTTAATGCTCCATTTATAACATATTCTTGAATAACTTCAGGTAAATTAAGTAATCGCATGATGTTAGCTATATATGATCTAGATTTACCTACTTTTTGCCCAATTTGTTCATGTGTTAGTCCTAAAGTATTCGCTAAATTTTCATATGCTCTTGCTTCTTCAATAACATTTAACCCTTCTCTTTGAACATTCTCTATAATGGACATTTCCATCATTTGTTGGTCATTAAATTCCGCAACTAAAGCAGGTACTTTTTTTAATCCTGCTAAAACACTAGCCCTATATCTTCTTTCTCCTGCTAAAATTTGGTATTTCCCTTGATCTGTTTGTCTTACTAAAATAGGTGATATAACCCCATATGTTTTAATAGAATCTGCTAGTTCCTGCAACTTTACCTCATCAAATATTTTTCTAGGTTGATATGGGTTAGCTTCAACTAAATCAACATATATATCTTCTCTAACTGATTTTCCTGCTAAATTATTAATTCTTTCTACTTCTTTTAATTCTTCTCCTATATCAAACACATTAATTTTATTATAATTTTCCATAATTAATCACTTCCCTTGCTAAATTTATATATGCTTCGCCTACCGCACTTGATCTCGCATATTCAATAATTGTTAAATTTTTCTTTTGTGCTTCTATAATCTTACTACTACGTGGAATTGCCGTATGGTATACTACACTATTTTTAAACAACTGCCTTATTTCTTCTTCTATTTCTTTATTTATTTTATATTTTGAATCATACATATTTAAAACTATACCACTTACTGACAAATTTTTATTAAAAGAATTTTTTACCCTTCTAATTGAAGCATAAGCTTCTAAAAGACTTTCTTTTGAAAAATATTCACATAGAGATGGGACAATTACCTCATCACTAGCATTTAACACATTTACATTTAAACCAATCGCAGGAGGACAATCGATTATTATATAATCGAATCCTTTTCTAACATCTTTAAGTTCATCTTTTAATCGAGAATAACGATCGTTTCCTTTGTAAATAGTGGCCATTTCAACATCTGCTCCTGCTAGCAACGGATTCGATGGTAAGAAGTAAAAGTTTCTAAGTTTCAATTCTCTAATTGCTTCTGTTGCGTGAATCTTGTCTACTAAAACATCATATAAAGTGTTATCTAAAGCGTACCTATCAAATCCTAAACCAATTGTTGCGTTACCTTGCGGATCAGCATCTATTAACAATGTTTTCTTGCCCACATAAGCTAATGAGGCTGCTAAATTGATAGCTATAGTTGTCTTCCCCACTCCTCCTTTCTGATTTACAATCGCGATTACCTTTGCCATAATATCATCTCCTTTATAGTGGCTTCTTTTTCATTTTATTATATTCACGCGGATATTTTTCTGGAGTGTAATCTAATTTTTGATAAATAAGATTATATCTTTTCCCAAAACTCATTGGTAAGATTACTTTTTGTTTTTCTATTAAATCTAATTTTAATTCTTTACAAGCATTATCACATTCGATAGCTTCTTCTTTAGCTAGAGGTCCTTTCATCGCAATAAACTTCCCTCCAACTTTAACTAATGGCGATGATAATTCCATCAAAACATTTAAACGTGAAACTGCTCTTGCTGTAACATAATCATATTCTTCACGATGCTCCTTGCCATAATCTTCTGCCCTAGCTACAACTACTTCAATATCTTTTAACCCTAATTCTTTTATTACAAGTTTTACAAAGTCCATTCTCTTGTTCATTGAATCTAATACAGTTACTTTTAACTCAGGAAAAGCTATCTTTAAAGGAATAGAAGGAAAACCTGCTCCTGCTCCTACATCACATAATGTTTTACCTTTAAAATCATTAACAAATGATAATGTCAAACAATCATAAAAATGTTTTTCATAAACGTCATTTTTTTGAATAATACTAGTTAAATTTAGTTTCTCATTCCATATTTGTAACAACTCTAAATATTTGTGAAATTGATTCATTTGTTCTTCTGTTAAAATAACATTATTTTCTTCTAATAAATTTTTAAATTGCTCTTCATTCATATTAATTACTCCCTTTCCTTTTCAAGTATAACAATAAAATAGATATATCACTAGGATTTACCCCCGATATTCTAGAAGCTTGTCCAATATTTAATGGCTTAATTTGATTTAATTTTTGCCTTGCTTCTAATGCTAGGTTTTCAATCAAATTATAATTGGTATTTGTATCTAACTTTAGATATTCCATCTTTTTAAATACTTGAGCTTCTTTTTGCTGTTTAGCAATATACCCTTCATATTTTATTTGTATTTGAACTTCTTCTAAAACTTCTTTATCATAATTTAAAGAATTAAGTAATTCTTTTATTTCTAGAATATTAACATCTTGTCTCTTTAATAACTCATCTGCCGTAACACTAGTTTCAATAAAAATATTTTTATTTTCACATAGTTTTTTAGCTACATAATCGCCTCTTTTTATTTTTATTTCTTTTAATTCATCTTTACATCTTTCAATATCTTTTCTCTTTTTAATAAACTCTTGATATCTTTCTTCACTCACTAATCCCGCTTTATATCCTTGTTCTGTTAGTCTTAAATCTGCATTATCATGTCTTAACAACAATCGGTATTCCGCTCTTGAGGTGAGTAATCTATATGGTTCCTTTGTTCCTTTAGTAACTAAATCATCAATCATTACTCCAATATAAGCTTCATCTCTTCCTAAAATTATCGGTTCTTTATTTCTTATTTTTAAGGATGCATTAAGACCGGCGATTAACCCTTGGGCAGCTGCTTCTTCATATCCTGATGTTCCATTTATTTGCCCCGCAGTGTATAAATTAGCAATAATTTTATTTTCTAGTGTTGGCCAGATCTGTAAAGAATTAATGGCATCATACTCTATAGCATACGCATATTTTTTTACTCTTGCGTTTTCAAAGCCTGGCAAAGAATGAATCATTTCTAATTGAACATCTTCTGGCATAGAGGTTGAAAAACCTTGTAAATAAACAGTATCTAAAGAAAGTGATTCCGGTTCGATGAATAGTTGATGTTGTTCTTTTTCATTAAAACGCACTATTTTATCTTCGATTGAAGGGCAATAACGTGGCCCCACACCTTCTACTACACCTCCATACATCGCCGATTTTTCTAAATTACTTTCAATTATTTTTTTCGTTTTATCCGTTGTATGTATCAAGTAACACATTTCTTGATCTTCTAATTTTTTATACTCTGATGTTGTGTATGAAAAAGCTAATTCTTCATCCGTTCCTGGTTGCTCTTCCATTTTACTAAAATCAACACTATCACGATATATCCTAGGAGGAGTACCCGTTTTAAGTCTTAAAATTTCAATTCCTAATTCTTTTAAATGATTAGACAAACCGTAAGCACCTTTTTCTCCATCTGGTCCTTGTTTTTTACTATTATGCCCTATTAATATTTTAGCTTCTAAATAAGTTCCTGTTGTTAATATAACGGCTTTAGAATAGTATTCTTTTTCATTAACAATTACACCTTTGCAAACTTTATCTTCTACTATTAACTTAGTAGCACACCCTTCTACTACCTCAACATTTTTATCTTCTAAGATAATATCTCTCATCATATCTTTATAATCTAATTTATCACTTTGCGCCCTCAAGCATCTAACTCCTGGGCCTTTCGCCGTATTAAGCATTTTCATTTGTAAATAGGTTTTATCTGCAGTAATAGCCATTTGTCCTCCTAAAGCATCAATCTCTCTTACTACAACACCTTTCGCAGGGCCTCCAATTGATGGGTTACAAGGCATACTAGCAATGTTGTTAATGTTTAAAGTAACAAGCAAAACTTTTAGACCAGTTCTTGAACAGGCTAACGTTGCTTCTACTCCCGCATGTCCTCCTCCAACAACAATTACATCGTACATCTTTTTCACCTCTTACATTTTGATTATATACTCTAAATTTAAGGGTGTCAATTAATTGAAGTTTCACATGAAACAAAATTTATTTTTTATATAAAAAAAGGAGAAACTTATACGTTTTCTCCATAAAATGTTATTCTTTTAATTCAGTGTTTAGCCTTAATTCATCTTCTGGCTCTTCTTCTTCCAAGTTACTAGAAGACCAACTACTTACATGCTCTACTGGTGTTTTTATTTGCTCAATTTGCTTTTTATCGTTAGGTTTATAATTTATTGTATATGTAGGCTCGCTACTATGAAGAATATTTTCATCAATCCAATTTGCTATATCCCTAGCAACTTCTTCCTTATTCCACTCTAATAAAACATCATGTCTAGAATTAGGATAAATCTTCGTACTTACATTTTCAAAATTCTTATGATCATAATATCTTGCTAGTGCTTCCACCTTTTTCCCACGCATCGTAATGTAATCTTCTTTACCACCTAGCAAAAGAATCGGTGTAGAACGATTAACATCTTTTAATTTAACTAGGTAAGGAGTACTAACGATGTATTTGTATTGATAATAGTAATATGCTATTGTACAAACATAGCCAGATAAAGGATCTTCAATAAAACGATCTACTTCTTCAGGAACACTATTTAGCCAATCATACTTTGTTCTATTTGGTCTATAGTGATAATTTAAAAATCTTGTCTTTCTTTTGAAAGTACCCTTACTCATATTATTATCATATAACAAAACCTTTTTTAACCAAACAGTGAAAAATACCCACCAATCTCTACGTGATGGCATCCCACAAGAAGAAATAATTACACCATCTACAGAATTCTCAAACTTACCCATCATATATTGAGCCATCGTTCCTCCGTAATCATGCCCTAATAAAATAACAGGCTTATTAGGATGTGTCCTTTTAATGACATCCACTAAATAATAAGCATTATACGTTGATAAATGAAAATCATCTTTTTTCCATTTTCCCAAATCTTCTTTTTTATCTAAAACAGTTAACCCGTGTCCTATATGATCAATTGCATACATAGCATACCCATGTCTTGCTAACTCATTACCAAAAGATTCGTATCTTCCTCCATGTCCTTCCGCTCCATGCAAAACCAAAACAACACCTTTTACATCATTAAAATTTTCTGGCAAGCAAACATGGTAAAAAAAACTTTTTAAATTTGGTCCTACACCTCTAATTGTCTTCATCAAAAAAAACACCTCACTAACGCTATTTTTATCTTAACACATTAAAATTGTTTTTTCAATTTATATTTATTAAGCCTATCTTAAAAAATTATTGTTTAAACAAAAAAAGCACTAAATCAGTGCTTTTTGTTATTCTTTTACTAGCTGAATTTACTCTGTTGTCTCTGGAACAACATAAGTATAAACAACTTTATAAATTCTTTGATCTTCACATTGTATGCTAGTTACACCAGTTCCTTGTTCTACTCCATCTACTGTTATTGTTGTCCAAGGAGTACCTGTTTGATACTCAGTTTCAAAAGTATAAGTAGGACTTGTAGCTATATCTACTATCGTTGTTCCGCTATAAATAATTGATTCAGAACCACTTGTTTCCGTATTTTTTTCTACTATAACTAAAGCTTTACCTTGAGTTGGTACTACTTTAGCATATAGCCTAACATCATATGAAGGTGCCTTTGTTTCTCCACTAATCACAAATTCTTTAGTCATTTCTTCGTCATAATAAAACTTAATCGTTACATCCTCAGTTTGAAGACCTAAAGAGTTATAAAAATTAGTGGTTAATGAACTAATACTATCTTCATAGCTATACCCATAACTTCGACCTTCTTCCTCATCAAGAATATCTGAATGGATACTATAACCCATGTATTTTTGACTTGCTACTTCATCTTCAAACAATGCTAATTCAGCAGCAGTAAGTTTGATATCTTCTTTATATACTTTAGTCATAGATTGTTCCGCAACTATAACCATATTCGTTTTTGCAGTAATATTTTTTCCTGAGCTAGGGTCTAATACTTGTGTATCAAATGTCATATTTGAAGACATTGTAATTTTTTCAAAGCCTTCTTCTGTAAAATATGCTTTAGCTTCTATTTCTAAACCTGAAACTGTCATAAAACTTTCTGTGCTATTACCCTGAGAAGCAAAAACCATATTCACACTAAATACCCATTTCTCTCCTTCTTTAGAAAAAGCTAAGGTTTTTTGAACCCCAGGAACTTCAGATTCTGTTCCATAAATACTCTCCACCATTTCACCAAGTTCAAAATAAATTAACAAATCTTCCATTTTCTCAACTTCATCTATGCTATTCTCTGGAATTCCTGATAAATAACTACTATCCCAAATCGTTCCATCAAAGAATACTTCTTTTCCATGCTCTGGAGATACAAAGTATACGTCTTCAAATGGATATCCATCATTTTCATGATGCTCATATAATTTGTAAACATCCCCCTCTTTAACAATTTGATAATAACCTGTTAACTCCTCAACATCTTGAACAGTCTCGTACTTTCTTTCAGTAAGTTCTCCTGTTTCTATATCTATTGTTGTTATTGTACGTTGCTCTTCTTGTTGTGTAAGATCTTCAATTGAATCTCCTTCTTCAAGAAATCCACTAATTTCATCTTCAGTAAGTTTCCTGTCCCCTTCATAATAACTAATAGTAGTTGTCATTTTTGACTTTTGTTCAACTGTTTTGTCCCCATTATACGTTTCTGTTGCTTTGCCTGCTTTCTTTATTTCGGTTAGCCCCATCTCGTTAAGTTCTTTTTGAGTAGGTTCTTTGTCACAACTACAAGCTACAGAAAAGAACATACATGGAAGCACCAAAGCAGCCATCATCAATCCTTTTAAAAACTTTTTCATAATTTTGCTCCTTTCATTTTTATATAATAATGTTACCAAAAAATAAAATTCTTTTAAAGATTTTGGCATAATATTATGCATATTAATCAATGTTTGAATTAAAAAAATTTTTTTAAGAATAATATTAACGAGGAGATTTTAAATGAAGCAAACAGGAATCACGCGTAAACTAGATGAACTTGGAAGGATTGTTATTCCTAAAGAAATTAGAGAAACTTATAAAATAGAAGAAGGAGATCATGTTGAGTTTTTTCTTGATAATAACGAAATCGTTATTAAAAAGCCTTCTTCAATTAATGGATTAGATGATGAAATATATAAACTTTTTCAAGCTTATAACTTAAGATTTCACCACTCTATTGCTATTGTAGAAAACAGCAACATATTAATAAGTTATGGAAAGGACACTAATAAAATAAGTGATTCCTTAACAGATATAAACATTTATGAATATAACACGAAAAGTCTTTCTCGTTATAAGCATAAAGAAAACAATTTTGTAATTGCAAATATAGAAAATAATAAATTTTTAATTGTGTATGAACATAAAGTTTTTAGTTCTACTGATTCTTCTATTTTAAATTTTGTTTTAGATTATTTAGTAAAACTATTAAAGAAGGAATAATTTTTATCTTTTTTCATATTTTTTAGTAGGGGTGAAAATATGGAAAATCAAGTTATAAATATTAATAGTAATTTAAAACATGATTTAAATTTAGTAGGTCGTAAGGAGTTAGTTGTTACTGGAGTAAAAGGTATTGATAGTTTTGATAGTGAAGAGTTTTTAATTGAAACTAATTTAGGCTTTTTGCACATTAAAGGATCTGGGTTAACTTTAGATAAAATGGATAATGATTCTAATGAGTTAATAATTAAAGGGCAATTTAACTCTTTATCTTATGTTAGCGGCCAAAAAGGAAAAGAAAGCAAAGGGAATTTCCTAAAAAAGATTTTTAAATGATGGAGTTAGAAGTACAATTCCAAGTTTTTTTTATGAGTATCTTATTTGGAATGTACTTTCTTTGTTTTTGGCAGTTTTTAAATCGTATTTTTTTATATAAATACGTTATTAGATTTTTCTTTGAACTTCTTTTCTTTGTTTTTAACTTTCTTTTTTATTATTTTTTACTATTTAAGTTAAATGGTGGCATTTTTAACATTTATCTTTTAATTGGGGTCTTTATTGGCTTTTTTATCCATCATAAATTTTACGCTAGTAAATTTTTAGCTTTCTATGAATTTATTTTATGTAAAATAACTGCTATAATAAAGAAAATTAAGCCGAGGTGGAAAAAACATGGAAAGAACAAAAAAAGAAAAAAGTTTAAAAAAGTTATTGAATAGATCTTTTTCATATCTTATTTTATTCGCAGGAATTTTCTCTTTATGCTATTCCATAAAAGTAATTACTGAATATGTTTCAATAAAAAAAGAAAATGCCGAATTACAGGAAACTCTAGATTCCCTTAGAAAAGAAAATGATCGATTAGAAATAACCAACAGCAAATTAAAAGATAAAGATTATTTTTCTGTGTATGTTGAAGGCAAGTATCAATATTCTTCATCTAGCGATTCGATTGTACCAATAAATTAATGACAAAAGGTATTGCTTTAAGTAATATCTTTTTTTATTTATGTTATAATTTGTGTGGGTGATATATGTGAGTTATTTTATTACGTTTGAAGGAATTGATGGAAGTGGTAAAAGTTCAACTATTAAACTTTTGATAGAAAAGTTAAACAAGGATGGTTATCAAGCAATATCTACTAGAGAGCCTGGTGGTAGTGTTATTGCTGAGCAAGTTAGAAACGTTATTTTAGATGTTAATAACACGAACATGGATTATATGACTGAGATGCTTTTATTTGCAGCTTGTAGGAGTCAACATTTAAAAGATATTGTTATTCCAAACTTAGAAAAAGGGAATATTGTTATTTGTGATCGCTTTGTTGATAGTTCATATGTTTATCAAGGGATTGCTAGAAATATTGGATTAGATTCTGTTATGGCTATTAATGATCTTGTTATTAAAGATTGTAAGCCTGATTTAACGATTTATATTGATATTGAACCAGAAACAGGTTTGCAACGAATAAACAAAAATAATCGTAATAAAGATCGTTTGGATTTAGAATCATTGGAGTTTTTAACGAAAGTTAGAAATGGATATTTGAAAATAGCAGAAATGTTTAAAGAGCGTATTGTAGTGGTAAATGGCGATCAGCCTTTAGAAAAAGTTGTAGATGATGCTTATGAAATTATTGTATCTTTTTTAAAAGGAAAAAATAATGCTTGAATATCTTAAAGAATATCAAATAGTAGCATATCATACACTTTTAAACTGCAAAAAAAACGATCGTTTACCACAAGCAATACTTTTAAATGGATATAAAGATACTCCTCTTTTAGATATAGCTAAATATATTGCAAAAACAATTATTTGTGAGCAAGAAATAGCCTGCGAAGAATGTTTAGATTGTTTGAGAATTGAAAACGAGAGTTATGCTGATCTTATTGTGATAGATGGCACTAATCAAACTATAAAAAAAGAATATATTGAAAATATCCAAGAAAGGTTTTCTTTATCTGCTTTAGAAAATAAAGGAAAAAAAATTTATATTATTAATAAAATTGAAAATGCTACTAGTGAAGCAATCAATTCGTTACTTAAATTTTTAGAAGAACCTACAAGCGATATATATGCGATTATTACCACTGCAAATATAAACAACGTTTTACCAACAATTATTTCTAGATGCATGAATATTCATTTAAAAAAAACACCTAAACATCAACTTGTTGTGGAAGCAACTAAAAAGAATATTCCTGTTGAAGATGCTTTAATACTTTCTAATTTTATAGGCAGTGTTGACTCTATTATTGATACTTATGAAAATAGTTCTTATCTATCAATTAAAGATGTAATCATTGAATTTTTAAATGAAATGAATGAAGGGAAAGATTTATTGTACTTTTCACAATTAGAAATTAGCGATGTGGTAAAAGATAAAAATGATTTCTTATTATTTTTAGAATTATTAGAAATAGCTTTTATTGATATTATGAATTATAAAAATAATAAAGATTTAAATTATCAAGAAGAAAAAGAATTGATTAGCTCTTTAGCTAATAGAATTCAAAAAATAGAAGAAAAATTAAGCACAATTATGTTGTTTAAAGGTTGTGCAATGATAAATGCAAATGTAAAATTATTGTTAGATAATTTAATTATTAAAATAGAAAGGAACTAATGTATGAATAACGAAGGATATTTTGTAGGAATTATATGTGATTCTAGTAAAGGAAAGAAATATTATTATACTTCTGATAATTCGTTTAAAATCAACGATGCTGTAGTCATTGAGACTTCATTAGGAATAGAGATTGGTTTTATTGTAACTGATTTGATTAAAGAAAGTGAATCTACCCTATATAGCGATAATTCTTTAACGATTATTAGAAAAGCAAGTGAAGAAGATTTAAAGACTTATGAAAATAATAAATTAGAAACTATAAAAGCGATTAAACTTTTTAATGAAAATGTTTCTAAACTTAAATTAGATATGAAACTAATTAATGCTATTTATACTTTAGATAAAGCCAAAATTCTTTTTAGTTATGTTTCTGAAGAAAGAGTAGATTTTAGAGAGTTATTAAAAGAATTATCTTCGGTATTAAAATGTCGTATTGAACTAAGACAAATAGGATCTAGAGATCGTTCTAAATTAGTTGGAGGCATAGGGATATGTGGGCTTCCTTTATGCTGTTCTTCTTTTTTAAATGAATTTGAAGGAATTAGTATTAACATGGCTAAGAATCAATATCTAGCTCTTAATATTCAAAAAATTTCTGGGCAATGTAACAAATTACTTTGTTGTTTAAAATATGAAGATGCAGACTACACAAAGTTAAAAGAAGATGTTCCTAAACTTGGGCAAAAGTTTACTTATGAAAATAAATTGTGCAAAGTCACTTCTTTAAACTTGTTATCTTCGATAGCAAGAATAGAAAGTGAAGATAAAGATTTAATACTTAATGTAAGTATTGATGAGTTAAAGAAAATGATTAGGAAAGGTAATTAAAATGGTTTCGCAAACATTCACGAATGGTAAAGCTATTTTATATTTAGTAGCTACTCCGATAGGTAATCTTGAAGAGATGACTTTTCGTAGTATAAATATTTTAAAAGAAGTTGCGGTAATTGCTTGTGAAGATACTAGAAACACTAAAACATTAACTAATTATTATAATATTAATACACCTTTAATAAGTTATCATGAGCATAATGAAAAGATGATGTGTGAAAAATTAATAAACATTTTAAAAGAAGGTAAAAATATTGCTTTAGTTAGTGATGCTGGGTATCCTCTTATTTCTGATCCTGGTTCTATTCTTGTTAGCGAAGTTTTAAAAGCTGGTTTTAACGTTACCACTATATCTGGATCTTGTGCTTTTCTTAATGCTTTAGTAGCCTCAAACATGGATTTATCTTCTTTTACTTTTATTGGATTCTTAGAAGCAAAAAGTAATGCTAGAAAGAAGAAACTTTTAGAGTTAAAAGAAAGAAAAGAAACTTTAATTTTTTATGAATCTGTTCATCGTATTGAAGAAACTTTAAAAGATATGTTAGAAACTTTGGGAAATCGTGAAATAACTTTAGCAAGAGAATTAACCAAAAAATTTGAAGAATACACTAGAGGCTCAATTTCCGAAGTTTTATCTTCCTTAAACGAATTTAGTAAAGGTGAGTTTGTAATCGTGGTTCAAGGTAATAAAGAAAAAGAAAAAGTAGATGACTCTCTACTTTTAAAAGAAATTGATGAACTAGTAAATAAAGGTGAAAGAAGTAAAACAGCGATTGAAATAATCGCTAATAAATATAATGTAAAGAAAAATTATGTTTATAATTTATATATAAAAAGATAATTATATTTTAGATAAAATTTCATTTATATAATATATCCATTTATCATTAACTTTTTTTATTCTTATTTTTATCTGTTCTTTTCTAAAACTTAAAGTAATGTTTTTATAATCTAAAACATTAACTATATCAAACAATTTAATTCCTATTCCATCTTTTTTAGATAACTCTTTAGCAAGATAAATATCTATGTATTCTTTAGTATCACTTATTTTTTCTACTTTATCGTGCGAAGATAAAATATCCATTCTTTTCTTTTCTATTAAAAGAAGCACATTGTTAGGCATTTTCCCATATATATCTTTAATATCATTTTCTACTTCTTCAAGTTGTTTTAAATCAGTTGTTTTTTCTAGTTTTTTATATAAATCAATTTTATTTCCATCTACTCCTGCATATTCAAGAGGAATATATCCATCTATTTGTATATTATTAATATTTTTATTTTCTTCTTTTTTAAGTCCTTTTTCTTCTTCAATAGCATCTTTTAATAAATCTAAATATAAATCAATACCAATATTTTCAATAAAGCCTGATTGGCTAGCCCCTAGAATATCTCCTGCTCCTCTAATAGAAAGATCTCTTAAGGCTATTTTGTAACCACTTCCAAGCTCTGTAAACTCTTTAATAGCACGTAGTCTATTGGTAGCCACTTCACTCACTTGTTTATTAGGGGTAAATAACAAGTAGGCATAGGCTAGTTTATCGCTTCTTCCAACCCTTCCTTTTATTTGATATAATTGCGATAAACCAAAATGATCGGCATTTTCAATAATAATCGTATTAGCATTAGGTATATCAATACCTGTTTCAATAATGGTTGTGCATACTAAAACATTTATTTTATTATTATAAAAATCATATGTTACTTGCTCAATATCTTCTTTACTCATCTTTCCATGTATAATACCAACTTTAGCACCCATTATTTCTTTTTCTATTTGGTAAGCAATACTATTAATGTTGCTTGTTCTATTATGTAAATAAAAAACTTGTCCGTTTCTTCCTAATTCTCTTTCAATTATTTCTTTTATAATTTTAGGATTTTTTTCCATTACATATGTTTGAATGGGCATTCTTTTTTCAGGAGGAGATTGTATTTGAACTAAACTTCTTAAGCCAATTAAGGACATTTGCATAGTTCGAGGAATAGGGGTTGCACTTAAAGTTAAAACATCAATAGAATTTTTTAATTCTTTTATTTTTTCTTTATGTTCTACCCCAAATCGCTGCTCTTCATCCACAATTAATAACCCTAAATCTTGAAAGATTACATCACTAGATAAAATACGATGCGTACCTATCAATAAATCTATTTTCCCTTCTTTTAAATCTTGGATTATTTTCTTTTGTTCTTTTTCACTTTTAAAACGATTTAATAATTCTACACGAACATTAAAGTTTTTAAATCTATCTAGAGCATTTGCGTAATGTTGGCTTGATAGGAGAGTCGTTGGGCATAAGAAGGCTACTTGTTTAGCATCTTTTATAGCTTTAAAAGCTGCTATAAAGGCTACTTCTGTTTTTCCAAACCCTACATCTCCGCATAATAACATATCCATTGGAATACTCTTTTCCATTTCTTTTTTGACATTTTTAATAGCAGTTTCTTGATCTTTTGTATGCACATAAGGAAAATCATTTTCAAACATTATTTGTAAATCATCATCTTTAGAAAAAGAATATCCTATTTTTTTAGTTCTTTCATCATATAGTTTTATTAAGTTAATGGCTAAATCTTTTACTTTATTTTTAATTCTTTCTTTAGTTTTTTCCCAATCTCCGCTTCCAAGTTTATTTAAGGTTGGCACCTTTCCTTCTCTAGCAGAATATTTCCTAACAAGGGAAAACTGCTCTAAAGGGACATATAAAACTTCATTATTTTTATATTCGATATGTAAATAATCTTTAGATATTTTACCTGTTTTTATTGTTTCTAATCCTTTATATCTTCCTATTCCATAATTTTCATGAACAAGATAATCTCCTACTACTAAATCTTCATACCCACTTATAGCTTGTGAACTTTTAAATTTTGTGAAATACTTGCCTGTTGTTATTTTTTGTAAAAATAACTCACGAGAAGTAAAAACAACTATTTTCTCATCATCTAAAGCAAATCCTTCTATTAAATCTTCTTCAATTATTTTTATTTTAGTTTTATCAATTTCATATTCATCAAACCATAATTTCAAATTATTTATTTGATGCTTATTAGTTAAATAAATTCTAATTTCATATTTTAAATCTAAATAATTATTAATTAATTTAGTAGCCATTTTTGAACTGCCATTGCAATTTATTAAAGGAGTTAAATAAAAGTACTTGTCGCTTTCTTTGGTCATAAAGTCATTGAATAAAATGTTTTTCTTGTTTTTAGCAAGTAATGTTGCTAAATCATGATATAAGGAAAGGTTAGGTAAGATTTTGTTTTGCTCTACTAGTTCACTTTGATATTCGTAAGTTTCTTTAATTAGCAAATCGTAATTATTATCAATAGAGGTTTTATCCATAAGAACGCATATATCCGCACCAAAATAATCATTTAAAGAGTCATAATTATTAATTAATGAATAGTATTTATAAAGTGATGTGTCATATGTGTTTGTTTCTAACTTTTCAAGATCATTATAAACATTTTCTTTTAATTTTTCATATTCTTCTTCGCTTAATAAATGTTGTTGTTTTTCTAATTCATTAATTAAAATTTCTTTACTTTTTAATTGATTATCAATAATTAATTCGCTAGCTGGTAAAATAGAAACATGATTTTCTGTTTTAATTGTTGTTTGCTTTTCCAAATCAAAGTAACGAATGCTTTCTATTTCATTATCAAAAAATTCAATACGAACAGGATTATCATAGTTAATACTAAAAAAATCTAATACACCTCCTCTTGAAGAATATTCAAGAGTATTACATACTTTATTTACTTTTTTATAGCCATTTTTTTGCAATATTTTTTCTAATTCGCTTTTTTCAATTGCTTGCCCTACTAGTAATCTTTGAACTTGATTTTTAAATGTTTCTTTGGGTGGTAAATATCTTAAGAAAGCACTCGTATGCGTTATTAAAATACTAGGCTTTTCTTTTAAAGCTTCATTTAAAGCATATATTCTATTTGCTAGTAATTCCTTGGATTCAGCAATAGCTTCTATTCTTATAGTTTCATCCGCAAAATAAGTTATTACATTTTCATTTTCTAAAAGATTGCTTAAATATTCATATAGTAATGATGCCGTGTGCAAACTATTACACACGACTAAATATTTCTTTTTATTTTTTAAATACCCGCTTGCTAATAAAAGAGCTTTTTTGAAGATAGAATCACAAACATAATTTCCTTTTTCTTGAATAAAAGATTTTACGATATCTTTATTTTCAAATAATTTTAAAATTTCTTTCATTGGTTATATATACTCATTATTTTATTAAAACTATATTTAGTAAAATCTTCTATAATATTACTTATGATTTCTATCTTCTCTTCAATAATCTTTTTTTCTTCTTCATTAAACTTACCTAAAACATAATTTATTACATCATGCTCTTTATCTTTAGAAATACCTACTCTTACTCTTTTAAAATCAGAGGTTTTAAGATTCTCGATAATATTTTTTATACCATTATGTCCTCCTGAACTACCTTTTTCTCTTATTCTTATAACTCCTACATCTAAATCCATATCATCATAAATTACTAACATATCATTTATATCTATTTTAAAATACTTAAGAAAATCTCTAACGCATTCTCCTGATAAATTAACGTAGGTTTGAGGCTTTAGTAAAATTACTTTTTCATCATTTATACTTACTTCGCTATATAATCCCTTAAACTTCTTTTTATCAATAATGATATTATTTTTTTTAGCATAATAATCTAATGACATAAAACCTATGTTATGTCTTGTATTTTGATACTCTTTTCCATAATTACCTAAACCTACGATTAATTTCATATTTTTTCTCCTTTCATGCAAAAAGCACTTTAAAGTGCTTATTTGCCATTATTTCAATACTTTTACTTTCTTCTTGAAGACTACTACTTTAAGTCCTATAAAGATTAAACCTGCTGAAGAGATAAATATTAAGGACCATCCTAATGGATCTTTAGTAAAGAAGTTTTCACCAATTTCAAATCCAAGTTGTTCTTTTGCAACATTTTTGTTTACAATAATTGCATATACGAAGCCACCAGCTTGATTAATTTGATTTTTATGCTCATCTGAAATAGTAATTATTACATTTTTATTTTGATTAATATATTTAGCAGTTCCATCATCTATTAAAATATATGCACTTTTATCAAGTGATTTGTAACAAAGTACTCCTTGAGCACATTCTGGATTGCTACCATAATAATTAGTAGGAGTGGCAAAAACAATTACATCATCCTTTTTAAATTCATAGCCTTCTCCTCCATTTAGAGCAATATTATCTACTGGGAATAAGTATTGTTTATTTGGTACTAATTTAACATTATCCAAGCAGATGCTATCACTCTTGTTAATGGTTAACTTGTGAGTAATGGAGTTACCCGCTAAGTCCGTAAAGTTAAAGACATATTCGCCTGTTTCATTTAAAACGGTTCGTTTTTGATATGGCTTGCCATTTAGTGTCACTTTAATGATTGGTGCCACTAGTTCATTTTTAGGTTCATCCCAAGTAATGAATGTATCTTCTGTGATGATATCATTTATAACGTTAAGTTTATTGTTAACATAGATGTAATATTTTGGTGCTTGCCTATAAATTATGAAGTGTCTTTCTAAACCTTCATTTCCTACCGCATCTACTGGTTTTACTTCATAATATCCTTCATCAATTATTTCTAGACTACTTGATGTTTGGGTTATCCATTCATCATATGTCCCATCCGCTTTCATCTTACGATACATAAAGTAATTTCCTTCATTGTTATCAACTGATTCCACAAGTACCTTATCAGCATTCGTGTACCCTTTTTCTGATAATCCATAAGTAACATATTCATTTGAAACAGTTACTTTAATTTTTGGTTTTTCATTATCAATTGTTATATATTTTATTTCTCTACCAGTAGTAATGTTACCAACTTCATCTCGTGCTATTATCATATAAGAACCCGTTTCTGATAAAGTATAATTAGAAGTGAAAGATTCTACTACTGGAGTTACACTACAACTATATGTATTATCACCATATTCATCTACTCCTGTCACAACACATTGATTGTAAATAGTACCCTCTCCATTAGAATCAATTAAGATTCTTACTTCACCTTTATAAAAACCATAAAGCTCTTCTTGATTTCCTTCAACTGTAATATTTGGTGCAATCTTATCAATAGTAAACTCTAACTCTGTTGCTAAATTTTCATATATATATCCATCTACTCCCTTTATAGAAACAACATATTTATATCTTGTTTCATAACTTTCAGAAACAACAGTTGGATCTCTTAGAACTATTTCTTGATACCCACTTCCTGTGAACTTATAAACCTTTATATTATATATATCACAATTTGAAGTTACTGATTCAAAATAACAAATCAATTTAGCATTATTCTTTATTTTCTTTCCTGGCGTAACTATAGAATCTTGAATAATAACTCCATTATCATCTAACTCATGCACTTCAATTTCTGGTAAGACAACCATAATGGTAAATGAAATCTTATTTGCTATCGTTGTATTCCCTGCATAATCTTCAAACCAAAAACTATATCTTGTACTCTTTTTATCTTGTATTTTAAAAGTATATTCTTTGTTATCTTTAGAGAACCCTGTGTTATTTCCATTACAAGGTAATTCGCTTTCATCAATATCAGGAGTATTTTCATCATCTATGTACTCACATTCAAATTCTAACTTTATCAATGGCTCTCTCCATTTAATTGTTATCTCTGCATTAGTATACTCATTGTTATTTTCAAAGCCCACAGAACCAGATGGTAATCTAACAACAAAATCACTTATGTCATAATTAGGTAATGTTTTATCAATATCAAATAGATAATAAGTTATTGTCTCATATATTGAACTTACCTCTTGTTTCTTAGTCTGATATGCTATCACATTATCTACATATGCTTTGATGTTTTGACATTCCTCTTTCAAACTATTATCTTCACTATTAATACACATAGCACTAATTCTTTCTGATTCCCTATTTATAATCTCTACTTTATACTTTCCTTCATCTACATAAGTTAAAATAGAATTAGTATATGTTCCCTCTACGAATTGTGGTTCTACTTTGTTATTTTCATTTTCTCCACAAAGACTAATATTGCTATTATTCATTTCTTTAGTATTACAAACAATCTCAAAACCACTTTCATTTTGTTTATATAGAAGAATATAATTATCTTCATTATTCCAAGATACCTTTAATGAATCATTTGCCGTCATCCTATATTCTTCATCCATATTAGGAGTTATATACTTATAAGATCCATTGTAATTAGCACTTAAATCTACTGGATTATAAATAAACTTTAATTCATTAGTATTACCATGATCATCTTTTAAACTTATATAAAAGAATCCAAATAACTTTTTACTACTATCAATTACTGCTGTATAACTATTTTTTCCATCTATTGGGCCAGTATTTAAACATCCATTTGAACCTGCAACGCAAAGTAATGCTTCCTTAATATCACCTGTTTGATCTTCTAAATAATTACTACCATCATTACTATACTTTATAACTATTTCTTCCGTTTTTATTTTAGTAAGTTCAGAATCTTCAAGTATCAATGTTACCGTTTGATCTTTTCCTTCACCTGAATATGTAATATCTATACTAGGTGCTGTTTGGCTACGAGACACTTCTATATATGTTTTATTTCCTGCTCTATCGTAAATTTCTATTATAGTGAATGCTTCTTCTGCAAGTGGTATTTCAAAGTAGTAACTACCACTATCACTATCTAACACTATATAATCGTTAATATTGTGATATACCCCATTTATTACTAATCGCAAGTAAGAATATACTTCATTTTCATTTTTGTGTATTTCATATTTTTTCATGAAGTCATTTTCACTTTCACCATTGTTTTTAATAATAAGGCTGTATTGTTCAACATTTGTTTTTACATTTCCAAAGCCATCTGTATTAATTAGATTGGTTGAGTTAATGGTCTCATTTTCTTTTGAGTAAATTGCTATCGGGTCAGCATTATCGACATATACAGCATAATATGTAGAGTTATAATGGGAAATATTAGATGATCCACCTTCTGTTTTATAATTAATATATTCTACCCCTGTATCTATTTCTTCAAATATATAATATTGCCCTGTGTTTAAATCTATTGTACTACTACTTGTATATTCCGTGCTACTAGCACCATTATAAGCTGTTATTTTAGAGGTATCTGCTGTATTTTCTCCCTTTATTTCAAGGGTTATTTTTTTGTCGTTTACATTTGTTATTTTTACGTTTACTTTAATACATTTAACCTCGTCTGATTCAGTACAAGTTTCCACAACTGTTTTAGTTGTACCTTCTATTTTTAAATATATAAACTTATACATATCTTCATTAGTAAGGCAATTTTCAGATACTGATGAATCACAAGCCTTTTGCATTATTGCCGAATCTCCAAATAATAGGTTGCCACTAAATGTCGGAAATATAATAGCATCAAATAAATTTGTAGCCATTTCTTCATTTGCCATGTCCTTATTGGTTTTATTGTCTGTACCAACAAAACATGTTGTAGTAATACTACCTTGGCCCGCCGGATTATAATAGCTATAACTAAACCCTTGCCCGTTATTACAATTATTATCTTCTTGAGCATCTATATGTTTTGCATAAATTGTTGTTAAAAACATTTTTGCCTCTGCTCTTGTTGCAAATGCATAGAAAAAATCATTATTTAATCCTGAACCCAAAATATTATATGAATTGCCAGTTAAATCTTGAGTTATGCTAGTTATATAATTCATATTCCCAGAATTTATAACACCACTAGGTACACTAAACCAATAATTAGCTCCGGTCGCAGATATTTGTTCTTTATTGTATGTTGGTGCGGTGTTGTCTATCGTAAATGATGATGAATTTTCTTGAGTACCCGACCCTGTTATTCTTCCTGTTTCATTTCCTGCCTTGTCAACAGCTTTTATTTGATACTCCCCATCTTCTCTAAAACGAAGTATAATTGAAGTAACAAGATAAACATTATCTTCTTCATATGTAGCACCTGGCTCATATGCGACCAGATTCCCATCTACATCTAGTTTATAATAAGTGTTATAAAAATATTTAGTTTCGGCTTCAGGTACTTTTGTATATTTTATTTCATATATCGTCTCGTCTTTACCATTTTTTATCGAGTATATAATGGAATCTCCTCCTGTTTCTAGTGTTGGATTTCCTGTTAGAAGATTTTCACATAGAGAATATACTTCATCACCACCCGTTTTTATACAATAAAATTGTGCTTCTTCACTAGTCGACACTTCATAATATAGTTTTCCATTATCATCTACTAATGCATTAATGTAAAATGCAGGTTTTGTTAAATCAATAATATAACTATACTCTACATAATTATACTTCAATGTCATAATATCATCCACTGTACCATCTATGTTGATAGATGATTTTATATAACTTCCCTTATCATGGAAATATATTTTGTATACACCCGCATTTTTATCATTTGTCACACTAAAATTATTGGTTATATTTTCTACACTTAAAGTAAGATTACTATTACTTCCGCTAAATATTTCTGTAGGTAACTCACAAGTAACACTACCGTCTGAACATGTGTATCTGTAATATACTGCCTCATATTCATTATCAACACTTATAGTTATCTTATTATGAGCACCATAAATCTCTTCTTTACTCTTTATCTCATCATTGACTTTTAATATTGGTGCCGTTGTATCTGTGATATATACAGTCTTATAAATAGTATCACTAACATTACCAGACCTATCTATTACACGATATTCTATTTTATATACTCCTACTTTATCATTTACAATTACTTCTTGTTCTTCCCAATAACTAGCATTTGTTAATAATGAAGGATAATAATTAGAATCATCTATAATATAACAATAGTCCCCTATGCATGTTCCACTATTTCCTTTTAGGATATAGTCTGTTGGTTTCTTAATCAAAATATAATATTTTGTATTAGAATCTTTTGTTGACCCATCACTTACTATTGTAAACACACCATTATTTAAAGTATAATTACCAAATGTTATATTATGGTTAAATTTATAATACTTAATTTCATACCTAAATGTGTTATCTACAAGAGAAGAAACACCTATTTCATTTATTTTATTATTAATGTTATCTATTGATGTAGTTTCGTTTTTAAATCCACCAGTTATATAATCTGAATCATATCCATCTGATGGTGAAGAACTATCACCATATTTTGCTTCAATATATTCATCTTCTTCAACACCCTCATTAAAGTCAATGGTAGGTTTTTCTCTATCTATAAATAAATGATTTATTTTAAGACTGTTTCCTGAAAAATCATAAACCGTTATATTGTAATTAACATAGTATTCTCCTTCTTTTTCATATACTAGACTAAAACTCTTTTTATCTTCTCTATAATCAAATTCTGTATTATGGAAAGAGCAGTCTCTTATTTGATTTAAATTTGAATCATAATAAGTGCATTCTACTTTGTAAATAGGTTCACTAAACTCTATTACGATATTCTCTTTAGTTATGTAGTTTCCTTCTAAATCAACAGTTTCGGCTTTATAATATGTTGTTCCATCCTCTTTAGTTAATCCATCTTCTACTTTTTCATAAACTGTTACGCCAACATAATAACGATCGTCAATAGTGTCATCTGAACAAGCAACTTCTGTATACCCCTCTCCGTTATATGTGTAGTATTTATTGTCATTATTACATGATAAACCCTCTTTATTAACAACTTTATAATATTTCGTAACCTGTACATAATTATTTAACGTAGTACCTCCACTCTCATCTTTTTCGTATTTTATTGAATAACCATTAGTTATTTCTGGGCCTATCTCATCTGTTACTCGAATAACCGTCTCTAAATAATTTGATGCTGTGTTGCCAGCACCATCCTTTGCCCTAAAAATAATTGGCCTTCCTAACTCAGATGCTAATCCAAAAGCAAATCTAACTTCTTCATTTGCACTATTTTTTGCTATTTGCCAAATACGATTATCTAAAACAGCATCTTTTTCAGTATTATCTTGTAGTGTTATCTTTCTTACCAAACTAGATGTTTCCTCTTCGCTCTTATATACAAAATTATAATACGTAATACTATTTCCATCAAAACTATTTAATTTAACGCGATTATCAGAAACCATTACACAATTCCCGTTATTTACACTAATACATGAATTCTTTAATGTTAAAGCAGGTAAATACTTTCCTGAATCACTAGCATAGTTATTAGTTTCATAATAGTAACTAGTGTATTGCGTATTATCAATAGCACTCTTATCTTCCACTAAAGTATAGTCACTAGATGAATAAGTAAAATATTGATCTTCACTTGTAAAGTGTCCAGAATTCATATACTTTAGATAAAGTAAACATTGATGATTTGCACCACATGCCATTTCATCAGTGTATGTGTTATATGTTGCGGTATTCGTATACATATCTTGAATAGATACTTCTACGTACGTAGATCCACTCATATAATAATAGGAGATATTTGGGTTAATATATTCATTATTGTATACTCTTATGTATTTTCCTTTTGTATAAATGTTTGTCTCTCCATCCTTTGCTGCTTGTAAATCATTTGCACTACCAAACATTGTATACACTCTTTTGTATAAGTTGACATTTGGTTCAACATATGTGCCATTATCAACTATTGAATATGTTCCGTTAATGTTTCTTATATAGTTGTTATAGGCTACTCTCATTGCTTCAAAACTTTCAATTACTATTTTATTATCCATTCCTGCTTTTTCTGGAGTATCTTTACATATCACTTTACCAGATATTAAAGTTTCACTATCTGAGCAATCAAAGATTCCTAAAGAACTATCAGCAGGAGTAGATAACATTTTGTCCATATCATCAGTACTAACACCTGCTCCAAAATTAGTAATTGGAGTATATGAAGAATCATAGTAAATATATGGATTTTGGTTATCAAATTCAAAATCCTGTTTCAAATTTACCTCATTTCCAAAATAATCTCTAATTGTTAAATCTAATGTTTGTAGACCTGTTAATCTTTCTTCTTCATTGAAAGTAATAACAAAGGAAACAGTAACGCCATCTTCATTTACCAAGCAAACAATAGGGTCATCAACATCTCCACTTATAATACATTTATTCTCATTTGTATTATCTCTAGCAATTCCGATAGATACTGTTTTTTCATTTATTGAGTATATGATTGTAAGCATATTGTCATCTCTATCTGTTAAAAAACTTCTTTCTTGGATAGTTAATTTAATATTTACATATTGTTGGTATTCACCTAAAGGCTTATCATTAATATCTTTTATTTCTACTACTGATGGTGCTGTTTTATCAATTGTAAATTTGTATACCGTTTCATTGCCTACTGCATCTAAGAAAACTATTGTATAATCACCACTATCACTAAATTCAATATAATTGCCACCAAACGAGTATTCTTTAGAATACGAAAAAGCATTATAAACATCTCCATCATTAATTTTAAACACAAGCAGTCTATTTATTGAACCTTGGTTTTGGCCACTCGCATCTTTATAGAAAAGCATTTCGTTCGTAAGCAATAATCTCATATTGTAACTTCCTATATTAGTTAATGTTACAAAATCTGGATTTTCACCAGTATTTGTATATTGATCTTGAGCTTTTATACCATTACATTCTCGATCTTCATCACATGTTAACTCAAAATCTATTTTAGGGCTAACAGTATCAATCGTGAAAGAGTGTTCTACTGGAAGTGCAACATAATCGTAACTTTCTCCTTCTATTTGTACCTCTACAAGAATTTCGCTATGTACACGGTAGGTTCCATCTTGAGTAAAGGCCACATATAAATAATCACCTTCTCTTCCTACAACATAAATTCCTTCTGTAGCTAATTCTTCAGCTGCATCATTAATAGTAGGATTAGTATCGGTACTTGCATACCCACTTGTAGTAGCTTTTAGTTGTTTTGTACATTCAGGTAAATTACCTACCGAAACATTCACTCCATACAATACAAACATACATGATAAATTTGTAGTCTCATTATTGCGATAATTTCCTACGTTATTTAGGTATGTTGCTCGGCTTAGTTGAATAACACTAAATGCATTGATTTTTAATTTAATGTAAATAAATTGATTGGTGAAGAACATTCCTCCATCAAAACCATTTCTTAACTCACTTGGTATCATATCTTCATAAGCATATGTATCTGGAACCCTTGCTAGAAAAACATTTCCTGTATTTGTACCCACTTCTAGTTTTGGCAGTTTTGAAGTGATTGTCTCTATACTTTCTATGTGACTTTCATCAGCATTTATATAAATATCTGATTCTGCTTTTTCTAGCCCTATTCCACCATAAGTTTCAGAAATATTATTAAAAGTATCACCTAGAGTTATTTTATACAATCCTTTGGATATATTAAATATCTGGTTCTCTCCTTCTTTAAGAACATAGTTGTTTTCCTCATCCATCTCGTAAACAGGTATACTTAACCCTCCAGTTGTTGTATTATCAAGGTTAGTTTTTGTAAGTATAAATGGTAAACTAATTGAATATGTAATTTCTGGTATATACTCATCATCTGCTTCTGCTTTTTTTAACTCTGCTTCATTTATAGCTGTTAGTATTTCAATGTAATTCATAATAGCCTCACTTATTGTAGTAGTATCCGCACATTTGTCACATGCTTCACTTTTTGTGTATGCTATTACTAAACTATCTATTTCATTTTTATCATAAAAATCAATTACTAATGTAAAACTTTCAGATTCATTGTCAATGACACTAACAGTAGGTTTCGCTTTACCTATTTGCAAATAAGCATCTATTTTATTTCCTGTTCTATCATACACATGAATTTCATATATATTATTTGGTTTTTCTGAATCATGTTCAAATGTTCTTTTTATGTATTCATCAATATTTTCAAGGCAACTACTGCTATTTATAAGGCTGTTACACGTTAGATAATATTTTTTTCCTTCAATCATAGTATAGGCATAAGGATCAATATCTAAAATGCTAGTTATATCCATTGTCGTAGATATTTTTAATGGATTATCTTTACTTATAGAGGTTATAATCTCTCCTGTTGGACCACTTACTAGAGAATATTTTACTATAGGTGCTGTTCTATCTATTATAAATGTTGCTTCTGCTCCACATTTTCTAGTTTCTTCATTTAAATAATTAGAGCAGTATCGTATTGTATATTTTCCTTCATCTATATATGTACCGTTTGTTGCAAAAGATACTAACGTTGCAGTATCAAACGTTTTATATGATGTTGATGCCGTGCTACTGAACTCATAATTATCAATTGCATAGTAATCAACTACTAGATAAATATTAGCAGGAACGTTTATAGAAAAGTTTTGCATATATTTAATCGTTGTCATTTCTTCTTTAAAATATTCCGTTGAAGGTAATGAAACATTTCCTTGATATCTATTATTACTTTCACTAACAAAATAATTATATTCCTCAACAATTAAAGTAGCAACTTCTTTTATCCTACTTAAGCTAGCAAAAGCAAATCCTGTATATTGGGTACAATTACCACTAAGTTCTCCATTTAATGTTCGACATTCTCCATTAGAAAATTTCAAATCAATGTAATATACAAAATAATAGTTTAAATTAGATAGTCTAGCAGTTTCTCCTCTAAAAGCCGTTATTCCACTTGAAATATAGTTATATTTTCCTTTTACTAATGCTATTCTTGCAAACTCTTGTAAAATAGCGAATTCTTGTGCTTTTTCTATGCTTTGGAAGGCTGCCGTTGTTAATTGTGGTTCTCCTTCTAATTTTATATAGTTTGATGATGTGTAGGTATTTGTTCTTTCATCGATAACAAAGTTTCCTTCGGCATTTAATATATAATATGTTGTTCCAGGTTCTTTCAACTGATTATTTTCTACTGGATAATAATATTCTTCCCATAACTCTTTTCTAGTCGCTCCTGCAACATTATCTCCAATTTGTTGCACTCTTGAATATAAATACCATTTATCAATTCCCATTTCTTCAATAACAATATCTTCAGGTATAAGACCTTCTGTTATGTCGACATTTCTTCCTAAGATAAAGGTCATTCCTAACGCATTTTCAAATCGATGATATGTAGAATATTGCGTAATAATAGTGGAATCAAGAGTTACTGTTGATGGAAAGCCAACCTTTTGACTTCCATATATTAAATGATATTCTTCTAATATATTTTCTCCTGTACACACTTGGCTGCCATCATTACATATTACTGTGTTTTGAACAATGTTTAAATTCTCATAGTTAGCTAATTCCGTAGTATCAACAATCACTAATAAAGAATCTTGTCCTCCTTTATTTTCTGTCACTATTGCTTCTATGCTATTTGATTGAGTTGTTCCTACAAACAAATAATGAATCTCGCCATCTGCTTCTTTTTTTACAATTACATCTTGTATTTCTACCCCTAGATTTCCAGCAATAGTATATTCACTTATTTGAATAGTGCTTTCTTCAATCGTTATGACAGAATAATAACCTGCACTTGCTCTATTACCTGCTGCAACGAAAGAGTTACCTTCTATATTTTTAATAGATAATAAATTATCTTCTGATGATGTACCACTTAATTTAATGTCTACGATTATAAATTCTCCACTCATAAATACATATAAAGAATCTTCAACCCCTGAATTATAATTTATACTGCTACCATTAACTCTATCTATTCTTGATTGACCAACAACCAAATAATTTGATCCATATTGAATAATATCGTTAAAACTTGTAATTGTTGTAGTCGCACCATTATTATTTAAATAAAGATATGGGTCTTGATTAGTGCATTCAAAGGCCTCAACAGAACAAACTGTGATAAGTCCTCCTTCTGCACCAGCATAATTTTGTATGTTTGTGCTTCCTACTGCTACTAATTTACTAATAGAACCATCACTAATAGTTATTAACGAATTATATTGAGAATTTATAGTTCCTGTTGGAGTAGCGATTTGCTCACTTACAAGTTCGTTTCCATTTATTGTTAATCTAACTATTTTACCTATTCTTACATTATTTTCTTCTTTATATCCTACACCTAACAAATAATTTCCAGAAATAACCATTTTTTTAACATTAGTCATTTCACTTATTTCTGCAATGGTTCCTGTGGTAGAACTTATGGTTCCAGTAACATATTCATCTTCAATTCCTGATTGCTCCATAAGTTGAATTAATTTGACAAAGCCTACTACTGCACTAGTACTATTAGTGTACTCTCCTGCAATATAGTAACGCTTGCTTGATGAATAAATTATATCATTAATCTTCGCATTTTCTATCTCATACTGCCACAAATATTCCCCACGCAAGTTGAACGCAACAATATACCCTTTTGTGCCAAGATTTCCTACGGCTAGGTAACCATGAGATCCTGCTATCACTTTATTAAAAGCATCATTTTCTGCTGAACTTGCTTCTTCATTTGCACCTAACCATATTCTTCTAGAATCATTTAAATTGTATGGCAAAACCCTAATGTTTCTTGTGATAGAAACAGAAGGATCACTCGTTAAGTAGTATTTTATTTTATAAAATCCAGCATTTCTAACAGCATCATTTGCAATTCCTATTCCTGAATTACTTGTTTCTAATGCTGTTCCATTATTTATTTGCACACTTACATTTGTTTCGCTAACCCCGTCACAGATTACCATTACTCCACTATCTGTCCATCCTGAACTCGTGTTTAAAACAAGATACTCATTTCCATCATTTAATGAGATGCTACAAGTTTGTGCTTTAATGTTTTCTCCTTCACAAAAAACAAAAAAAGAAAACATTAATAACAACGAAAAAAATGTTCTCTTTATTAATTTATTAATAAAATGCATACTACCACGCCTTTCAATACACGATTTAATTGTAAATTAATTAAATTTTTTATTCAATAATTACGGCCATATAATGTTTATAAATAGTGATTGACTTTCTTTTTCTTGCTAATTTATAATTACTTGTAAGGTGGTTACGATGTATTTAAGCGAAAAAGAGAGATTGAAAATGATTGAAAAAGCGCTTTTTTCTAACGGGTTAACCTTTAAAAATATGTCTTTTTTATTTAATAGAAAAATGTTCAATTCTTCAATTTTATTAAATGAAAGAAAGTTTGGATCTTTAACAAATGAAAGTGTTGCTTCTTGTTTTATTCCAACTAAGGAGAACATTGCTGTTGAAAATATTGTTGGACTACAATATTGACTCAATTAAAATTAATAATGATTTTTTATTTAAAAATAATCGTTTTGCTATTAGCAATAAATTTTGGGGGATTAAAAATATTCCCTATTCTGATATAGAATTTATTGATAAGAAAATAAGTTCAATTTCTTTTCCTAAATTAAGTTTTGATTATTTTTTATCCGGAGATTTTGAACGCAAAAAGTTTTCTTTAAAATTTAATTGTTTTGATTATGGGAATATTGTGGTTAATAGAGAAAAGTTAAACAAGTTTATTGATGATAATGAAGAAATCTTAACTTTTAGTAATTTTTTTAATGAAATGAGTTTTAAAAATTTATCTTTTGGGGATGCTAAAAACATTATTAGTACAATGGCTAAATTAGATAATTTGATTCTAAATAAGAGAAAATTATAATTATTGTTTTCTTTTAATAAAAGATTGTACTGTTTGAGTTAGTAATGATGAAATAGTCATTGGTCCCACTCCTCCTGGAACTGGAGTATATGCACTTGCTATTTTTTCTATTCCTTCTAAATCAACATCTCCTATATTATTAGGATTATATCCTGCATCGATGATTACCGCTCCTTCTTTTATCCATTCTTTTTTTACAAATTTTGGTTTTCCTACACAAGCTACTACTATGTCAGCTTTTTTTACTAGTTTATCAATATTTTGTGTTTTGCTATGAGCAATAGTAACCGTAGCATTTTTGTTTAGAAGCATCATGGCCATTGGTTTGCCTAAAATAGCACTTCTTCCTATAACAAGTGCTTCTTTTCCTTCTACATCAATATGATAATGCTCTAATAGTTTCATTATTCCTAAAGGTGTTGCACTAGCATACGATTCTTCTCCCATTGCTAAAGCACCAAAGCTTGCACTAGTTACACCATCTACATCTTTATTTTTATCAATAGCATTAAAACATTTCCTTTCATCTATATGCTTAGGAACAGGATGTTGCAATAATATACCGTCTATATTATCATCATTATTTAATTTATCAATAAGTTTTAAAACTTGTTCTGTTGTTGTCTCTTGTTTTAATTCAAATAGTAGGCAATTAACACCAATTCTTTCACAGGTAATTTCTTTCATTCTTACATATGTTTTACTAGCACTATCATCGCCAATAATAATAGTTGCTAATCCTGCTTTTTTTCCTTTTTCAACATACATTTTTAAGGTTATCTCTCTTATCTCTTGTTCTATTTTTTCAGCTAATTCTTTTCCGTTTAAAACTATTGCTTCCATTTTTCTTCCTCCAATTCTTTTTCATAATTATATATTAATTTTGCAAATTCTATATATGTTTCTACTTTATTAATTTTATTTTTTAATGAAATAGAATTGGGCATTCCTTTTAGATAATAGCAAGTTAACGTTCTCATTTGCTTAATAGCTTTTTTTTCTCCCTCTATTTCACACATTTCTTTAGCATGTCTTAAACATAACTCTAACTTTTCAAAATATGTAGGATCTTTTAATCTTTCTTTTGTTTGTAAATAATGATTTATTTGCGTGAATAGCCATGGGTTTCCAATCGCTCCCCTTCCTATCATAATCGCATCACATTTAGTGTATTCAAGCATTGCAATAGCATCATCTATTGTTTTAATGTCGCCATTACCAATAATGGGAATACTAACTATTTCTTTGGCTTTTTTGATGTATTCTAGTTGAGGTTTTCCTCTATATAATTGACTTCTTGTCCTTGCATGTATGCAAATAGCTTGTACACCTGCTTTTTCTAGCATTTTTACTGTTTCTAAGACATTAATATTGCTCTCATCATAGCCTAATCTAATTTTCGCAGTAACGGGTTTTGTACTTGCTTTTACGATTGCTTCTATTTTATCTTTTGTATCTTCTAAATCTTTTAACCAATAGCTCCCTGCTTTTGATTTTAAAACTTTTAATACAGGACAACCCATGTTTATATCTAAAATATCTGCTTCTGTTTCATTTATGATTTTTACTGCTTTTACTAGATATTCTTTTTCCCCTCCAAATAATTGAATAGCAACTGGATGCTCTTTTTTATCTAGTTTTATCATTTCATAAGTATTGGCACTTTGAAAACACAGTGCCTTATCACTTATCATCTCTGTATAGACTAAACTTGCCCCATATTCTCTAGCAATCTTACGGTATACTAAGTTAGTTATTCCCGCCATTGGAGCACAAATAACTTTTCCTTTTATTTCTACATTTCCTATTTTCAAAACCCTCACCGAGATTATTTTAACATTATTTAAAAAACTTCACTCTTCTTTTCTAATAGTTTTGCAATATTTTTTTTAATTTCTCTTTTAATGTAACGAGCACCGTATTTTTTTATTTCTTCTTTATTTAACATTTCTTGTAGGAATAATTCCTGATTAATTTCAAAATTAATTTTATGATGATACTCTTTTAAATAATCAGAAGTAAGTTCTTTAACGCTATTTTCATCTAAACTATTAAAGCAAATAATTTCATCAATTCTATTAATAAATTCTGGTGTAAAATGTTTGTTTATTTCTTTTATAACTTCGTTTTCACTATTGATTAAAGGAAGAAAGCCCATATTTTTGTTATTGTTGCTTCCTATATTAGAGGTCATGATTATAAGTGAATTGGTAAAGTCTATCTTCCTTTTTTTGGCATCGTAAAAATAGCCTTCATCAAAAATATTTAAGAAAATGTTTAAAATATCTTTATGTGCTTTTTCAATTTCATCTAAGATAATGACAATGTGTGGATTTTTCCTTATTTTATCAATTAAAAGTGTTTGGTTCTCATGCCCAACGTAACCTGGTGGAGATCCTATTAATTTAGATATGGTATGTGCTTCTTTGAATTCAGACATATCTATTTTTATATACGATTCTTCACTTCCAAAATAATACTTTGCTATTTGTTTGGCTGTTTCTGTTTTTCCTACTCCGCTTGGTCCTGCAAAGAAATATACTCCTAATGGTTTATTATCTTCTATTAGGCCTTTTTCAATATAAGATAGTTGATTAATTATCTTTTCTAAAGCTTGATTTTGTCCTTTTATTTTGCTATTTAAAACTTGTTTTAAATGATCTTTTAAAATGCTTTTATTAATTTCAACATTATATAAATTTTCAATTGTTTTAATAATTGTTTTTTCATTTAATTCAGATTCATTTTCTTTTTTTGCTTGTACGCATCCACAATCTAAAACATCTATTGCTTTATCTGGGAAATACCTATCAACAATATATTTTTTAGCTAATAAAACTATTTTTTGACATATCTCATCACTTATTTTTATCTTATGATACTCTTCGTAGTCCTTTTTTATTCCTTTTAATATCTCATAGGTTTTTTCGGCATTTGGCTCCTCTAATTTAATAAGTTGAAATCTTCTTTCTATAGCCTTTTCTTTTTCAATTAATTTTATATATTCATCGTAAGTTGTAGCGCCTATACATCTTAAATCTCCCCTTGCTAAGTATGGTTTAAGAATATTTGATGCATCTATAGCACCTTCTGCTCCACCTGCTCCTATAATATTGTGTATCTCATCTATAAAGATAATTGCGTTTGGTTCTTCTTTGATTTTTTTTACGATTTTTTTTAATTTTTCTTCAAATTCTCCACGATACTTAGTTCCTGCGACAATTGATGGGATATCTAATTCATACACTATTTTATTTTTTAATTCATCAATAACCTCACCTTTTACTATTTTATAAGCAAGGTATTCTACTAGAGCACTTTTCCCTACTCCCGGTTCTCCCACTAATAATACATTAGGTTTTTGCTTTCTTAAAAGGGTGCTTGTAATTAACTCCAATTCTTGTTCCCTAGTGTACACTATCGTAGGTCTTTTTAACATTTCTTTATTTAGATTTGTTAACTCATCTATATTATCTAGAATACTAATTTTAGTTACTTTTAAGGCGTCTTTTACAACTTTAAAATCAAAATTATGCTTTTCTAACAATTCATTTGATAAACATTCTTCTTGAGAAAATAAAGCATTTGCTAAAACTTCTACACTTACTTTTTCCTCATTTAATTTTTTAGAATTTTTAATGGCCGTTTCTAATATTTCTTTAAATGATGTGCTGTATTCCATATAAAAAGGTAAACTATCTTTTTTTTCAAAAATAGTTAGTAATTCTTTTTTTATCATTTCATAAGTTATATTTTGATTTTCTAATATTTTCTTTACTTTTGTATCTTTTATTTTTAAAAATGATAATAGTAAATGCTCGCTTCCTACACTGGTATGGCCAAAGTCAAAAGCTATAGACTCCGCAACCGCAATTACTTTTTGAGCCTTCTCAGAAAAGTTATTAATCATACTATTCCTCCTACTTTTAAATTTATGTTTATTACACTTTTAATTATGTGCTTATATTTTAAACATAAACAAAAAGTTTTATTGGTATAACTTTCTTGCTACTCCTTTCGTGTCTATTCCTCCCAAACCTACGCCTTTAGAAACCGTTTTTTTTAAAACTTCTTCAACATCTATATAATTTCCTACATGGGATTTAGCAACATTTATGGCTATATATACAGGGTCTAACACATTGATATTTTGCCTAGTAGGAGAAGAAGCAAAGTTAGCTCCACTCTCAATTAGAGCTTCATAATATGATTGACATGCTCCTGCAAAAATAACTAAAGCATCTTTATCTGCTTGATATATACGTGCTTTTTTTACTGTTTGAATAAAATATTTGCTATTTTCAAATTGTTCTTTATTATCGACAACTTTATAGTTATCATGTCCTGTAATAATTAAAATGTCTGGTTTGTGTTTAACTAATAAATTAGTGATTTGGTTTGGCATCTCTTTTTCGCTCATATAGTAGCCTTGTGCTGGTATATCATATTTTATATATATATCTAAGCATTTTTTCAAATAATTTTCATCTCCATCTAAATGCAAAACACACCCATTTATGAGTTTAGAATTGCGTGAAAACTCTAATTCAATTTGTTCTTGAACAGTTTCTTTTTCATATAATTTTAAATCGCTTAAAGGAGCATCTGCACTTAACCTTACGCATTCTCCTTTTAAAAAAGCTACATTGTTTTCTATTTTTACAATTTTAAAAACTACATCATGATTATATTTATACCTAGTTACTAAATCTCCTGTTTTCATACTAACACCTCATATTAATTTATGAAATGAAATTTTATTAGTTACTATTTTAGATACTTTGGCACTTTATAATGATCTCGTTTTATTTTTTTTAGTAATTCCATGCTTTGAATATGCATTAAGATTAATTTTTCTTTTGGTAATTGTTTTAGTTGCTTGTATTCAATGTGAACAGGTGAATTTTCTCCTACTTCAGTATATATTTTTGTGATGTTTTTATCTTCTATTTTTTCTTTTATATAATTTATATCGTTAGAGTCTGATGTATATAAAATCATTTGATTATCTTTTTCAAATATGATGCTGTAACATTCTAAAAGAGGGGTGTGTGTTGTTGTTTTTAATTTATAATTAAAAGAAAATGGAAAATTGTTATTTTCAATGAATTGATAATTATCTTTTTTTACTCCAGTTAAATCAAGTATTGTGCATAAGTTCTTGGTAAAGGTTTCGCTGTTTTTTATAATGTTTGTTTGAATATTTAAAATAGAATAAGTGTATTGTAAAAAAGTTGGTAGTCCTCCAACATGATCACCATGTAAATGAGTTATTATGATATATATTTCTTTTATATCTTTTAATATATGATGTTTTATTATTTTATAAAAAGAATCTAAGCCCATATCTATAAATAATATTTTATCTTTTTCTTTAATGTAAGCACAATTGCTTCCTAATTTAGGGTTAAAAGCTCCTCCAATTCCTATAAAATCAAGTTTCATTTATTTACTCCTTTCAATAATATCTTTTAATTGTTTAATTGTTATTTCATCAATTCTTACTGTTTCTTTTATATCTAGTTGTTTAAATATTTCTTTTATTTTTTCTTTATCGTATGGCAAGGTGTTTAATAAAGTTTTTCTTTTACCTTTAAAGCATTCTTTGATTATTTTATAAAAATAATCATCTAAAAGATATTTATCATTATTAATATTAATTTTTAAGACAATAGAATCTACTTTTGGTCTTGGTTCAAAATCGTTTTTTGATACATGCATAATCGTGTTTACTGTACAATAGTTATCAATTAACACTTTTAAATAACTTTCTATTTTATCTTCTTTTTTTAATAGTTTCTTGCCCACTTCTTTTTGCATCATAGTAACTATTTTGGTTATTTTTTTGTTTTTTAAGGAAATTATTTTTTCTAAGATATCACTAGTAATATAGTATGGTAGATTAGAGATGATTATTACTTCTTGATACTTTGAATATTGTTCTATAAGGTTGTTTAAATCTATTTTTAGGAAATCTTCATTAATAATTTTTAAGTTTTCTTGATTAGTAAAATTTTCTTGTAAGACTTTAATCATCTTCTTATCTATTTCAATGGCTATTACTTGTTTTGAAATGTTTAAAAGTTCTTGTGTTAAAGCCCCTAAACCAGGTCCTATTTCAATAACTAAACTATTAGGAGTAATCTCTGATTGACTAACAATCTTTTTAATTGTTTCATAGTTTATTAAGAAGTTTTGGCCAAATTTCTTATTAGCTATTAGATTATGTTTTTTTAATAATTCAAAAGTTTCTTTTTTACTAGCTATCATTTTATGATCTCCTTTATTTGTTCTATTTTTAGACCAAACATGTTTACTCTTTTGAGAAAGGTTTTAGCATTGCACCATCCTAAATGATAATACTCACACACTTTATTTCTTTTTTCTTTAGAATCTTTTTTGCCTATCAACCCTAAGTCATACAAATCACTTTCTTTAATATTAGTGGTGTTTTGTTTTTTATAAGTTACTACATTTTGTAATGCTCTTATTATTTCTTGTTTAGAGGCTTCTGCGACACCTAGTTTTTTTCCTTTAATAGCTTTACTTCTTTCAACATAAGCGTGTTTGCAATCCCCTATATATTCCGTAATTATATTTCTAATTCTTAATCCTGGATAATCTGGATCAGTTAAAATGATTACTCCTTGATGCTTGTTTGCCTCTTTGATGTACTCCAGTGTTTCATGTGAAACTTCACTACCATTAGTAATAACAATATCGGCATCTAAGAAACTTTTTAAGAAGGTTAAATCTGTTTTACCTTCTACTACAATTAACTCTTTTATTTTCATTTTTTTATACCAAATACTTTACAAGCATTACGATATGTAATGTCTGCGACCATCTCTTCTTCTATATTTTTTATTTTAGCCATTTCTTTTGCTACTAAAGAAATATATTTTGGCTCGTTTCTTTCCCCACGATATGGATGAGGAGTTAAATAAGGCGCATCTGTTTCAATAAGTAACTTTTCTAACTCTACTTCTTTTACCACTTCTTTATTTTGTTTGGCATTTAAAAAAGTAAGGGCTCCTCCAAAAGCTAAATATAAATTAAGTTTTAAGTATTCTTGTGCTAAATCCAAAGAATAACTATAACAATGCATAATTCCTGTTTTATATAGTTTTTTATTGTTTTTTAAAATTTCTAGTGTATCATTACCTGCATCGCGTGAATGTACAATAATAGGCAACTTGTGTTTCTTGGCTAGTTTTAATTGTTTTATAAACATTTCTTGTTGCTCTTGCTTGTTATCTTTATCCCAATGATAATCAAGCCCTATTTCGCCAATAGCCACTACTTTAGGATTACTTAAAAGTTTTTCTATTTGCTTTAAATCATCGTTATTCATCTTTTTTATTTCACTTGGATGAATTCCCACTGCAGCGTAAACAAAAGAACAACTATTAGCAATTTCAATAGCCTTTTTAGAACTTTCTAAATCATACCCTATTACTACCATTTTACTAACGTTATTTTTTAAAGCATTTATAATTATCTGCGCAAAATTTTCATACTGCTCTGAATTCAAATGAACATGTGTATCAAAATACATTTTATCCCTACTTTCCTAAACAAAATCTAGAAAATATTTCTTCACTTAAATCTGTCTTGCTTCTATTTCCTAAAATATCATTTATATTATTTAAAGCGTTCATTAAATCAATAGATACCAAATCAATTGGTGTATTTTTTTCAACTTCTTTTAAACCATTTTCAATATTTTTTAAACTCGCTTCTAGTAGCCCTATTTGTCTAGAGTTTGTTAATAAAGGTTTATTCTCATAATTATAGGAATATCCTATTTGTTTTTTTATCTCTTCAATTAGATTGCTAATTTCATTATTTTTAGCACTTATTTTAATTCCTTCTATTTTATTTTCTTTATTTAATTCTGTTTTATTTACTACTGTTATAACTTTTTTATTTTTTACTAATTCTTTTAATTTATAATCTTCTTCATCTAACTCTCTTGAAGCATCTAAAACTAGAAGAATTAAATCAGCTTCTTCAATTATTTTTAGAGTTTTTTCTATCCCTATTTTTTCAATGTTATCAGCATCTTTTCTTATACCTGCAGTATCTAATAAATTTAGTTTTAATCCATCTAAGTTAACTTGACCCTCTACAATATCTCTAGTAGTTCCTGCAATATCCGTTACAATGGCTTTATCTTCTTTTAGTAAGGAATTTAATAAACTTGATTTACCTACATTTGGTTTTCCAATAATAGCTACTTTTATACCATCTTTAATTAATTTCCCTGTTTTGGCATCTTTTAAAATATCTTTGATATTAGTTCTTAATTCTAGTAATTTTAATTTTGCACTTTCTTTAGTTACTATTTCAGCATCATCATATTCAGGATAATCAATATTAACTTCAATATTAGAAATAATACTTAATAATTTTTCTTTTACTTCATTAATCATATTTGAAGTTTTTCCTTTAAGAGAAAGAACGGCTAGTTTGCTTTCTTCTTCACTAGTAGATCTTATCATATCATTAATAGCTTCTGCTTGTATTAAATCCATTTTCCCATTTAAGTATGCTCTTTTAGAAAATTCCCCTCGTTGTGCTAATCTTGCACCATATTTAATACATGTTTGAATTATTTTGTTAATGATAAATAAACCTCCATGGCAATTTATCTCAAAAGAGTTTTCTCCAGTGAATGAACGTGGCTCTACAAAGGTTGTTATTAATACTTCATCTATTATTTCATCGTCATTTACAATATTACCAAAATATGTTTTATGCCCTTCTATTTTTATTTTTTTATCAAATATTTTATCTAGTAAAATAAAACATTCTTCCCCACTTACTCTAATAACACCTATTGCTGATTCTAAAGGTGCCGTGGCTAGTGCTACAATAGTATCATTAATCATTTTATCATTCCTTTTCTACAACATTATAACGTAGATTAAAAGATATTTAGATTGCTCTAAATATCTTTTATTCTTCTACATAATAAATAGTTAACCTTCGATCTTTTCCTTGCCCAACACTTTCTGTTTTAATATTGTGATAATTAGTTAGAGCTCCATGAATAATTCTTCTTTCATCACTAGGCATTGGTTTTAATGTTATCTTTCCTTTTGTTTGTTGCACTTCTTTAGCATACTTTCTAGCCATTTGAATTAACTTTTCATATTTTTCTTCTTTATATTCACCGATATCTAGTAAGATTTTATAATGCTTGTTATAACGATTATGTATGGCTACTCTTACTAACTCATTTAATGATTGAAGAGTTCTTCCACCTTTACCAATTAAAACAGCATCATGATCTGTTTTAATGTTAATGTTTATTACTTCTCCTTCATATTTAGATGTTAATTCAACGTTTAGATTCATGTTGTTTAGAATTTTTGTTAAATACTCTTTTACATAATCTACTACATCTGCCACAAAATAAGCTTCTATTTCTACTTCGTTTTCTGTTTCACTTATAATTCTATACTGTAAATATTTGATATCTACATTTTCAGCGTCTGCTGCCTTGTCTAGTGCTTCGTTCAAATCTTTCCCTTTATATAAACTCATTTCTACCACCTCTACTTCTTTATTGTATAACTTTTGCTTTCTTTTTTCTATTACCTATATTACTTAATTTTTCTTTTACCTTTGGATTTTGAAAAATAAATGTTTGAATAATACTGAAAAGAGCTCCTATTGTCCAATATATTGCTAGAGCAGATGGTAGCAAGAAACCTGAAATAATAATCATTATTAACATTATATTTGTCATCATAGACATTTCTTTATTAGCTTTGTTTATTTGATCTTTATTCTTATAATTAGCTTGCCTTTTTCTGATTATGTTTGGTAATTTCATGGATAGAACCTGACCTGCTGTCATTATGACGAATAAAATGATGGCTGCTATGTTTAAATTAAAGACTTGACTACTTACGGCTTCTCCTAGATTTAATCCTAAAAATGTTCCTGTTCTTATTACTAGTGTTTGGCTAATTGCAGACCATACAGATAAGAATACTGGTATAGATACTAGAGTTGGTATCAAACTAGAGAAAGGATTTATACCATTTTTTTGGTATATATCCATTACTTTCATTGATAATCTATTCTTTTCTGCTTGTGATAAGTTAGGATCTTTTAACTTATTAGATATTTCAGCAATTTCACCTTGAATACTTTGTAATTTTTGGTTTTGAATTTGGCTTTTAAAAGTCAAAAGCAACATTACTGTTCTTATTATGATTGTTGTTATTACAATTGCTAATACTTTTCCTAAACCTGTTGAACCAAATAGATTTGTAAAAGTAATTAGTAACCATGATATAGGGAAGACTATTAAGCCTTCTAATAATCCTTCTTTAAAAGCTGATCCCCAATTTTTTTTAGAAATCGTTGCCCCGCTTATAGGATCTTCCATTTCTTCAGTTGTTAAACAAGCTTTGGGATGGCTGTTGTATTCTGCTTCTATTTGCTTTTCAATATTTTGGTTAATATATTCATTAATAGCTGCTTCATCCGTAATGTTTTCAGCAATTGCTTGTTCTCTTAATTTTACTTTATATTCTTCATCGCTATTCCATTTAGTTTCTATTCCGCTTTTTATAGCATCTAAATCTTCTTGACTACACATAGATGATGTACAACTACATCCACTTATAATTAAAATAGAGAAAAATAGAATTACTATTAATTTTAATTTTTTCATTTTTTTTCCCCTTTCTTAGTTTTTATTAATAATTCTTGTAAGATTTTTTTATTTTCAATAAAACTATTATCTAAATATTTATTTCTAACAATAATTATTAAATCCTTTTCTTCAAAAACATTTACTAACTCTTTAAGCATTTCATTTATTTGTCTTTTTATTTTGTGTCTTACAACTGAATTTCCTATTTTGGAACTAACACTTATTCCTATACGAAGATGCTTTTCTTTATTTTCTTTATAATAGACTACAAGTTCTTTGCTCGCTACACTTTTTTTACTATCTAATACTTGTTTAAAATCTTTATTTTTTAATAATCTATTTATTTTTTTCATTTTATTTAAAAAAAAGCTACTTACTAGTAGCTTTTCCTTTAAGCAGAAAGAACTTGTCTTCCCTTGCTTCTTCTTCTAGCAAGAACTTTACGTCCATTCTTTGTTGACATTCTTTCTCTAAAACCATGTACTTTTGAATGTTTTCTTTTACTAGGTTGATATGTTCTTTTCATTCTTACACCTCCATTAGATAATACATATAGCGATAAAATTATAATTTTTTTTATTATTTAAGTCAATTATTTTGTTATAGTATTTATTCACAAAAAATGTTAATAAATTAACTTTATTAGTGGATAAATCTATTTTTTTCTTACATATTGTAAGACAAATAAATGTTTATAAATTTTTTATTTGTGGAAAATAAATAACATTTTTTTCAACTGTTAATAAATTTTTTATTTTAAACAAAAAAATTAACAATTTATTTTGTGGAAAAATAGTATTTTATTTAGAATTTGTAGGTATAATATATGTGGATATGTTTGTGGAAAGTAAATTTATTAATTTTTTTTCCACAATATGTGTTATATTTATTCTTGTCATGGGGAGAGAGGTTATTTTATGAATGTTTCAAAATTAAACAATATTTGGGGAGAAGTATTGTTATCTTTAAAAAACAAATTACAAGACAATAATATTTTTAACACTTTTTTTCAGGATTCTAAGCTTTATGAAATAAAAGATGATAATGCTTATATCAGTGTTAAAACTAAATTTGCTAAGGAACTTTTAGAATCTAGGTATTTAACAATTATTGAAATGACTCTAGAGGAAGTTTGTAAAACAAACTATACTTGTTTTATTACAATTGAGAATGATGCTTCTAAAACGGATGACTTTGTTGAAATAAAAAACGATAAAAATTACTTTGTTTCAAATTTGAACAATAACTATACTTTTGAGAATTTTGTTGTTGGTCCTTCTAATCAGGAAGCTCAGAGTGCTGCTTTAACAGTAGCTTTAGAACCTGGCAAATTTTACAATCCCTTATTTATTTATGGTAAAAGTGGTATAGGTAAGACTCATTTGTTACATGCTATTGGCAATTATATTCGTTTTAAATCTGCTCAAGAAACTAAAGTTTATTATATTTCTAGTGCTGATTTCTTAGATGACTATGTAAATGCTATTAGAGATAACACCATTAACGAATTAAAAGAAAGTTTTAAAAATATGGATGTTTTATTAATAGATGATATTCAATTTTTATCAGGAAAAGATAAAACTAATGAGATGTTTTTCCATATTTTTAATCATCTTATTAATAATCGTAAGCAAATCGTTATTACTAGTGATAGATCTCCTAATGAGTTAAAAGGATTAGAAGAGCGTCTAGTAAGTAGATTTTCTAGTGGTTTAAGTGTTTGTGTTCAAAATCCTGAATATGAAACTTCTTTAGAGATTCTAAAGAAAAAGATTGAAAATCAAAATATTAGTTCTAAGACGATAAAAGAAGATGTATTAAGCTATATTGCTTTAAAATATTCTAAGGATATTAGGCAATTAGAAGGGGCTTTAAATAGATTAGTTTTTTATGTTGAATCTTTTAAGAAACAAACAAAAGTTATTGATTTAGATATTGCTCAAGAGGCTTTAAAAGGTTTGGTTATTAACCAAAATAATAATGTTAATGCTTTAACTATTGATAAAATAAAGATGGCTGTTGCTGATTACTATAAAATATCTACTTCACAATTATCAGCAAGTATCAGAGTTAGTAATATTTCTAATGCTAGACATATTGCTATGTATCTTTGTAGGAGTTTGTTGGATGTTCCTTTTATTAAAATTGGTGAAGAATTTGGAGGTAGGGATCATTCAACGGTGATAAATGCGTGTGAAAAAGTGGAAAAATTGTTAAAAAATGATCCTAATTTTAAACAAGCTGTAGATGATATAAAAATATTATTAAAATAGTTAAAAAATAAGGATTTTTATATAATAAAAGGAAACAAATATGTTATAATTTAAAAGGATTGAAAATGGTGTTTTCAACATTATCCACACATCTAATTAAAATAAATATATAAAGGAGGAAATATAATAATGAGATTTATAATTTCAAGAAATAGTTTAGTGAATGCTTTAAATATTGTTTCAAAGGCTGTAACCAATAAAACACCAATTGCTGTTTTGACAGGTATTAAGTTTGATTTATCTAATGAGGGGTTAACTTTGATAGGTAGTGATACGGATTTATCTATATCTACTTTTATTAAAACGGAAGAAGGAGATAATAAAATTATTACTATATTTGAAACTGGTAGTTGTGTATTGAATGCTAAATATGTTACAGATATTATGAGAAAATTAGAAGGAGAAAGAGTAGAAATAGAATTAGTTGATGGTAATCTTGTTAGGATTGTTGATCAAAAATCTAATTTTAATTTAAATAGTATTAATGTTAGTGAATTTCCATTTATTGATTTTAGTTTTGATAACAATATTATTAAATTAAAGGGCGATGTTTTAAAGCAAATTATTTCACAAACAAAGTTCGCTACTAGTCAAAAAGAAACAAGACCAATTCTTACTGGTGTTAACTTTAAAGTTGATGGCAATGTGTTAGAGACTGTTGCAACTGATACTTATAGATTAGCTAAGAAACAGACTATTATAGGAGATACCGCTTATTTTAATGTAACGATACCTGCTAGGAATTTAGATGAAATTTCTAAAATAATTGATGGTGGAGAAGAAGTTATTGTTAATTTCTTTGAGAAGAAAGTTATGTTTAAGATAAATGAAACGATTATATCTAGTAGAGTTATAAGTGGTATTTATCCAGATACTAGTAAATTAATTCCTGATATGTTTGAAAATACTTTGGATACTTTAACAAATGAATTTGTTTCTGCTATTGATAGGGCAAGTTTACTATCTAGTGATCGTAATAATATTGTTAAATTAAGTTTAAATAAAGAGAAAGTTGAGATTTCTTCTAGAAGTCAAGAGGTTGGTTCTGTTGTTGAAAAAATAGCTAATTATGAATATGTAGGAAATAAGTTTGATATATCATTTAGTGCTCAGTATATTATTGATGCTATTAAGGCTATTGGTAGTAATGATATAGAATTATGCTTTAATGGGGAAATGAAACCATTTATTGTTAAAAATAAAGAAGATAATTCGGTTATTCAATTAGTTTTACCAGTTAGAACTTATCAATAATTTATTTTAATAAAAAGCTCTATTTTTTTACAAAATGGAGTTTTTTTAATTTACATTTAAATGTTATTAGGTTATAATAGCAAAGCATGGGTGAAGGACATGCATCTTCTCTGCTGGGAAACTGGCTGAAATTAGACCAAAGGGGGGTAAAAAATGAGAAAATATGAGATTATGTATATTTTAAACTCTAATTTAGATGAAGCTACTAGAAAGAGTACGATTGAAGGTTTAAATAAAATTTTAACTGATAATGGTGCTAAAATTAGTGATGTTAATGAATGGGGTAATCGTGAGTTAGCATATGAGATTAAAAAGCAAACTAGAGGTTATTATGTTGTTACAACTTTAACTAGTGATGATTCTAAGGCAGTTAGTGAGTTTGATCGTTTATCAAAAATAAATACTAGTGTATTGCGTCATATGATTGTTAAATTAGATAATTAGGAGAATACGTATGTTAAATAGAGTAATTTTGATTGGAAGAACAACAAGAGATGTAGATTTTCGCCGAACAGCTAATGGAACACCTGTTGCTACCTTCACACTAGCATTAGATAACAGGTATGTTTTAAGAGATGGAAAGCCAACAACAGATTTTATTAATTGTGTTGCTTGGAATAAGACAGCGGAAACAATGGATAAGTATGTAAAAAAAGGCATGTTAATAGCTGTTGAAGGAAGACTTCAAACGAGAAATTATGAAAATAAAGATGGCATTAAAGTTTATATCACTGAGGTTGTTTGTGATAATATGAGAATGTTAGAAAATAAAAATAGTAATAATAGTACTTATCTTGATGAATATGAACCAAATGTTGGATATCAAAAAGATGAGGAAAAAGAAGAGATTAAAGATAATTCTAGTGATATAGAATTTAATATATCTGAAGATGATTTACCATTTTAGAAAGGAGAAAAAGTATGGCTTTTAAAAAACAAAAGACTAAGAAGAAAGTTTGTTTCTTTACTAAGAATAAGATAACTTATATTGATTATAAAGATGTAGAGTTATTAAAAAGATTTGTAAGTGCGAATGGGAAAATTATTCCACGTAGGGTTACAGGTACTAGTGCTAAATATCAAAGAATGTTAGCAGTAGCAATAAAAAGAGCTAGAGAAATGGCTTTGTTACCATTTGTAGTTGAATAAGATTAGTAGAAATACTAATCTTTTTTTATATTTTATTTAAAATATAAAACAAAAAGGTTATAATAGAATGGTGAAGAGGGATAATAATGAAAAATTTATTTAATAAGGAAAAAAATAAAATAATTATCTTAATTATTTTTCAATTTGCCATTAGTATTTTATCTTTAATAAATTATTCTTTTAAAAATCCAATAATTAATGTGGATGATGAAATTTTATATACCATTTTGGTGGTTGTAATTATTTTTTCTAATATTTTTTATTTTGTTTCTTTTTATACTAAGATTGATAAAAAAAATACAATTAATAATATTAAAGTTAATTCATTGCTTTTAAATAATTTAAAAGAAATTGATACTTTTGGGGAGATTGGAATTATTTTTTATGATGAATTTTTTGAAGTTATTTGGATTAATGAATTTTTAGAGAGTAGGAATATTGATATAATTGGGAAAAATATTATTAATTACGATAATAATTTTTGTTTGATTGTAGAAGATAAAAAGGAAAATGTTAAGATTACGATTAATAATCGTGTTTATGATTGTATATGCTTAAAAGAATTAAAAATGATTATTATGAAGGATGTTAATCAGTATGAAAATTTATTAACTTCTTATAATAATGAGGCACCAGTTATTTTTAATATATCTATTGATAATTATAGTGATGTGTTGTCTGTTTTGGGTGATACTAAGGCTAGTGAGTTGGAGGCTCGTGTGAGAACTATTATTAATGAATGGTCTATTAATAATCGTATATTTTTGAAAAAAATTAGAAATGATTTATATATTGCTTTGATGCAAGAAAGTACATATCAAGTTATTTTAAGGGATAGGTTTTCTTTAGTTGAGGAAATAAAGAAAGTTCATGAGGAAGATAATAATTTTACTATTTCTATTGGTGTTGGTAGAGGTATTAATGATTTTATTAAGTTATCAGAATTATCTTCAAGTGCACTTGATGTGGCTTTATCTAGAGGTGGAGATCAAAGTGTTGTTAATACATATGGTAAGAATATGGAGTTTTATGGTGGGGGTAGTGAATCTAAGAGTAAAAGACATAAAGTTAAGGTTAAGGTTGTTTCTAAGTCTTTGACTGCGTTAGTTCAATCTTCGGATAGTGTATATATCATGGGGCATATTTCTGCTGATTTTGATGCTATTGGGGCTTGTTTAGGGATGTATTCAATTACTAAGCAATTTAATAAAAAAGTGAAAATAATTTATGATGATAAATTAGTGGAATTAAAGGCTAGGATAGCATTTAGAGAATCGTTTGATAAAGAAGAAATTGATGAAATGATTATAAAACCAAATAAAGTTTTAGAAGAGATAAATGAGAATAGTTTGTTGTTAATAGTTGATTTTTCAAATCCTGAATTAGCTATGAGTACAAAAGTGTTTGATAAGGCAGAAAAAGTAGCTATTATCGATCATCATCGTCCTGGGGATAAGCTAATATCTCAAATATTTTCATATCAAGAGAGTGCAGCATCATCTACTTGTGAAATGGTTAGTGAAATTATTAGATATTCAGAAAATAAAATCAGAATTACTCCTGAAGTTGCAACTTTTATGTTAACAGGGATATTACTTGATACTAATAACTATAAGACAAGAACTGGTGCTAGAACATACGAAGCTTCGATGATTTTAAAAGAATATGGAGCGGATAATACTTTAGCTACGGAGTTTTTGAAAGAAGAATATGAAGAATATTTGTTAAAAACGAAAATTATGGCTAACTCTGAGACTCCTTATTATGGAGTAGTTGTTTGTGTTTCTAGTGAGGGAGATATTGTTAGTAGGGCAATGTTAGCTAAGGTTGGGCAGGAAGTTTTGGATGTTAAAGAGATAAAAGCTTGTTTTGTGTTAGGAAAAATTAGTGAGACAGCGGTCGGAATAAGTGCTAGAAGTGATGGAACAATTAATGTTCAAAAGATTATGGAAAGTATGGGTGGTGGAGGACATTTTAGTAGTGCGGCGACACAAATGGAAAATGTTTCTGTTGAGGAAACTAAAAAATTATTGTACTCTAAATTAGAAAGTTTTGTTGGTGATACAAGAATAGAATAAAGGAGGATATTAAGATGAAGGTTATTTTATTAGAGGATGTTAAAAAAGTTGGAAAAAAAGGTAGTATTGTTAATGTTAGTGATGGATATGGGATGAATTATTTGATTCCTAAAAAATTAGCAGTATTGGCTACGAAGACTAGTTTAGATATAAAGAAAAAAGAAGATGATGATAAAGCAAAAGAAGAAGAGGTAAAGAAAGAAAAGGCTTTAGAGCTTAAAGAGCAATTAAAGGATTTAGTGTTAGAGCTTAGTGTTAGTATAGGAAAAGAAGGAAAGTTATTTGGAGCTATATCTTCTAAGGAAATAGTAGATGAGTATAAGAAAGTTTATAATATTGAATTAGATAAAAGAAAGTTTGTTGATTTTAATCCAATTACAGCGTTAGGTTATACGAAAATAGAGATAGAGTTATATAAAGATGTGATAGGTGTTATTACGGTGCATGTTAGTCAAAAATAGGAGTTGATGAAAAATGAAGAAAGTTCCATATTCAGTTGAAGCAGAGAGAGAAGTTTTAGGGAGTATGCTTATTTCTAAGGAAGCTTTATTGAATAGTGTAGTTAGGTTATCTAGTGAGGATTTTTATGTTTCTGATCATAAACTTATTTTTAATACTATTAAGAGTATGTATGATCGGGGAGTTTCAATTGATCCTGTTTTTGTTGTGGAACAACTGATGTTAAATAATGATATTAATCAATTAGAAGATAAAAATGTTGTAATGAATCTAGTGGAAGGGGTTGTTGCTCCTTCAAATATAGAGGCACATATTAGGATTTTACAAGATAAGACTACTTTAAGGAGATTGGTTGGATTAGCTAATGAAGTAGTTAATAAATGGGATAAAGAAGGAATTGAAGATATTAGTGATTATGTTGAGAATGTAGAAAGTGAAATGTTATCTATTACTCGTTCAAGAAATGTTGGGGAATTTCAAACAACAGAAGAAGTAATTAAAGTTTTAAAAGAAAAATTATATGGAAATAGTGGCAATAAAATGAATTTAACGGGTGTTACTAGTGGCTTTACTGATATAGATAATATTACGCATGGATTTCAAAAGGGAGATTTAATTATTTTGGCAGCAAGACCTTCTATGGGGAAAACAGCATTAGCACTTAATTTTTTGATGAATGCTGCTATTAAGCAGAATTTAACAGTAGCTATGTTTTCGGTAGAAATGCCAGCAGAACAGTTAATGCAAAGAATGCTTAGTGCGTTATCTGGAGTTAATGGTGATAAGATTAGAGGATTAAATTTGAGTGATAAGGATTGGACAAAGATTGATATTGCAGCTAATCAATTAAGTAAGGCTAAAATTTTTGTAGATGATACTTCCAGTATCAAATTGGGTGATTTATTAGTTAAGGCAAGGAAGTTAAAATCATTACATGATGATTTATCTTTAGTAGTAGTTGATTATCTTCAAATTGTTAAGGGTTCAGAAAAATCTAGAAAAGAAGGAAGACAACAAGAAGTTACGGAGATATCTAGGGGATTAAAAGAAATGGCTAGGGAGTTAGGTGTGCCTGTCATTGCTTTATCTCAATTATCTCGTGATTCAGAAAAAAGAGATAATAAAAGACCTATGCTTTCTGATTTAAGAGAATCAGGTGCCATAGAGCAAGATGCTGATTTAGTTATGTTTATTTATAGAGAAGATTATTTTGATAATCAGAAAAAAGATAAAAATAAAGAAGAAGAGAAGAAAGATAATAGTAGTAGTATTGCAGAAGTTTCAATATCTAAACATCGTAATGGTGCGACTGGTGTTGTTAAATTGGTTTTCTTAAAAGAATATGGGTTATTTTCTAATTATGCAAAGGTAGAAGAGTAAAATGAAGTTTATTATATTGGCTAGTGGATCTAAAGGTAATTCTACTTTATTAATTAGTAATAGAGGAGATTTATTATTAATTGATGTAGGAATTTCTTATAAAGAAATAAAAGAAAAAATGGGAAAATATGGGTATGATATAAAAGATGTTAAAAGTATTTTAATTACTCATGAGCATGTTGATCATATTAAATCTATTGCAAGTTTCCCTGAAGTTAAAAAATATGCTTTAGAGGGTATTAGTGTTGTTGATGGTTGCTTAAAAAAATATGAAGAGCAGGAAGTCGAGGGCTTTTATGTTAGAGCATTACCATTATCACATGATGTAAAGTGTGGTGGTTTTGTAATTAGGGATGGTAACGAACAATTAGTATACATTACCGATACAGGGTATTTTAATCATAAAAATGAACAGTATATTAAAAATGCGGATTATTATATTTTTGAAAGTAATCATAATGTTGAGATGTTAATGGAGACTAAGAGGCCTTTTTATATAAAAAGTAGAATATTGGGTGATGAAGGGCATTTAAATAATGAGACTGCTAGTGATTTGTTATGTGATGTTATAGGTGATAAAACAAAGCAAATTTATTTAGCACATTTATCTTTAGAAGCTAATACTAAGGAGTTAGCTTTAAATACTTTTTATAGAGTAGTTAAAGAAAGAGAGATAGATATTAGTAAAATAGTAGTTAGAACAGCAGATCAATATATGGAAATAGCAGGGGGAGAATATTATGAAGAAACTCTTGTTAGTGGTTAGTTTATTGCTGCCATTTTGTTTTAGTTTTTTAGATGTAGATGAAGCAAACATAGTAAATGTTTCTAATGATGATTGTGGGACTTATGGGAGTAGTGTTATGGTTATAAATAATTATAATGTTTTTGAGAGCAGTGGGTTTATTTATGATATAGATGAAAATTATACTTATATTGTAACTAGTTCAAACATTGTTAATGATACGAATAATTTTGGTGTTATTTTTGAGGATAATAGTTATTTATCGGCGATTATTTTAGGGTATGATTTAAATGATGGGATAGCGGTGCTTAGGACTAGTAAAAAGGATAATGTAAAAGAAGTTTGTTTAGCAGATAGTAGTTATTTGATAAAAGGGCAAGCTAATTATTTGTATGGGTATTTAGATAAAGACATAGAATATTTTAATAAAGGGTTTATAAATTCTGTGGGGTATTTATTTAATGTTGATAGTTATAGAAATATTTATCGAAATGTAGTGGGTGTAGAATGGAATGATAGGTTAATTGGTATTGGGACTTTTGATGGTTTTAATAGATTAACTGGTATAGTTGTTGGTTATGATCAAAAATTGCAAGGGAGTAGTTTTGTTTTAGAGAGTGATAAAATAAAAAAAATTGTGGATTCTATTATAAAAACTAGGAAATATGATGCAAATTATATAAAATATAAAATAGATAATTTGAGCAATTTGGGATTATCTTTGAGAAAAAGCTATGGTATTAACGATAATGTAAAAAAAGGAGTAGCAGTGATTACTTTTAAACCATTTAATTATGTGTTTGGTGGATTAAATCAAGGTATGGTGATTGTGGCTGTTAATGGGGTAGAAGTAGATAGTGTTTATGAATTTGATAAGCAATTATTGAGATATGAGAAGAAGCAAAAAGTTTGTTTAAAGGTTATTAAAAAGAATGGTAAAGAAGCTTACTATTATGTGAAAATATAAGGAGGAATAGATATGAAGAAAGTTAGAGTTTTGGGTTATTTGTTGCTAGTTATGGTGTTATTGGTAGGGTGTTCATGTTCTAATGATCAATGTAAATGTCCTGGTGATGATGGGAATGCTAGTGAAGAGTATAAGCAAGAGATAACAGATTATAGCGAATTAATCGAAGCAACGGCAAGAAGTGTAGTAATGATTAAAGTTCAAAATCAAGATAGTAAGCAGGTTATTGCTACTGGTAGTGGGGTGGTAGCTTTTGAAACTGGTACTTGTATTAATAGCAACTATATTAATCAAAAGTGTGCTTATATAATAACAAATGCACATGTTGTAAATAAATTAACTAGTGGTTATGAAGTTGAGGTTATGTTTTCTACTAGTGATGGATTTATGAGCGGGGAAAGTGAAATTGCTATGCTTGTTGGAAAGGATTATTATGAAGATGTAGCGGTTTTAGAAATACTAAAAAGTGAGAAGTATTCGTTAGCAACAATTGGTGATTCTAGTAGTATTAATCGTGGTGATTTTGTGTATACAATTGGTTCTCCTTTAGGTAAATTTAACTATACGACAGCAGGTAATATTTCAAGTTATAATGTTCCTATTGAGATTGATAATAGTAGAGTAGGTAAAGAAACAACAGTATATGCTATTTTAACAGATGCTCCTATCAATGAAGGTAATAGTGGTGGGGGATTATTTGATAAAGATGGTAAACTTATTGGGATAACAACTTTAAAGTATGATGATACAACTGGAATGTATGGATCATTACCAATTAATTATTTTATGAAAGTAGCAAACTATTTATTAGTTAACAACACAAACTATGTTAGGCCTACATTAAATCTAACATTATTATCTATTCCAGAATTAGGTTCAAGTAAGGAAACGTATGGGATTTCAGATTATGTAAAGACTGGAGTGTATATTCAAGCTTCTTTGGAGGGTAATGTAGAAAGTGGAACGGTTATTAAAAAAGTTAATGGAGTAAGTGTCGATGATGAAGCACAGTATTTTGTAGAGTTATTAAAGTATAATATAGGAGATAGTGTTACTCTTGAGGTTGTTAATAAAGATGGTCTTAATGTTAGGACGGTAACTGCTGTTTTACATGCATGATTAGGATAAAACTTGTGGCTGTTGGTAAGATTAAAGATTCTTATCTAGTAGCGGGTATTGGCGAGTATTTAAAGAGATTAAGTAGCTATTGTAATTTAGAAATAGTTGAAGTTAAAGATGAAAAGATTGTAAGTAATAATAGTGAAGAAAAAATAAAAGAAATTGAAGGAAAGAGAATTTTAGAAAAAATTGATTGTAAAGAGTTTGTTGTTTTGTTAGATGTAAAAGGTAAAGAATATAGTAGTGAAGAGTTTGCTAGTGAATTTGATTCCTTAATTAATGAAGGTGTGGGTAGTTATTGCTTTGTTATAGGGGGATCTTTGGGGGTTAGCGAAGAAGTTAAAAGAAGAGCGAAATGGCGTATTTCTTTTTCAAAATTAACTTTTACACATCAGATGATTAGGTTACTGTTTTTAGAGCAAATTTATAGAGTTTTTAAGATAATTAATAATGAAACTTATCATAAATAGATAAGTTTTTTTATTTGCTTTTTTATTGAGTTATGATAGAATATAAATATATATTTATATTCTTTCATAAACTTAGGAAAAGAGGGTCTGTAATGGAAAAAGTTTATATTAAAAGTGAGTATATTACATTAGGTCAATTTTTGAAGTTTGTTGGTATTGTTGATTGTGGTAGTTATGCGAAAGAATTTTTGATAAACAATAAGGTTATCATTAACAATGAACAAGATCAAAGAAGGGGAAGAAAAATATATCCAGGCGACATAGTTGAAATAAAAGGAAAAAAGTATGAGGTATTGAAAGTTGTGGATTAGTAATTTAAAAATAAGAAACTTTAGAAACTATGATAGTTTGGAAATGGTATTTGAAAAGGGAATAAATTATTTATATGGTAAGAATGGGGTAGGTAAGACTAATTTAGTTGAGAGTATTTATTATATGGGCAATCTAGAATCTTTTAGGGCTAGTGATGATAAGGAACTTATTAAAAAAGAAAAAAAAGAGTTTTTTATTGAAGGTATAGTTGATGGTTTGGAGTATAGCTTGTTAGTTAATAAAGAAAATAAACTGTTGAAGATAGATGGGATTCTTTATAAGAAATATAGGGAATATTTAGGTAAAACAAATGTAGTGGAGTTTTGTCCTGAAGAAGTGTATTTGTTAAAGGATTTTCCAAGAGATAGAAGGAAGTTTTTGGATAAAGAGATTTCTAAAATTAATAGCGGGTATATGCATAAGGTTCTTGTTTATAATAAGTTGTTAAAGCAAAGAAATGAATTGTTAAAGAGTGAAGATGTTTATAAGGAGCAATTGCTTAGTGTGCTTGATGATAAGATGTGTGATTTGCAGGTAGATATTATTGAAACAAGAATTGTTTTTTTAAAGGAAATTGAGGGTATTGTAAATGAGTTTAATACTTCTATTACCGATAAATATCGTTTAGAGATTAAGTATGAGTGTTGCTTTAAGAGTGTGTCTAAAGAAGAGATGTTAAAGCAATATAGGGAATGTGAGAAGAGAGATAAAGAGAGGATGGTTACGAGTTTAGGAGTTCATAAAGATGATTTTAAGGTTTATTTAGATGAATGTGAAGCTTCGGGGTTTGGGTCTCAGGGAGAGCAGAGGTTTGTTGTTTTGCTTATTAAATTAGCGTTAGTTACTTTAATAAAGAAAAGAATAAATAAATGGCCTATTTTAGTTTTAGATGATGTGTTTTCGGAGTTAGATGATAGTAAGAAAAAAGAAATTTATGAGATTATTAAAGAAGTGGAGCAGGTTTTTATTACAGGATGCGATTTAGATGAGATAAATGGGATTAATAAATTTTCTATATATGAGATAAAGGGGGAAGAATGATGTCAGATATTAGAGCAAATGAGAAGTATACGGCAGATAATATTCAGGTATTAGAAGGGTTAGAGGCTGTTAGAAAAAGACCAGGTATGTATATTGGTACCACATCAGAGAGAGGGTTACATCACCTTGTTTGGGAGATTGTAGATAACTCAATAGATGAAGCATTAGCGGGTTTTTGTACGGAAGTTAATGTTACTATTACAGAGAAAAATGAGATTATCGTAAAGGATAATGGTAGAGGAATACCAGTAGGAATTCATCCTAAAACAGGGATTAGTGCAGTAGAAACGGTTTATACAGTGCTTCATGCTGGTGGTAAGTTTGGCGAAGGTGGGGGCTATAAGGTTTCTGGTGGTCTTCATGGTGTTGGTGCTTCTGTTGTTAATGCTTTGAGTGAGTATGTTGAGGTTAGAGTTTATAAAGAAGGGCTTGAATATCTTGTAAAGTTTAAAAATGGTGGTAAAACAGAGCAAAAGTTAACAATTGTTGGGCCTACGGATAGAAGGGGTACAACGGTGTTATTTAAACCAGATCCACTTATTTTTACAGAGACTACAGAGTTTAATTATGCTATTTTAAAAGATCATTTAAGACAAATGGCTTTTCTTAATAAGGGTGTTAAGATAACTCTTGAAGATTTAAGAGGAGAGAGGCAATATGAAGAGTTTAAATATGATGGAGGGTTAAGAGATTACGTTAAATATATTAATCAATCAAGAGAGCCTATACATCAAGATGTTGTTTATGTTGAAGGGGAAGAAGATGGTATTTCAGTAGAAATTGCTTTTCAATATAATGATGGTTATGTTTCTAGTGTGTATTCTTATTGTAATAATATTAACACGCAAGAAGGGGGTACACATGAAGAAGGGTTTAGATATACCCTTACTAGACTTATTAATAACTATGCTCGTAATAATAAGATGTTAAAAGATAATGATGAAAGTTTAACTAATGATGATGTTAGGGAAGGTATTACAGCGATTGTTTCTGTTAGGCATCCTAATCCTCAATATGAAGGACAAACAAAAACAAAACTAGGTAATTCAGAAGTTAGAAAAGTTGTTAATAATATCTTTGGGGCTCAATTAGAGAGATATATGGGTGAGAATCCTGATGTGGCTAAGGTTATTGTTGAGAAGGCTGTTTTGGCTTCTCATGCTAGAATGGCTGCGAAAAGGGCTAGAGAAATTACAAGAAAGAAAGGTTTATTGGAAATTTCTGGTAATCCTGCGAAACTTGCTGATTGTTCAAGCAGAGATCCTCGTATTAATGAACTTTATATTGTTGAGGGTAATTCAGCAGGTGGTAGTGCTAAAGCGGGAAGAGATCGTAATTTTCAAGCTATTTTACCTTTAAGAGGAAAAATTTTAAATGTTGAGAAAGCTCGTCAAGATCGTATTTTTGCTAATGAAGAAATTAAGGCTATTATTACAGCATTAGGTACTGGTATTCAAAAGGATTTTGATTTGAGTAAGTTAAAATATCATAAAGTTGTTATTATGACCGATGCGGATGTTGATGGATCACATATTAGAATATTATTATTAACGTTATTTTATAGGTTTATGAAGCCATTAGTGGAAAATGGGAATATTTATATTGCGTGTCCTCCACTTTATCAGTTAACGTGTGGTAAAAACGTTTATTACTTATATAGCGATCAAGAATTAGATAAGTTGAAAATAGAGTTGGGTGCTAATTCTAGATATACAATTCAAAGATATAAGGGTCTTGGAGAAATGGATGCTGAACAGTTATGGGATACTACAATGAATCCAGAAACTAGAACTCTTCTTCAAGTAACTGTTGATGATGCGATGGAAGCTGATATGATTTTTGGAATGTTAATGGGAGATAAAGTAGAACCTAGAAAGAATTTTATTCTTGAAAATGCTAAGTTTGTAGAGAATCTTGATATATAGGAGGGATAAATAATGGAAAATGAAATGGAAAAGAATGAAATGATTAGTGAAGATGATATTCATGATCGTAGTGTAAAACCAGTTAATATGACCAAAGAAGTTAAAAAGGCTTTTTTGGATTATGCGATGTCTGTTATTGTCTCAAGGGCTTTGCCTGATGTTAGGGATGGTTTAAAGCCTGTTCATCGAAGAATTATTCATACAATGAATGAACTTGGTGTTCATCCTGGTAAACCATATAAAAAATCAGCGAGAATTGTTGGAGATACGATGGGTAAATATCACCCACATGGTGATACTGCAATTTATGATTCTTTGGCGAGAATGGCACAAGATTTTTCTTATCGTTATCCTTTAGTGGATGGGCATGGAAACTTTGGTTCGGTTGATGGCGATGATCCTGCTGCTATGCGTTATACGGAAGCTAGAATGGCGAAGATAACGATGGAAATGATTAGGGATATTGATGAAGATACAGTTGATTTTATCGATAACTATGATGGGTGCGAAAAAGAGCCTACAGTACTTCCTTCAAGATTTCCTAACTTATTAGTTAATGGAGCGGTAGGTATTGCTGTTGGTATGGCTACGAATGTTCCTACACATAATTTAAGAGAAGTTATTGATGCGGTATTAGCTTTTAGTAACGATCCTGGTATTAGTGTAGTTGATTTAATGAACAATTACATTCCTGGTCCTGATTTTCCTACAGGGGGAATTATTTTAGGGCGTAATGGCATTAAAAAGGCTTATGAAGAAGGTAGCGGATCAATTATTGTTCGTTCTAAGTGTCATATTGAAGATATGGAGCATGGTAAGAAGAGAATAATTGTTACGGAGATTCCTTATCAAGTTAATAAGAAAACTTTAATTGAAAAAATAGTTGAGTTAGTAAAGAATAAAATAGTTGAAGGTATTTCTGATTTAAGAGATGAATCTAACCGTGAAGGTATGAGAGTTGTTATTGAATTAAAGAAAGAAGCAGTTCCAGAAGTTATTTTAAATCAATTATATAAATTAACTCAATTACAAGTAGTGTTTGGGGCTAATATGTTAGCTATTGTTGATGGTGAGCCACGTATTTTAGGTTTAAAAGAGATATTAAACCAATATTTAATTCACCAAGAAAATGTTATTACTAGAAGAACACATTTTAGATTAAATAAAGCTAGAGAAAGAGAACATATTTTGTTAGGTTTACAAACTGCTTGTGATAATATTGATGAAGTATTAAACATTATTAGAAGAAATCAAACGGCAGAGAGTGCTACGAATGAGTTAATGGCAAGATTTAATTTTTCCGATAAGCAATGTAAGGCTATTTTAGATATGCGTCTTCAAAGATTAACAGGTCTTGCAAGGGCAGAGATAGTGGCAAACATTGAACAATTGCAAAAAGATATCGAATCATATCTTAATATCTTAGAGAATAAAGATGTTTTATTAACTCTTGTTAGGGATGAATTAGTAGAGATGCGCGATAAATATAGTGATGATCGTAGAACGGAGATTACTAATGATTATAGTAACATTGATGATGAAGATTTGATTCCTCAAGAAGATATTGTTGTTTCTTTAACTATGAACGGGTATATTAAACGTGTTACAGCTGATACCTATAAGTCGCAAAATAGGGGAGGTAGAGGAGTTACTGGTATGACTACTCATGATGATGATATTGTCGATCAGTTGTTAATTACCAATACGCATCGTGATGTATTATTCTTTACTAATACAGGTAAGGTATATCGTGTTAGAGGGTATAAAATTCCTGAATATTCAAGGCAATCTAAAGGCTTACCAATAATTAATTTATTAAATATGGATAAGAGTGAAAAAGTAAGGGCAATGATATCTATTGATAATACGGATATAACTGGTGATGAAAAATTATTGTTTGTAAGTAGTAAGGGTATTAGTAAACGTGTAAGTATTGAGGAGTTTAAAAATATTAGGCAAAATGGTAAGATTGCGGTTACTTTAAAAGAAGATGATGAATTATTTGCGGTTAGAAAGACTAAGGGTAATGAAGATATTATAATTGCGGCAAGTAATGGTAAGGCCGTAAGATTTTCGGAAGAAAACATTAGAAGTATGGGTAGAACGGCTAGTGGAGTTAAGGCTATTAATGTTGGTGATGGTGAAGTTGTTGGTGTTTCTACTTCTAGCGAAGGTGAGTATATTTTAGTTTTAACGGCTAAAGGGTATGGTAAGATGTCTTCGATTGAAGAGTATCGTGTGATGACTAATCGTGGTGGTAAAGGAGTTAAGACTGTTAATGTTACGGCGAAAAATGGTAAGTTAGTTTGTTTAAGGGCTGTGCATGGTGATGAAGATTTGTTAGTTGTTACTAATAAAGGGATTATGATTAGAGTTCCTTTGGCACAGGTGAAAGTAGCTAGTAGGAATACTCAAGGTGTTAGGATTATAAAGATTGCAGATGATTCGGTTGTTTCTTCAATTGCGGTGCTAGAAAAAAGCGATGATATTGAAGTAGATGTTGCTGAAAATGAAGATATGACAAATATAAATGAGGCTTTATAGTATAGAAGCATATACGAGAGTATGTGCTTTTTTTATCTTTGAAAAAGTTAGGGCTTATGATAGAATAAGTTTAGTGAAGGTGATAACATGAATATTTGGTTGAAGTGTAAAGAAAATAGAGAAATGTTAGGGTTAACGGTTGAAGAGTTAGCAGTTTTTTTAGGTATTGATGTTAATAGGTACTATGAGTTTGAAGCAGGAGAGAATAGTTTAAGTAAGCAGGAGATGAAAAGAATTTGTGAATCTTTATATATTAGCAAAGAAGATTTCGAGTTGGAAAAATATGATGATAATGATATGAGCGAAGAAGAAAAAAGAATAACGGAAATATCTTATAGAGTTATCAAGGAATGTGATGGTGAGTAGTTATGTTGAATGTGGAGGCAATTAAGGCTTTGTATTCTCCTAATATGGAAACGATGGCGTATTTGGTTAGTAGAAAATATGGTGAGTATAGTGATGGGTTTTTAGATATTTTTAAGACAATAAATACATTAGGTATGCGTGTTGCTTTGGCTGATTATGGGAAAAATAAAGATGGAGAATCATTAGAATATTGTCAATTTGTTCCTAGAAGTAGCGATAAAAAGGCTTATATTATTTTGAGTAATCATAGTAGTATAAGTCGACTTCGTTTTAATAGTGCGATAATGCTTTATTGTGCGATTAAAAATCAAAAAAATATTGCTACATATGCTCCTAATAATGATTCTAAAACAATGCATGCAGCGAAAGTGTTTGCGGCAAATTTTTTAATGCCAGAAAGAGAACTGAAAGATTTTATTTTTAAAAAAGATGATGATGGCAATTATCTTTATTTAAATGATAAAAAGGAAATTTCTATAGATAACATTAATGAGGTGGCTATTCATTTTGGTGTTCCTTTTAAAACATGTGCAGCAAGAATTTTAAATGTAACGAATAATATTGATGGTATAAAAAGCATGGAAGACTTAGCGAAGAAAATAATTAATAGGGATCATAAAATTGTAGTTAGAGGAGAAACTAGAAAGTTAGAACTTGCGATGTATAAGCAATTGGTTAATAGTTTAAGATATTTGGATGTTAGGAGCACTAAAAGTATTACCCTTGAAAAAATATTGAGGGAATGTGTTAAAAATGATGCTTTGTTGGAAGGGGTTATCAAGGATCCTAAAAGTGTTAATTTTGTGTTGCATGCTTTTGCGGATGGTGGAAAAATAGATGAGAATGGTAATTTACATTGTAAGAATGATAAAGTGATTAATTTAACTGAAAATCAATTAGTGGTATTGGGTAATTATGAACTTTTAAGAGAAATTGCCTATGAAAAAGCGGCCTACTATACAGATAATGATGATGTAGTTATTGATGAAGCAATGAATAAGGCGGGGTATGGATTATCTAAAGAAGAGAATAAAAAAATAATAAGAGATGTTGGTGGTAAGTATTTGAAAGGTGAAATAAAGTATGATGAAGCTTGTGCTTTGCTTGAGAAGTTGTGTGGGTTTAAGAAGTATGAGACAGAAACTTTTATGACTAATTTATTAGGGTTTGATCATTATACAATTAGAAGGTTTCATAAGATTTTGTTTAATTATTCCAAATAGCAAGGGTATATTAAAGGTCAATATAGGAGAATTCCTGTTTCAATAACGGGGGCTAATTTTGAAACGGCAGGTACTAGAGAGATTGAACCGATGATGGAGAAATTAAATTATGATATTATAGATCTTTTGAAATTAAAGGATGAAATGAGTAATTTTGAATATATTCATCGAGTTAATGCTCTGGTTGCTAGACTATTAGTGATTCATCCTTTTGAAGATGGGAATGGTAGGGTTAGTAGAGCTCTTACTAATTTCTTGTATAAGAAGAAGCATTTGCCAATTGTGTTTATAAATGCCGAGAAGCAGAGGAATGTGTATTTAGATGCTTTGTCAGAGATAAATGTTTTGGAGTTAAGGGTTGATGATCCAGGAGTTGATTTAACTGGTTTAGATTTATTGATGTGTAAGACTTTGAAAACTTCTTACTCTAATATATATTCAGGGGATAAAATGTTAACTAATCCTGAGAAAGAAATAGAACAGCATCGTTTAAAGAGTATAAGAAAATAAAAAGATATGCATTGAAAATTTTAATAAAGATGATATAATTTGGTAAACGTTGATAAAGACAAGTAGTAAAAAGGTAATTTTTTAGAGAGTCTGTGGGTGGTGAAAACAGATAAAAGGACTTTTTATGAATCTACTTTGGAGTTTAGGTTTATACCCGGGTAATTACCGTTATGTAATGAGTGAACTAGTTACTAGTTAATTAGGGTGGCAACGCGGTTTCTTAATAGAGGTCGTCCCTTGTGTTTAGGGGATAGACCTTTTTTATTTAGTTAGGAGGAAAGAACATGATTGATATTAAATTAGTTAGGGAAAATCCAGAGTTAGTTAAAGAGAATATCAAAAAGAAGTTTCAAGATCATAAACTAGTTTTGGTAGACGAAGTAGTTAGTCTTGATAAGGAGTTAAGGGAAAGAAAGTTAGAAGCTGATACTTTAAGAGGGAAGAGAAATAGCGTTAGTAAGTCTATTGGTGTTTTGATGAGTGAAAAGAAGATGGATGAGGCTAATAGGGCTAAGCAAGAAGTTGTGGAGATTAATGATAGGTTAGTTTTCTTAGAAAAAGAAGAGGAAAGATTAGAATTAGAAGTTAAAAAGAGAATGATGGCTATTCCTAACATTATTGCAAGTGATGTTCCTCTTGGTGAGGATGATAGTAAGAATGTTGAAGGAAAGAAGTATGGTGAACCTATCGTTTTTGATTATGAGATACCATATCATACTGATATTATGGAGAAGTTAAGCGGGATTGATTTAGATAGTGCACGTAGGGTAAGTGGCAATGGGTTCTATTACTTGATGGGCGATATTGCTAGGTTGCATAGTGCGATTTTAAGTTATGCGAGAGATTTTATGATTAATAAAGGTTTTACTTATTGCGTACCTCCTTTTATGATTAGAAGTGATGCGGTAAATGGCGTTATGAGTTTTGAAGAGCAGGAAAATATGATGTATAAAATCGAGGGCGAAGATTTGTTTTTGATTGGTACAAGTGAGCATTCAATGATTGCTAAGTTTAAGGATCAAATGTTAGATGCTAAAGAATTGCCTTATACAATGACTTCTTATTCTCCTTGTTTTAGGAAAGAGGTAGGAGCACATGGTATTGAAGAAAGAGGAGTGTATCGTATTCATCAGTTTGAGAAGCAAGAGATGATTGTTGTTTGTAAGCCAGAAGATAGTGAAATGTGGTATGAGAAGATGTGGAATTATACGGTAGAGTTATTTAGGAGTTTGGAGATTCCTGTTAGGACACTTGTTTGTTGTAGTGGTGATCTTGCTGATTTAAAGTATAAGAGTTTAGATGTAGAAGCTTGGAGTCCTAGGCAAAAGAAGTATTTTGAAGTTGGTAGTTGTTCTAACTTGACAGATGCTCAAGCTAGAAGGCTTGGTATTAGAGTTAAAGATGGAGATAAGAAATATTTTGCTCACACTTTGAATAATACAGTGGTGGCTCCGCCTAGAATGTTAATTTGTTTTTTAGAGAATCATTATAATAAAGATGGTAGTATTAGTATTCCAGAAGTTTTATGGCCTTATATGGGTGGAAAGAAAGTTTTAAAATAGTTGTAAAAAATAATTAAAATGCGTATAATGTTAAAGTCAGTACAATAGTAGTGCACGAACCAGGTCAGGATCGGAAGGTAGCAGCCTTAAGTGAGTTCGCTATGTGTGCTGACTTTTTTTTATAGAGGTGATTGGATGGATTATATGAATGAAGCTTATAAAGAAGCAAAGAAAGCTTATAATGAAGATGAGGTTCCAGTGGGGTGTGTTATCGTTAAAGATCATAAAGTGATTGCAAGAGCACATAATTTAAAAGAGAAGAATAATGATGCGATGGGGCATGCAGAAATTTTGTGTATAAAGAAAGCGAGTAAGAAGCTTAATGATTGGTATTTGAAGGATTGTGAAGTGTATGTTACTTTAGAGCCATGTGTGATGTGTGTAGGTGCTTTAATTAGTGCGAGGGTAAAGAAGGTTTATTTTGGTGCTAGAGATTTAAAGGCAGGAGCACTTGGAGGTTTGTTTAATTTATTGGAGCAAAAGGGGCTTAACCATTATTTTGAATATGAATATATTCATAGGGATGAATGTGGGTTAATATTAAAAGATTATTTTAAAGAGAAAAGAATAAGTAAATAGTTATTTTTTTATTAAAATATTTATTGTATAATAATTTTGTGGTGATAATATGAGTTATAAAGCTTTATATAGAACTTATAGGCCTCAGACTTTTGAGGAGATGGCAGGGCAGAAGCATATTTTAAGGACTTTGCAAAATGCAGTTAGAGAGAATAAGATTGCTCATGCTTATTTGTTTACTGGTCCAAGGGGTACCGGTAAAACAAGTATGGCGAAATTGCTTGCTAAAACTTTGAATTGTGAAGGGGATAATAAGCCTTGTAATGAGTGCGAAAATTGTAAGGAAATTATGGATGGTAGTCATCCTGATGTAGTAGAGATTGATGCGGCGAGTAATAATGGAGTAGATGAAGTTAGGAATTTGATTGATAAAGTTAAGTATTCACCTATTTTAGGGAAATATAAAGTTTATATTATTGATGAAGTTCATATGATGTCAACGGGGGCATTTAATGCTTTGCTTAAGACATTAGAGGAACCACCAGAGCATGTAGTGTTTATTTTGGCTACGACTGAACCGCATAAAGTTCTTCCAACGATTGTTTCGAGGTGTCAAAGATTTGATTTTGGTAGAATTAGCCTTAATGATATTAAAGAGAGGGTTAAGGTTGTTTTAGAAAAAGAGAATGTTAGTTATGAAGATGGGGTTATTGATTTGATTGGTGAGTTATGTGATGGTGGTATGAGAGATGCGTTGAGTATTTTGGATCAAGCGATTGCGTATGCGGGGAATGATTTGAAGTGTAGTCATATTAGAGAAATATATGGGGTTACTTCTTTAAAAGAAAAGATTGAGCTTCTTAATTATGTTAGTGAAGGCAATGAAGAGAAGATTATGGAAAAGATTGCTAGTTATGATGATAAGGGTGTTGATTTGACAAGGTTGACGATAGGTCTTATTGATTTGCTTAAAGAAGTAATTGTTTATAAAAATAGTAGAAATGCGAGTGTTTTAAAAGTTATTAATACTTCTAGTATTAATGAATTTAAAGAGCAAAGTGTTAATAAAATGTTTGAGTGGATTAATGTTTTGGTAGAGGCTTTAGCTAATTATAAAAAGGTTAATGCTCCGAAATCGTTTTTTGAGTTGGCTTGTTTGAAGATGGTTAATTGTAAGGATAGAAGAGAAATGTATGTAGTTAGAGAAGAGCCTAGGGTAGAAGTGATTGAGAATAAAAAAGTTGAAGAGAAAGTAATTGTTAAGGAAGAGAAGCCTGTTTTACATGAAGAAAAGAAAGTAGTGGAAGAGGTAAAAGAAGTAGTAAGAGAAGAAACAAGAGTAGATGTTTCACATGAAACAGTTAGTCCAATTAGTAGTGAAGAGAGGTATATTCCTACTGAAGAAGAATTATTAAATGTACTTGTGCAGGCAACAAAAGAAGATTTAGTGGCAGCTAAACAAAAATGGGTTATTTTACCTAAATATATGAACTCAATGGCTACGGCGAAGGTTACAGCATTGCTTTTACAAGGTCTTCCTGTAGCAGCAGCTAAAAATATGCTTGTTTTAGTTTATGAAAATGAAACTTATTTAAATAGGGTTAATTTTGTGAATATTCACCATGAAATGAATAATTTTTTGAAGGCGTTATATAATGAAAATATGATGTGTTATTGTGTTACAAGAGAAGATTTTATTAAGTTAAAAGATACATATATGGATTTGAGAAGTAGAAAAGCATTGCCTAGTCCTAAGGCTATTAAATTTGAAGAAGAAGTTGAAGATAAAGATGAAGGATTAGAGTTTGGGAAAAAAGTTTTTGGGGATTTTTTGCAAGTTAAGGAGGAATAAAAATGAATATTAATATGTTAATGCAACAAGCTCAGAAAATGCAACAGCAGATGGCTAAGAAGCAAAAGGAGTTAGAGAGTAAGGAGTATGAGTTCTCGAGTAATGGGGGAGCTATTAAGATTAAAATGTTAGGTAGTAAACAGGTTACTTCTTTAGTTATTGATGAAGATTTGTTAGAGGAAAAAGAAATGTTAGAAGATATGCTTGTAGTGGCTTTTAATGAAGCTGTTAAGAAAATTGATGAAGATATGAGTAAGGAAATGGAAAGTATAAGCGGAGGCTTAAAGATTCCTGGTATGTTTTAATGAATTATCCAAAAGAGTTTGAAGATTTGATTAATTGTTTTAGGAGATTTCCGGGTGTTGGGTATAAGTCTGCGGAAAGAATGGCTTATCAGTTTTTGGAGATGAAAGAAGAATATAGGGATGATTTTGTGAAGTGTATTGAGGGTATTTCTTCTTTAAAAAAATGTAAGGCTTGTCATAATTTGTCTTCTAATGATTTGTGTGAGATTTGTAGTGATTTTGAAAGAGATAAGTCTATTATTTGTGTGGTGCAAAGTATTAAAGATGTTTTTGCTATTGAGAAAAGTAATTCTTATAAGGGTTTGTATCATGTGTTAGATGGAGTTATTTCTGTTAAAAGTGGGAAGTTACCTGAAGATTTGAATATTGATTCTTTAATGGATCGGTTGGAGGGTGTTAAGGAAATCATTATTGCTACTAATCCTAATTTGGATGGGGAAACGACGGCGTTATTTATTGCTAAGTTATTAGAGGATAAAAATATTAAAGTTACGAGATTAGCTTATGGGTTGCCTATGGGGGGGAATTTAGAGTATAGTGATGATGTAACGATTACTAAATCATTTGAAAATAGAAAAACATTTTAATTTGATAGTTCTCATATACTTGATTAGGTGATGCTTGTGTTAGAGAGAGCTGTTAAGTTTTTGTTTAAGATTTTTATAATGGTTATTACATTATTTGGTGTAAGATATATTTTGAGTTTAATAGGAGTGGTTGTGCCTTTAGAGTGGTTTTTGGTAATGGTGTCAGGTATGCTCGGTTTTTATGGGATAATTGTAATAATTGCATATGCTCTTTTTATTAATTTTTTATAAGTGTTAGTTCGACAAAATTCAACGTCTAGTGGGATTACAATTAGATAATGGGTGATTGTCTAGTGAATAAATTAAAAATCTTTTTAAGATATATTTTGATTGGGGTTATTTCTTTTTGTTTTAATAATGTTAGTGATGTTTTTGCTGTTCCTTGGATCATGTTTTGCTTTTTTTATGGTCTTTTAGATGGAGGAGTGGCTTTTTTAGTTGGTGTTTTAGTTAATGGTTTAGAAAGAAATTGGTTTAGTTTAGTGGGTTATTTGTTTTTGATAATTTTTTTCTTTTTTAATAAATTAATTAGAGATAAGGAGTATAAATTAGAGAAAATATTAAGTTTTGAATGTTTTTCTGTTGTCTTTTTTATAGAGTTTTTTAGTAATGAAATTGAAAAGTTTTATATAGGCTTTTTATTAGGGGTTATTAGTTTTTGGGTAATGAGATATTTTTATCAGTTTTATGTTATTAGAAGTAAGGGTGAAAAAGTTTCTTTTATTAATAAAATGAGTTCGTTTGTTTTATTTATGGTTGGTGTCTTTTTGTTAGGTTTAGGGGTTAATGAAGTCTCGTTTGCATTAGTGGTTGCGTTGGTGTTTGTTTCCAGTAGGGTTGGTTTAGAAGAGGGTATTTTGGAGAGTTTTTTATTATTGTTAGTAGTGTATTTTCTTGGGCAGTTTAATCGAGTTATGCTTTTAGTGCTAGGTATTCCTCTTAGTGTTTTTTTGCTTAGAAAAACAAGTAAAATAACGCTTGTTATTACGTATTTAAGTTTTGTTTTTTTATTTTTGTATTATTTTAAGATTGATTTTGTTTATGGAATTCAATATGTAGTGGGGAGTTTTTTGTATTTGTGTTTTCCAAGTAAATTAATAGATAGGTGGTGTTTTAGTGAGGATAGTTATCTTGAAAATTTAGTTAAAGATAATAAGCGTAGGAATTTAGAGATATCTAAGAAGATACTTAAAATGGAAGAGGTTTTGAGTCTTGTTTGTGAAAAGATAAATGGTCGAGTTAGAAAAGATGATAAGGAGTTATTTTTGAAGGAAATAATGGTTTATGATAGTTTAATGAAAAGTTTTGCTGAACGGGTTAAAAGCGATAAAGAAGGGATGAATTATTATAGTGATATTGAAACACAAATAAGGAAATATGGTTTTGATTTGTTGTCGTTATCTATTGATAATAATTTGTTTAATGAGTTGAGTGTGAAGGTTGTTTTAAGGTGTGAAAGGAAAGATATAGATAATTTGTTAGTGAAAATTATTAGTAAGTGTTTAAAAAAGAGTTTAGTTGTTAAAAAAATAAAAGAAAATAAGGTTTTTGATATGTATGAAGTAGAGCTTAAAGAGAGTAAAAAAATTAGTTTTTTGTTAGGGGTAGAGCAGAGAGCTAAAGATAGGTTAGTGAGTGGGGACAGTTACTTAGTTTATGAAAATGAGTTCAAGTATTATTTAGCGATTAGTGATGGTATGGGTGTTGGTGCACTTGCTAAAGAGAGTTCAAAGGCTACTTTAGATCTGTTTAAAAAATTTATGGAGATTGGATTTGATGAAAAGCAAGCGATTAATTCAATTAATTATTTAATGAAAAAAGAGGGTAATAAGGATAGTTATGCAACGTTTGATTTGTTAGTTTATGATAAGTATATGGGTGAGTTTTATTTTTGTAAGAATGGGGCATGTAATTCATATGTTTTTAATGATAATGGAGTGATGGTAGTAGATGGTAATGATTTACCTGTTGGAATCGTGGATAAAATTGAAGTTAGTTTTAATAAGGTTGATTTAAATGTTGGAGATTATATAATAATGGCGAGTGATGGGGTTAGTGAAGAAAAAATAAGGAGTTTTAAGAAGTTGAAAGGAAATAATGTTCAAAAAATGGCGAAGGAAGTTTTAGGGCGTAATGAAGAACTTTTGGATGATGAAACGATAATTGTTTTAAAGATAAAAGATAAAATATAATGTTTTAATAAATAAATATAGTATAATTTTAGTGGTGATTAAAGTGGTTAGTTTAGTGGCAGTATCTGGTGGTAGTGATTCAATGGCTTTGTTGGATATGCTTAGAAAAGAGAGTAAAGAACTCGTTGTTTGTCATGTTAATTATGGGGTTAGAGAGAGTGCTTTTAGAGATGAAAAAATAGTTAGGGATTATTGTGATAAATATAAAATTAAATTAGAAGTTTTAAAAGATTTTAAGTATGATAAGAAAGAGGGAAATTTTGAGAATTGGGCACGAGTTATTCGTTATAATTTTTTTAAAGAAACATATCATAAATATGGTTGTGATTATTTGTATGTTGGGCATAATTTAGATGATTTGTTGGAGACTTATTTTATACAATTAAGAAGAGATAGTAAATGTGATTTTTATGGATTAAAGGAAGAGATTTTTATTTATGAAATGAGAGTTAAAAGAATTCTTTTAGATTATAGTAAAGAGGAGTTAAAGAGGTATTGTGAGGTTAATGAGATTGTTTTTGGGGAAGATGAGACTAATTATGATACGAGTTATTTAAGGAATAATATTAGGCATAATATTGTTTTAAAGATGACTAGATTAGAGAAGGATAAGGTAGTGGAAGAAATAAAAAAGAAAAATGTGGTGAAAGAAAAGGAATATGAGAGAATACATGATTTATTAAATAGAGTAAAGAAAGGAAATAATATTATTGATTTAAGGTTGTTTAAAGAAATAGATGATAAAAATAAGGAAAGCGTTATATATTATTTAGTAATAGAGAATGTTAAAGAGAGGATTTCTATTAGTGAAAAAAGATTGAGTGATATTATAAAGAAGATTCAATGTGATAAGCCTAATGTAATGCTTGGGAAGTTTAAAGAATATTATTTATATAAGGAGTATGATGAGATTGTTATTAGTAAAGAGGAGGAAGAGTTTAGTTATAGTATTGAGAATTTAAGTAGTGATTTGGGTAAGTTTGTGATTAGTGATAAGGGTAGGAAGTTAGAGAGAGTGGTTGTTAGTAAGAGTTTGTTTCCTTTGAAGTTGGAAAGTTATAAGGGAGATAGTAAAGAGGTTAATAGGTTGTTTATTGAGAAGAAAGTTCCTGTTAGGCTTAGAAGGAGATGGCCAGTAGTTAAGGATAAATTAGATAGAGTATTGCTTGTCTTAAATATAGAAAAGTTTTATAATATCAAAGACTTGTCTGATGATAAAATAGAGTTTTATATAAAAAGGAAGGAAGAGGAGATTATTGATGAATAGTAATAACAAGAAGAAAAGTATTTTAGAGTATGTAACTCCATGGGCGTTGCTTTTATTTGTTATTGTGATTCTTATTTTTGTTTTTAATAACGATAGTAGTATTAAGCAATATAATGAGAAAGAGTTTTTTGATGTATTAGCGAGAGAATCTTGTGATAGCAATAATGTGTGTACATGGACTAGTTCGGGTAATGAGTTTAAAGCATTATCTATTACTGAGAAGAATAGGGTTATTGATGTTGAAGGTGTTGTAAAGATTAATGAGGAAAATATTAAGTTTACAGCAAGAGTTTCTTATGTGGCTAGTGAGGATTTAAGAGCGGCAATCAACGCGAATGAGAGTGCAGTTAAAGTTGTTAATTATGTAGATCACTTTGAGACTAATGTATGGCTAGAGTTAGCAATTACCATTATTCCAATACTTTTGATTGGTATTGTGTTTGTGTTCTTGTTTACGAGAATTTTAGGTGGAACTGGTGGCGGAGGTACCAAGAGTGCGATGGATGTTGGTAGATCTAGAGCTAGAAGAGAAGAAAACACGAAAGTTCGTTTTGAGAATGTAGCGGGTTGTGTAGAAGAAAAAGAAGAAATGAAGGAATTAGTAGATTATTTAAAGAATCCTCAAAAGTTTGCGAAGATGGGTGCTAGAGTTCCTAAAGGTGTTCTTTTAACAGGTGCACCAGGTACTGGTAAAACATTGCTTGCTAAGGCTATTGCTGGAGAAGCGGGTGTTCCTTTCTTCTCTATTTCTGGTAGTGATTTTGTAGAGATGTTTGTAGGTGTTGGTGCTAGTAGGGTACGTGATATGTTCAAACAAGCTAAGTTAAATGCTCCTTGTATTATTTTTATTGATGAAATTGATGCCGTAGGTAGACAAAGAGGTACTGGTTTAGGTGGAGGACACGATGAAAGAGAGCAAACTCTTAACCAGTTACTAGTAGAGATGGATGGTTTTAATGAGAATAGTGGGATAATTATTATTGCAGCAACGAATAGAAGTGATGTTTTGGATCCAGCATTATTAAGACCTGGTAGATTTGATAGACAAATTGTTGTTAATTTACCTGATAGAAAAGGAAGAGAAGAAATTTTAAGAGTACATGCTCGTAATAAGTTTTTTGAAAGTGATGTTAATTTTGCTAATATTGCGAAGAGAACACCTGGATTTAGTGGAGCAGAGTTAGAGAATACTTTAAATGAAGCAGCAATCCTAGCTGTTAGAGCTAATAAAACAAAGATATCAAAAGAAGATATTGATGAGGCTATTGACAGAGTTATGGGTGGTCCTGCGAAGAAGAGTAGGATTATTACTCCAAGAGAGAAGAAACTAGTAGCGTATCATGAAGCAGGGCATGCCGTTATTGGTCTTAAGGTAGAGAATGCTAATATTGTGCAGAAGGTTACAATTATTCCTCGTGGTGAGGCTGGTGGCTATGTGTTAATGACTCCTGAAGAAGATACACTACTTCAAACAAAGAGCGAATTACTAGATACGATTACAGGTTATTTGGGTGGTCGTGTTAGTGAGGAAATCTTCTTTGAAGATGTTACGACAGGTGCTCAAAATGATATTGAAAAAGCCACAAGAATTGCTAGAGCAATGGTTACAGAGTTGGGTATGTCTCGTTTAGGGGCTATTCAATATGAAACACAAGGCGGAAGCGTTTTCTTAGGTAGAGATTACACAAATTCTAAGAAAAATTTCTCTGGTCAAGTTGCTTTTGAAATAGACCAAGAAGTTCGTAAGATTATTGAAGAGTGTTATGAAAAAGCCAAGAAAGTTATTTTAGAGAATAAGGATTTATTGATTAAGATAGCAGAAACTTTACTTGAAAGAGAAGTATTGACTAGTGAAGAAATCTATGAGATAGCAGGGATGAAACCTAAGCTTACTGATGAAATAGATGAGGAAATTAGGAAAGAAGAGCAGAAAGAAGAAAATAAAGAAGAAAAAGTTGAAGAAAAGAAAGAAGAAAATCATGATGAAGAATAGGCAAATGCCTATTTTTTTTATTAATTTTTTTGTTAATAGTGGAGTAAGTTTGATTGGAAAGCTTAATTATGGTTAAAAATTTGTGCTTGATATATAGGGGAAAATGTGTTAGATTTATTTAAGAAAAGAGGAGATAGGTATATGCTTGTTATGCGAAAGAAAACAATAATGGAAGCTATTAAGAAGGCAGGGGGAGTTGATGTGCTTTCAAATGCTTCAGCGAGATTAAGAAATAATAAAAAAGTTGTGTTAGAGGCTGTTAAGTTACATGGTTTGGAACTTGTTTATGCTTCATCAAAATTAAAGAGAGATAGGGAAGTTGTGCTAGCAGCAGTTACGCAGAATGGAAAGGCACTTCAATTTGCTTCACGTGAATATAGAAGAGATAAAGAATTAGTAATGATGGCCGTTAGTCAGAATGGATGGAATCTTTGCTATGCTTCTTCAACTTTAAAGAAGGATAGGGATGTTGTACAAGCAGCAGTTACTCAAAATGGGTTGGCACTTGAGTATGCAGCAGATGAATTTAAAAGTGATAAGAATTTTGTGCTAAAAGTAGTTGGTCGTGCAGGAGGAGCTCTTAAATATGCTTCTAGTGAATTGAAGGAAGATAGGGAAGTTGTGCTAGCGGCAGTTACTCAAAATGGGTGTGCACTTGAACATGCTTCTGAAGAGTTAAGAAATGATAAGGAAATTGCACTAATTGCTGTTAATCAAACCGATTTAGCATGTAGATATGTCTCAAATGAATTATGGAACGATAAGGATTTTATTGTAGGAGCAATAAAGACTAATCCTATGTGGTATACTTTAATGGATAAATCTTTATTTTATCCTGGTAGAGCAAATGAGTTAAAAGAAATAGAGGGAGTTTTGAAGCAAAGTTTAAAGGATAGATGTGAAGGAGATCCTTCAAAAAAGGATATCGATTATGCTAAGAAGACACTTGAAACGATTATGAAGTTTAAGCAATCACGATTATTAGAGGTAAAAGCAGATATAGATGAGAATAAAGAAAAATATACAGGTCAAAGTTATAATGATATGATAAATTCGTTCAAACTTTAGAAAATGATATAAATATTTAGCAAAGATAGTTAATAAATAGGCGTTAGCCTATTTTTTAATTAATAGCAATTGACTTTTATAAGTATTATTTTTACAATTAGCACAGGTGATTTAAAATGGATTATTTAGTTAGAGGGATGGCTCGTAATGATAAAGTTAGAATAATTGGGTGTGATTGTAAAAACACTATTAGTTTAATTTGTAAGAAACATGAAACATATCCTGTTTCTACGATAGCATTGGGGAGGTTTTTGTGTCTTACTTTAATGATGGGGGCAATGCTTAAGGATAGTCAAACAATTACTTGTCTTATAAATAGCGAAAATGGCGAGATAAAAACTTTTTTTGCCCAGGCTAATGCTAAAGGAGAAGTTAGAGGTTTTGTGAACAATCCTTATGTTGATCTTCCTTTAGTGGATGGTAAGTGGGATATTGAAAGTGCTGTAGGTAATAAAGGGATTTTATCTGTTATAAAGAATTTTGAGGAAGATAAAAGTTTTTCTAGTCAAGTTACTTTGAAAAGTGGTGATTTAGCAGATAATTTTGCTAGTTACTTTTATGAAAGTGAGCAAATTCCAACAATTGTAAATGTTGGGGTAGAACTTGATAAAGAGGGAAACGTTAAGAGTGCAAGAGGGTATTTTATTCAACTTATGACAGGGTATGATGAAGAGGATATTGAATTTTTAGAGAAGTTATCTTTGGGTACATTAGATGAGGATATTGATAAGGTTATTAGTGGTATGTTTGATGACTTTAAAAGATTAGAGAATGTTCCTGTAAGGTTTGTGTGTGATTGTAGTAAGGAGAAGTTTGCTAAAGGGCTTAAGTCACTTAAGAAACAACAGTTAAAAGAGATTGTTGAAGAAGAAGGACAAATTGAAACGATGTGTAATTTTTGCTCAGAAAAATATCTTTTTAGTAAAGAAGAGGTTGAAAAGATTATTGAAGAAGAGTAATCTTTTAGTGGAAAGATGTCAGAGTGGTCGATTGTGAAGCTCTCGAAAAGCTTTGTCCTTAACGGGACCAGGGGTTCGAATCCCCTTCTTTCCGCCAAACAATTGTCGTTTGAACTCAAACGGCAATTTTTTATTCTCATCATCTGAAATTTCTATTTCTTTCTTATAAATAGTCGTTCCATTATCACTATTGTCATTGTTATCATCATTATCATTTGGTCGGTTATATATTTCTTCTGCTGGGTTTAAACTTGTGTTGTAAACTATTGTAATTTTGTCATCGTAAAGTAATACTTTTAAAATGAAATTATTAAAGAACTCATTTTTGTCAGTTTTGTTATCAAACTGCTTCCTTGCATATACTTTTAAGAAATTTACAATTTGTTCCTTTTCTAGTGGTTTTATTTGATGATTTTGTTCATATTCAACTTTATCTTCTAGTATTGCTTTTTCATTTTCAAGTTTCATAAGTCGTTCTTGCGTT
>CALVUJ010000024.1 GCA_944363575.1 uncultured Bacilli bacterium
AAAGAATTGTTATAAGTAATTATTATATATTTTTTTGTAATAAAGACAAAAAGATAAAACTTAAAGATAAAGATATTGATTATTCAAATCCTTTTTTATACGCAAGTAAAACAATTAAACTAACAGAATAAAAAAAAGTAACTAACGAAAAAATAATATAGAAAGGAAATACGAATATGATTTATATTTACTATGTATTGATCTTTCTAATGAGTATTAGTAGTTCAATTTGCTTATATTATTTGTTAAAAAAGACTAATAAAAACGAAGTAATTTTAAAAACAATATCATTAGTTTTAGTTACTCTCATGTTTATAAGGTACATGCTAGGAGAAACAGCAATTGAAAAAACACAAGCCTTAAACATGTATTCAGTATTTGGAGATAATATCTTCTTTACTATTGTTGGAGTAATTTTAGTATGGTTTAGTTATGCAAGTATCTTACTAATAGCGCTATATCCATTCTTCAAAATAAAAACAATTGAAAACATCTTAAAGTTTGTTGCTTTTCCTACAATAATATTAGATTTTATCTTCTTTTACGTATATGGCATAGCAGTCGTAGGCACTGAGGCATTTAATACATTTGATATAAGAACATTACTTATGAGTATCGAAATAATAATATCTTTTAGTTATTTATCTGCTGTACTCATTAGAAAAGACTATTTTAAGATAACTAAAAAAGAAATAATTAATTTATTAATAACCATTATTCCTGTTTTAATAGCAATCATGCCAGCTTATACTATTCAGGTTTTCTTTGGTTATAGTGAAAATGCTAATCTATCTTTTGATGAGTTAACACCTGCTCATCGAATTCTTCTATATTTAAGTATTTTAATACCTTTTATAATCTATTATGCATTAAAAAATAAGAGTGAAGAAATTAGAAGATTTTCAATGATTTATTTAAGTTTAGCTACTTTATGGACTTTCCTAAGCAAGTATAGTTTTAGTGATGTGTTACATCCTACTAATTGGCCAATACACTTATGTAATACTGCAATGTTTATTATTCCATTATGCTTAATTTTTAAAATGAAAAGATTATTTTACTTTACTTTCTTTATAAATGTACTAGGTGCTTTTTTAGCAATGATTATGCCAGATGTTGATTCAAATCCTTTTTCAACAGGAACGGTTTTGTTTTGGATTAATCACTTCTGTGCTTTCTTTATGCCAGTATTAATCGTTTTTTTAAGACTATTTGAAAGACCTAAACTTAAACAATGGATTTATTCAATGATTTCTTTTTGTCTTTACTTCATCTTTGTTTTATTTATGAATGCTTTATTGTCTAATTATGGTAATGTTGACTTCTTCTTTTTAAATAGTGATTTTATTGTTGATAAGCTAGGTAAATGGGCAGAAGATACTAGAGATATAGTAGTAAGTTTCAAAATAAATGAAAAAATTACCCTAACTTTTTATCCATTATATCAATTCTTATTTTTCATTGTTTATGCCATATTGGCCTTATTAATGTGGTTTTTCTATGAGCAGTTATTTGCTATTGAAGATTTACATCACGATATGCGTATACGAAACAGAAAGATTAAATTAGATGAACTAATATTAAAGGCAAGATTAAAAGGAAGGAGTGTGAATGAACCTATGAATGAAAAAGCAGGATGTTGTATAGAACTTAAAAACTTTTCTAAAAGATATGGATATAGTAAAGGATATGCCGTGGATGATGTTTCTTTGAAAGTAAAAGGAGGAGAAATATTTGGTTTTTTAGGTCCTAATGGAGCAGGTAAATCGACAATTATTAAAAGTATAGTGGGAATGCAAACAATAACGCATGGAAGTATTGAGGTATGTGGATATGATGTTGATAAGCAACCAGTTGAGGCTAAAAGACAAATAGGATTTGTTCCTGATCATTATGCTTTATATGAGAACTTAACGGGAAGGGAATATATTAATTATATTGCTGATTTGTATGAAGTTAGTAAAGAAGAAAGAGATCAAAGAATTGAAAGATATATAAATATTTTTGAATTAAAAGAGGCTTTTGATAATCAAATGAAAACTTATTCTCATGGAATGAAGCAAAAAATAGCTATTATGGCAGCACTTGTTCATAATCCTAAAGTTTGGATTTTAGATGAGCCATTAACGGGGTTAGATCCAACAAGTATTCATCAAGTTAAAGAGTGTATGAAACAACATGCTAAAGAAGGCAATATTGTGTTCTTTTCTTCACACATTATTGATGTCGTAGAAAGAATCTGTGATCGTATTGCCATTATTAGAAAAGGAAAATTAGTTTGTGAAGCGAATGTAAAAGACTTAGAAAAACAAAAAATCTTATTAGAAGATTATTATTTACAAGCTATAGGTGGGAAAGAAAATGAATAGTTTAAAAGTTTTAGTAATGATGCAATTAAAGGAAAAACTGAATTTATCTTTCCTTAAAGATAAAAAGCAAGTATTGTTCAAAGCAATTTTTACTATTTTAAAGTTTGCTTTAGTAATAATGCTTTGTTATGCTTTGCTTTTTGTATGCAGATTACTAAATTTATTCTCATTAACAGCCCATATACCAACTAGTGTTATTAACGTTGTATTTACAGTAATGTTAATTCTTTCTATTATTTCTTGTACTTTTGGGCTAGTAAAATCTTTATATAGTTCAAGAGATAATCAAGTATTACTAACATTACCCACGAAGTCAATTTATGTTTTCTTATCCAAATTAATTGTTTTCTATTTATATGAATTAATAAAAAATTTATCGTTTATGATACCTTTATTTATTAGTTATGGAATTATAAGTGGATTTAGTGTTATTTATTATTTTTGGATTATTTTTTGCTTTATTTTTATTTCTCTAATCCCTGTTTTAACTGGAGCCTTACTATCAATACCTATGTTATATATTATTCAATTTTTTAAACAATATAAAATATTACAAGGTATTGTCTTTGCATCAATAGTAGCTCTTTTAACAATGGGTGTTATAAAAGGGATATCTTTAATTCCTGAAAATATTGATTTTATTGCTACATGGGGAACAACCTATTGGAAAATACAAGATTTCTTAAAAACTTTTTCTACTAGATTAGGTATCTTTTATGACATTACAGAAATGCTAGTAGGCATCCGTTTAGCCTTAAAAAATGTTTTATTTACCACCTCTTCTTTATTAACATTTTTAAAAGTTATTGGTTATTTAATTATTGTTTTAGGATTAACTTTATTAATTACTAAACCATTATTCTATAAAATGGCCTCTAAACCATTTGAATATCTAAAAAAAGATATTAAAAATAAACCTAAAAATAAAGTTAGAAATAAATACTATTCTTCTTTAAGAAATGAATTTTTACTAAATATTAGATCAACAGATGCTATCTTTAATAATTTAATTATTTTAATAGGTTTACCTATAGGAATTCTTTTATTAAATAAGATTTTTGCAGCAATGGATACAAGAACACTAGGTAATTACTTAACATTATCCTTCAATATTTTAATTGTGTTATTATTTATTTTATCAAGCAATTCATTTGCTGCTTCCATTTACAGTAAGGAAGGAAGAGCTAGCTATCTATTAAAAGTTCAACCATCTAGATACCAACCATTACTTATCTCTAAATTAGTGTTTAATGGAATAGTTGCCATTATATCTTTAATTGCTACAGGAGTAGTCATTAAATTAAGTACCAATTTGAGTGTTTCCAATGTCATAATATTAACTTTATTTTTTATCTTTATTTATATAGCTCATTTATGTTGGAGTGCTGAATTAGATATTATGAATCCACAATATGAGATATACGCTAGTATTGGTGAACAGGAAAGTAACCCAAATGAAACTAAGTCAACAATATATGCCTTTTTACTAGCATTTGGTTTATTTGCTATTGCTTTGTTTTTGATGATGGAAAATATTAATGAAGCATGGTACAGATTATTATTCATAAGTTTATTACTGTTAATCTTAAGAGTTTATTTATTTTTAAACAAAATAAAACTTTATTATAAGGAGAAATAGATATGAAGAAGTCAGTGTTAATTTTAATTGCAGTAATCTATGTGGTAGCTATCTTTATGGTTAGCTTTATAGGTTTAAAGATAGGATTCTATGATGAAATTATGTATGTAGAAAGCATTAGTGTTGAAAATATAGAATGTGAAAATTGTACGGTTAAGACGGCCGTTGAAAACGGGGTAGAGTATAAATATGCTGTAGTACAGTATGAAGATGATCCTGAAAATCCAACAGCAGTGCAAATTATTTGGAAATTAAATCCTGATAATGCTACTAATAAAAAAGTAACATTTGAATACGATAAGAGTAAAACAATTGGCTATGTAACTGAAACAGGAACAGTAGTCTTTAATAAGAAGGGAACGATTAATGTTTATATTTTAGCTACTGATGGGAGTGGGCAAAGAGCAATGGTTAAAATTATCGCTAAATAAGAATTCATGTTTTATTTAAGATAAAGAGAGCCTACTATATTTATCTTTAAATAAACATTTTATATAGATTTAAAAAAAGAAAGGGGAAATAACATGAAAAAATTAAAAACAATTTTACCAATAATGGCTATGATTATCTCAATGTGTTTTGTTGTTGTAGCCTGCGGTGGTAAGAAGATTGAAAGTATTGTTTTAAAAGAAGGTAGTATAGCTACAGGTTATACTCAAAACGAAGAAGTAGATCTAAGTGGTTTAATAATTATAGTTAAATATAATGATGGAACAACAGAAGAAATTACAAAAGATAAATTAGAAGTAGGAACGATTGATACTTCTGTCGTTGGAGAACAAAAATTAACTATTAAGTATGAAGGGAAAACTTTAGATGTTAATATTTTGGTATCTAATAATCTAGATGAAGTATATGATATATTCGGTGTTGATTTACCTACTTATTTAACCGTAGATAAATCTAATTTTTATGAACAAGATCATGATTATGTAGTAGGCGATGATAATCCTTTTAAGTTTTTACCAAATATTACGGTATTAGACAATGATGACAACTTAGTAACTATTAACCGATATAAGAGTATTTCTACAATTTATAAATATAATGAGGCAAGTCAAATATATGAAGAATTGACAGGAGCAAATCTTACTAGTACCGTTACAGTAGATGAAGAAAATTCTACTTATGATTTTAGTGATGTAAGTATAGGTAATAAATATAAATTAATGGTTAGGCCATATTATTTAACGGCTGAACAAGCTGAAGATGATGATTTTACAGTATCTTTTGAGTTTAAAGTAGTAGATGGTTGGAATGCATATACAGTTGCAGATCTTTCTAGAATTGACAATAGTCAAGATGAATGGAATGAGTATAAAACAAATCATGGAATTGGAAATGAGAAAATTAATGGATTAGTATTACATGGTAATATGACTATCACGATGAATGATATTGCTTCTGGCTTTATATATAATTCTCAAGAAACAAGGGAAACTGAATATACTGAACAAAATTATACTAATACAGCAGTTCAAAACACTTTAAAAGATGGGACATTAATATATGAAAGAACTATAGGTGGCGATTATGGTGTATTTACTTTATATGGTAATTACTTTACTATTGATGCATCACAAATAGCACCTGCTTCAGATTTAGGAGCAGACTTTAGTAACACAGCATTAATTGCTTATACTTCTGCCTATAATAGAGACAGCAATAATAATAAGATTGCCTTAGAAAACACAGTAAATACAAATGGTTTAATTAAAAACATTAATTTTATAGGTAATGCTAAAAGACAGGAAGAAGAAGCTTATAAAGGATTTGGAGGTTTAATTCTTTTCAAAAGTTTTAGATCTTTAACAACAACAGTTGAAAATTGTACAGTTAATGCTTTCTTTATTGGGATATTTCCTGAATTTTATGAGAGTAAAATAGTTGTTAATAAAGTTAAAGTTATTGATAGTTTCCAAAGTGGTATTTATGCAAGCCAAGGTATTACTCTGGAAATAAACGATAGCTTGATTTCAAAAAGTGGTGGCCCTGCAATTATTGTTCAACACCAAGAGAATGATGTAAGATCACCTATTGTTAATGTTTCTAATACCTTGATTGATTGCCCAGTAGCAGGACAGGAAGCGTGGTTCAATAGTATTGAGGGTTTATCTGCGATGGTTACTCAAATTAAAGCTTTAGATCAAATTTTTAGACTACAATTTGATAAAACATTCTTAAAAGGTAATACTAGTAGCGAACAAGAGTTAGCTAAGGCAACAATGAATATCATTGCTGTTTTAAAGGATGCTGATGCTGCTAGTCCAGTTGAGGCAACAGGCGTGCAAGGAAAAATTACTATTGATGGATATCTTGCGATAGATAAGGATCCAATACCTGCAGATGCAACTCTTAATGTTCATCAAAAAGTTCAACAGTTACAAAGTGAAAATCCAGTTTACGCTTCAGCACCAATACTTGTTAATAAGACAGGAGTTATTATCATTTATACAGGAGATCAAAGTAATCCTGTTGTCTTACCACAAGTTATGGAAGGTGAGATGACACAAGAGGAAGCTTATAATAAAATTTCTTCAAGTGATAATGATAGTTTAACACTTTATATAGGTGGTTTAGCAGCTGTGTTGAACAGGTATGACTTAGAGACTGAATAGTAAAAATAAAATTAAACAAAAAAGAAAGTTAAAACTTTCTTTTTTTTATTATAAAAAAAGGTATCGCTTGATACCTTTTTATGCTGAATTAAGTTTTTATTAGTCTTTTCTGTTGTAGAATTCAACGATAAGTGATTCATCAATTTCAGGTGATAATTCTACTCTTTCAGGTAATCTTGCATATGTACCTTCCATCTTTTCTTTATCAAAAGTAACATAAGCAGGAATTGTTTGAAGAATATCTAATGATTCTTTAACAACCTTTAAGTTCTTAGAAGTCTCTTTTAAAGCAATTGTTTGTCCAGGTTTTAACATATATGAAGGGATATCAACTTTTTTGCCATCTACTAAAATGTGACCATGATTTACTAATTGACGAGCAGCACTTCTAGTACGAGCAATACCCATTCTATAAACGATGTTATCTAATCTTGATTCAAGTAATACTAAGAAACGAGTACCAGTAACTTCGTTTGATTTTTTAGCTAATGTAAAAGTTTTTCTAAATTGTCTTTCATTAACTCCATACATTGTTCTAACCTTTTGCTTTTCTTGTAATTGCTTACCATATTCAGAAACTTTCTTTTTCTTATTCTTTCCTTGAGGTCCTGGAGCATATGGTCTTTTCTTTAACTCATCACCAGTTTCAAGAATAGAAAAGCCTAATCTACGAGAAATTTTCCATTTAGGTCCTACATAACGTGACATATTTTTCCTCCTTTGTCAGTTTATTTTGCAAAACTTACACAAGTGTGCAAATTCCATTTCCTGGCTGTTATTATTAGTTATTTCACCCTTCAGCGTAGGTTACTTTAATACATAATGTTAATAACTCCAAACAGAAAGTATTTGCCTGCTGCAAGTACATGCAAATAAATAATAAACGCAGTTTAAACTTTTGTCAATTATAAACTTCTATTTATTTACCTAAATTACAATATACAATCAATAATTTTTCTTTTTTATATTTAAAAATTGCAAAGGGTGCTATAATTTAATTGTTATTGGAGGTATATTTATGTTTTTTATTTTAGGAAAGAAAAGAAGTATTAAGAAAAATATTAACAATTTAAATGAGAAGTACGATAAATTAAATAATTCAAATATTGATAATAAGATTAATAAATTAAAAGGAATTAGTGAAAATAATAAAGAGTATGTAGATATTTATAAAGAAGTAAATGATAAATATCATACATTATTAGATAATTATTCTATGGAAATACAAACTCAATTTAATAAAATTGATGTTTTACTTGCCGATAAAAACTATAAAACAATTAAAGAAGAAATAGCTAATTTAGAAAAATCTTTAACAAATTATGAAAAAGAATTAATAGAAATAGATAATGAAATTAAGGAAATAACTAGTAAAGAAGATAAATTAAGGGAGATTGTTACCCCTTTAAAGGAAAGATTTAGAGTTTTAAAAGCCAATTTTCATGAACATAAAGAAGAGTTATCTATATGTAGTAAAATTTTTGAACAAAAAATTAGTGAATTAGAGAAAATAATTGCTAAGTTAGATAAGAAATTGGAAAATGCGTATTATAAAGAAGCTGAAGAAATTATAGGGGAACTTCAAAAGGACGTTGAATTTTATGAAAAACATTTAATGAAAATGCCTCAAATAGTTTCTTTTAGTATGCAAGTGTTACCTAAAAGGTTAGAAATAGCTATGAATAAATATCATAAGATGAAAGAGGAAGGATATCCTTTATATACCATCAAAGCATCGATAGTTGAGGAAAAAATTAAAGATTCATTAGAAGAAATTAGAATTAGATTTGAAGCATTTAATTATGAAGATATAAATGATTCTATTAAAGAAGTAGCTTATGATATTGAAAAGTTAAATGATTCGTTAGAAAAAGAGATTACAGCGAAAGATCATTTTAGCCAATATATTGATACTGTATATGAAAGTATTGATGAAATAGGTAAAAAGTTTTTAAAAGTCAAAAGGGATACCAGTAACATTAGAGGTATTTATTTGATAAGTGAGGATAAGTATAATATGCTTACTACTTTGGAAAATGAAATACATATTCTTAATCGTATAAAAATGGAATTAGATGCTTACATTCATTCTGCGACCAAGCAACCATACACCATTTTAACTAACAAAATGGGTGAACTAGCGGAATATGGTGGCGAAGTAGAGGAAAAATTAAACGATTATCAAAACTATATTATTTCTTTAAAAAATGATAGCGAATATTCTTATGATAAAGTTAACAATTACAGTATAGAAATCAATAATGTTTATCATATTTTAGTAGGATTGAATCACAAAGTGTTATCTGCTATGTACGAAGATGAATACAAAAATGTGTGTGAAATAATTCAAGAAATTGGTAGATGTTTAAAAACAAAACCAATAGATGTTAATAAAGTTAATGAAAATTGTAGGGGTTTAATTAATCGTGCAGAAAAATTATTAATAGATATGCGTAATAGTTTGAAAATGTATAATATGGCACAAAATATCATTGTGTTCACAAATAAGTATCGTAGTAGTTTCTCTACGGTTAATGAAGTGCTAAATAGGGCACAGGTACATTTTGAAAATGGAGAATTTGAGTTTGCTATTGATAGTGTTAGTGAAGTGTTGCAGGAAGTACACCCAACAGCATATGAAGAAATGATGAAAAGAAAAGGGTATAAAGATGAATAATATATATTTAGATTATGCTTCTACTACTCCAATTGATAATGATGTTTTAGAAAGTTACTATAAACTATTAAAAGAAAATTATGCTAATAGTGATTCTTTACACGAGATAGGTAATGTTGCTAGTAGTTATTTAAAGTCTGCTAGGCAACAAATAGCTAATCTCTTAAAGTGCAAAGAAAATGAAGTTATTTTTACTTCAGGTTCTACCGAAGCGAATAATTTAGCAATAAAAGGAGTAGCTTTTGCTTATCAAAACAGGGGTAAACACTTAATTACAAGCAAAGTGGAGCATCCAAGTGTTTTAGATTCTTTCAAACAGTTAGAGGAAACATTTGGTTTTGAAGTAACTTATTTAGATATTGATGAAAATGGTTTAATTGATTTAAACCAATTAAAAAATAGTTTAAGAAATGACACTATTTTAGTTAGTATTATGGCTGTTAATAATGAGATGGGTAGTATTCAAAATCTCCAACAAATATCTAAAATTATTAAAGAACATTCTCATGCTTTATATCATGTAGATGCTACGCAAGCAATGTGTAAAGAAAAACTAGATTATAGTGTAGCTGATTTATATAACTTTTCTAGTCATAAATTTTATGGTTTAAAAGGAGCAGGTGTTTTAATAAAAAAAGAAAAAGTTCGTTTACTTCCAATATTAAGCGGAGGGCAACAAGAAGGTGGTTATCGTGGAGGCACAGTCAATTGGGTTAGCCAAGTTACGCTTGCTAAAAGTTTAAGATTAGGTGTAGAAAAGTTAGAGGAACACTATAAATATGTTTCAGATTTAAAAAAATATTTAATAGATAAATTACAAAAAATAGATAATCTAGTTATAAACAGTCCTCAAATGTCTTCTCCTTACATATTAAATATCTATTTTAAAAATAAAAGAGGAGAAGTTATTATGAATGCTTTATCTAATAAAGGTATTTATATATCTACTAAAAGTGCTTGCTCATCACGAAGTAAAGATTATAGCACATCTATCTATGAATTAACCAAAGATAAAAATATTAGTAAGAATAGTTTAAGAATATCTTTATCACATTTAACTACTAAAGAAGAACTAGACATTTTTGTAAATGAATTAAAAGAAATAGTAGATAATTTGAAGGGGTGAGATAATGCCTAAAGTTACAATTGGTAAAATCGTTAATACTTGCGGGTTAAAAGGGGAAGTTAAAGTACTTAACGTAAGTGATTTTAAAGAAGAAAGATATAAAAAAGGGAAAATTATTCATGTTTATAATAAAGAACAAAACATTGATAGAGATTATAAAATTAGTAATTATAGAGAAAAAGATAAATTTATTTATTTAAAGTTAGAAAGTGTTAATTCTATTGAAGAAGCAGAGGCTTTAAAAAATAGTTTATTATTTATTAACAGTGAGGATTTATTAAAAGATAATAATGATTTGTTTTATCATTACGAACTATTAAATATGGAAGTTTATTATGGAAATAAAAAGATAGGTTATATTAGTGAAGTAAGTGATAACGGGGTACAAGATTTAATTAGAGTTAGCGATGATGATAAAAGTTTTTTAGTGCCTTTTTTAGATGAATTTATTGAAAGCATAAATGTAGAAGATAAAAAGATTGTTTTAAAGAATCTCGAGGGACTTGTATGAAAATTACTATTTTAACTTTATTTCCTGAAATGTTTGAGGGCTTTTTGAAAACTTCTATTATTAATAAAGCACTAAAAAAGCAACTAGTAGAAATTAGAGTAGTTAATATACGCGATTTTAGTGAGGATAAAAATAAAAGAGTAGATGATAAAGTGGTAGGTGGAGGTCCAGGTGTAATTTTAAAGTGCGATCCTGTTATTAAAGCTATAAAAAGTGTGTGTAATAATAGCAAAGTTATATATATGTCTAGTAAAGGAATTACATATAATCAAAAAAAAGCTCGTGATTTAATTAATGAAAAAAAAGATTTAGTGCTTTTATGTGGGCACTATGAAGGAATTGATGAACGAATATTAGATTATGTAGATGAAGAGTTAAGTGTAGGAGACTATATTTTGACAGGAGGAGAAATACCAGCGATGCTTGTAACTGATTCATTAGTAAGATTAGTGAAAGGAGTTATTAAAGATGAATCTAGTGAAGAAGAATCTTTTGAGACTGGATTATTAGAATATCCTCAATATACTCTTCCAAAAATATACGATAATAAAGAAATTCCTGAAATTCTTTTTAGTGGCAATCATAAAGCTATAAAGAAATGGCGTGTAAAAGAAAGTTTAAAAACAACTTTAGAAAAAAGAAAAGATCTTTTAGTTAATTATAAGTTTAATAAAGAAGAACAAAAATTATTAGAAGAAATTGAAAATAATCAAAAAGGCTTATGGGAAATAGAAGCTATTAAAAATAGTAAAAAAATTATTATTCACAGGGTGAGAGTGGATGAAGAAGAATTGAAAAAAATAGAAAAAATGGATGAGTTTGATTTTGAAATAAAAGAGCCTGTGAAATTAAATGACGAGATTTGTTTTATTTGTAAAGAAAACTATGTTTTTTACAAAGTATGTGATGTTAAAGGAGATATTATAAAGTTACGAAAGAGTAAGGAATGAATATGGTGAGTAAAATAATAGGTTGAAAAATAGCGTATCTTTTGATACAATAACACATGGGTGATGTGCGATGTTGAATGAAAAATATAATTTAAGTTTAAAAATAATACGAGGTGCTAATAAAAAATTAGCAGAGAGGATTATATCTTTTATTTCTGATATTCCAGAAAATTTGAAAAGTTTAATTGAACAGTGTAAAAAATCTGGAGGAGCCATTAGGGGCGATGAGAGATGGAATTTTGTTGATAACGGGGAAGAATTAACTATTACTTTAGGGAAACGTAATAATGATAATGTAGATTATATGAGTCTTTATATTAATAGAACTAGGGAAGGCGATCTTCAAAGGCTAGATCGATATGTTGATAAAAAAATAGTTGGATATGTTGCCTTTTATGTGTATGATGATCCAGACAAAAAAAGAGCCAGAACGAAACAATTAATTTATGAATATAATGTTATCAAGAGAGATAAAGATTATTGTTGCTATATAAAAGGAAATGTAGATATGGATAATAAGAAAAATGTTGAAATCCTTGAAAAGAATGGGTATTTAGAATTTGCTAGGGATGTTTACGATAATGGGTCATATTCATTTAACCTTTCAAATGATAAGATAATAAAAAGACAATGAGCAATTCAAATAGAAAATAAACATCATTAGTGTAAATCTTTAAATATCTATAATTAAACTTTGAAAATAAAAAATATAGTTTATTAGTTTTTTAACTTGCATTAGAAAAATTATTTTGCTATCATATGTAGGCATTAGCTGCAGGTGGTCCGCTCAAAGTATGATGAACACTCAAGATAAGAAAAGGAGGTCTATATCATGAATATGAACTTAGTGAATGAAATTACAGCTACTCAACTTAGAAAAGATATTCCTGAATTTAAATCAGGTGATACAGTTAAAGTTCATGTTAGAATTACTGAAGGTGAAAAATCACGTATTCAAATTTATGAAGGCCTAGTTATCTCTGTAAAAGGTGGAGGAGTTTCTAAAACTTTCACAGTTAGAAAGATATCTAGTAACCAAGTAGGAGTAGAAAGAACATTTATGTACAATTCACCAGTAATCGCTAAATTAGAAGTAGTTAGAAGAGGTAAAGTTCGCCGTAATAAAATTAATTACATTCGTAACTTATCTGGTAAAGCTGCTAGAATTAAAGAAGCTAACTAAAAAAGGGAACTTTAAAGTTCCTTTTTATTTTAATTAATCACGTTACGATATATAATAAATATAGGTGATAAAATGGAAGAAAATAAGAAAAGCAATTTTAAAGAATTTTATAAAAAACATCAAAAAAAATTTAATTTTGCTTATATGATTATTATTTGTTTAGTGGTAGCTAAACTTATAACTTCATTTGTTTTTCTTAGTGTCATGGTGGACGGTAATTCGATGGCTAATACTTTAAAAAGTGGTGATAAAGGAATTACGGATGGTTTATTTTATAAGATATTTGGAATAGATCGTTTTGATATCGTAATTCTTGAAAATAAAAATTTTGATGAAAAGTTAGTGAAAAGAGTAATAGGGTTGCCAGGAGAAACCATTAAATATGAAAAAGGTGTTTTGTATGTAAATGGGGAAGTTGTAGAAGAAACTTTTATTAGTGATGAAGTTAAAAAGCAAACTTTAACACCTTATGGTAATGATACTTTTGAAATTACTTTAAATGAAAATGAATATTATGTTTTAGGTGACAATAGGGGAAACTCTACAGATTCTAGGTATTTTGGACCTGTAAAAAAAAGTGAGATTAAAGGAGTAGGAATGCTATTGTTTGCAGGATGTAAAGAAGTAACTAGTGCAGGTAAGTGTTCAGGATTAAAGCTAAGATGGCCTAAAGTTGTTAAGTAACTATATTTAATAAAAGGAGAGGAAAAGATGAATTTTGAAAATGAGATTACAGTAGAGGTAGATTGTGGCTTTGATGATTTAAAAAAGATTTTAAATAAATATGATTTTAAAGTAGAGGAAGAATATGAAATAAATGACATTTATTTTATTAGCAAAGATTTTAAAAGTAATGAGCCTTTAGAAATATTAAAAAATGTTGTAATGGTAAGAGAAATTATAGAAAAAGATAAAGTAACTAATTATATTACATATAAATATAAAAAATTTAATGATCGTGGTGAAATAGTTAAACAAGGTAAAGTTAATTGCCAAGTTTATTCTATAGAATCAGCGAAAGAATTATTAAAGTCTTTAAATTATAAAGAACTAATAAAAATAAATGATCGAATTACAGTATTATCTAATGGTATTGATGAAATGTCTCTTCAATCGGTAAATGATAAGCATTTATATATTGAAATAGAAGAAAAGTGTCATTACATAAATAAAAATTATGAAAACCTAGAAGAACTTAAAAAGGTAATAACTAGATATAATATTCCAATAGTAGGAAATGACTACTTTGTAAAAAAAGCCCAGATAGAGATGATAGAAAGTGGATTGATATAAGATTCTTATGAAATCAAAAAGTATATACATAGTTATAATATTTTTAATTATATCAGTGATATCTGGAATATTAGCAAATGATTTAATAATTGGTGGGACAACATTATTTACTGGTTTATTAGCTGCATACTATGCCGTAATGGGTAAAAAAATTAATTATGCATTTGCTTTTATTAATTATTTACTCATGGCCTACACTTCCTTAAAAAATAATTTATATGGAGTATTCTTTATGTACGCTTTTATTTGTACATTCTTGCAAATATATAGTTTTATTAAATGGAAAAATAATATGGATAAAAATAATAGTGTAATTATAAGACAATTTACATTGAAAAATTCCATTATTATTGTATCTACATGTATTATAGGTAGTTTTCTATTAGGTTATTTATTGAATTTGATTCCTAATCAAAATTTAGCTTTTTTAGATGCTGCATCAAATTCCATTAATATATGTGGCATTATTTTGATGATGTTAAGATTTAAAGAGTGCTGGTGGGTATGGCTTGCTAACAACATTATTGATTTAGTAATATGGATTATTGTAGTATTTAATAAAGGAGAAGGTTCTACAATGATGTTACTAGTGTCTATAGGTTACTTGTTGTTAAATATTTATGGTGTGATAAAGTGGAAAGTAGAGGATAAGAAAGAAAATTTGAGTTATGATTAAATATAAGAATATATTGAATATTGGAAATATCTTTTTAATCATGGTGTGAAAATTTTATGTAAGATATTAAAAGTGATGTATTAATAGCAAGTACATTATAAATATCTTATAAAATTTAAGATAAATAATTATTACTTAAAAATTTCAGTAAGACTAAAAAGAAATGATATAATTTACTAGTAGGAGGATGCATATGGCCTATAAATATGTATATAAAACCCCAAATGGATTTTCAAATATAATAATGAATAGTGATGGAGAGTATTTAACGGGGTTATCGTTTGAGTGTTTGAAAGATTCTATTAAACATGCTAGTAGTGGCGAAGAAAAGTATTTAGAAATATTTAAAGAAACATGTAAATGGCTAGATATATATTTTAGTGGTAAAGTTCCTAACTTCATTCCTAAATATAAAATAAAAAATATCACACCATTTAAACAAGAAGTAATAGATATAATGAATTCTATTGAATATGGGAAAACATTAACTTATAAAGATATATCCAAAATTATTGCTAAAAAAAGAGAAATGAAAAAAATGTCATCACGAGCAGTAGGTAATGCCGTTAGGTGGAATCCTATTTGTATTATCATTCCTTGCCATAGAGTAGTAGGATCAAATGGTAATCTAACAGGTTATAGTGGAGGAATGAAAAATAAAGTAGCATTATTAACGCATGAAAAAAATGATATGAGAAAATTTTATACTCCTAAAGGAGAAAAAAATTATGATGAGATGTAAATGGTGTAATTTAAACAATCCAAAATACATAGAATATCACGACAATGAATGGGGAAAGCCAAATTTTGAGGATAGTTATTTATTTGAAATGTTAGTGCTAGAGTCTTTTCAAGCAGGACTTTCTTGGGAATGTATACTAAATAAAAGAGAAGAGTTTAAAAAAGCTTTTGATAATTTTGATGTAAATAAAATATGCAATTATAATGATGAAAAAGTGCAAGAATTATTAAAAAACAAAAAAATAATTAGAAACAAACTAAAGATAAAAGCAACTATTAATAACAGCAAAATCTTTAACAGTATACGATGTGAGTATGGTACTTTTCATAATTATTTAAAGACATTTACCAATAATAAAATTATTTATGAAATAGGTAATACTACTAATCAATTATCGGGTGAAATATCAAAAGATCTACAAAGAAGAGGAATGAAATTTGTTGGAAGTACAATTATATATTCTTATCTACAAGCAATTGGGGTTATATATTCTCATGATAAAGAATGTTTTTTGTATAAAAAAGATTAAATTTATTAGTTTTAAAAATTTAGATAACACAAAAAAATGAAGATAAAATATTAAGTTTAATTGATGTTAAAATGTACTCTGATTGAAAGAACATTTAGATTTTTATGAACCTATATGTTGCGACAATAATGAATTTGAAATTTCTTTCTTGTATAAAAATCAAAATGAAAAGGAGATGTGGTTTGATGTCATCTTTAGAAATATATATACCAAAGTTAGAAGATTATTGGTATAGCAAAAATTACAAAATAATCCAGATACAATGAGTTATAATGCTGGATGAAATGTAAACTATGAAGGATATCATTATGATACTGGATGTATTGATTTTCCTAAAAGCAAATGGAAAGAAACTTTTGATAAAAGAGTAAAAGAAAATAAATTTTTTGCTTATTTAAAAGATACAAGTAATGATGAATATGTTGGATATATCAATTATCATTATAATAAGAATGCAGATAAGTATTATTGTGGTATTTTAATAGAAGCAAAACATAGAGGAAAAGGATATTCAAAATATGGATTAAAATTATTATGTGATTATGCGAAAAAACACGGTATGAAAGAATTATATAATGATTTTTTAATTAGATAGAAATGGAATTAAAATATTTGACGATTTAGGATTTAAAATAGTTGACAAATATAAAACAAAACGTTTTGATAAAGATATAGAAATTGTGATAGTAAAAAAAGTTTTATAAGTACTTATATTATGATGTTAATTTTTCGCAATAAAAACACAACTATAAAAGGAAGTGATAAATTATGGATAATCAACAAAAATCAATAAACATCAATTGGTTTCCAGGACACATGGTTAAAGCTTTAAGGGAAATATATGATAAACAGAAAATGGTTGATATGCTTATAGAAATAGTAGATTCAAGGGCTCCTTTTTCATCACGCAATCCTGAACTAGTTAACATTAACAAGCCACGTTTAATTATCATGAGCAAAAAAGATTATGCAGATAAAGAAATTGTAAAAGAATGGATAAATTATTTTAGTGATAAAGATGTAAAAGTAATATGTCAAGATTTAGTACACGGTTTTAATCTTAAAGAAATCATTAGTAGTTGTAATGAACTAATGAAAGAAAAAATAGAAAGAGATTTAAGAAAGGGAATTAAAAACAGGACAATTAGAGCGATGGTAGTAGGTATACCTAACGTTGGCAAGTCTACTTTTATTAATAAAATGTCTAAAAGAAAGGCTGCGAAAGTTAGCAATATGCCTGGTGTTACAAAATCACAACAATGGGTAAAAGCAGATAACCTTGAATTATTAGATACTCCAGGAGTTTTATGGCCAAAGTTTGAATCACAAGCTATAGGAATAAAATTAGCACTTATAGGTACTATTAAAGAAGAAATTTTAAATAACGATGAATTATCCATTTTGTGTGTTAGTTTTTTAAAAGAGTATTATCCTTCTTATCTACTAAAAAGATATGACTTAAAAAATATTGATGATGATATTTTTACTAACATTGCTAAAAGAAGAAATTTATTAAAAAATAATGGAGAAATAGACATAGACAAGGCAAAATATCTGTTGTTAAAAGAATTTAAAGAAGGTATAATAGCAAGTGTATGTGTAGAAAGGCCAGGTGTTGAATATGGCGTCTTTGGAGTATGAAAATGAATTTAGAAATAAAGGCTATAACAAAATCTTAGGAATAGATGAAGCGGGTAGAGGACCTTTAGCAGGACCTTTAGTTATCGCAGGAGTTGTTTTAAAAGAAGATTTTACTAATACTGAAATAAATGATTCTAAACAATTAAGTGACAAAAAAAGAAGAGAATTATATAAAGTAATAATGGAAAATGCTTTAGAAGTAAAAGTTAATATAGTGGATGTAGAAACAATTAATAAACTTAACATTTTAAGAGCCACTAAAGAAGGTATGGAAGAAATTGTTAGAAATGTAGGAGATAACTGTAATGCTGTTTTTGTCGATGCCGTTAAACTAGATAATGTTAATAAACCTGTTTTATCATTAATTAAAGGCGATGCCTTATCATTATCCATAGCAGCAGCTTCCATCATTGCCAAAGTAACAAGGGATGATATCATGTTAGAGTTAGATAAAGAATATCCCATGTATGAATTTAAAAAAAATAAAGGATATGGTACTAAAGCACATATGTTAGCATTAGAAAAATATGGAGTAACAAAACATCATCGTATGTCGTATGCTCCTGTTTATGAAGCAAGTAGACCTAAACTAGAAATTTAAAAAAGATACTTTTACTTGATTAACATAAAAGATAATGATAGAATATAAACGTTGAAGAGAGGAATTGTCCTCTCTTTGTTCTTAAATGGGGGGATTTAATGACATTAGAGGAGAAAATTAAAAAAATAATTGAACCTGTTTTAAAAGAAGAAGAAGTAATACTTTACGAGTTAAAGTATGAAAAGGAAAATGGAGAAAATTATTTGAGAATCTTTATTGAAAAAGAGCATGATATTATGGACTTAGATACGTGTGTAGAAGTTAGTGAAAAAATATCACCTTTACTTGATAAAGAAGATCCAATTAAAGAAGAATACTATTTAGAGGTTGCTTCAAGTGGAAGAGAAAAAACTTTTGAAACAAGGGAAGATTATAAGAGTGCTATTGGTAAGTATATCTTAGTACAAACTAGTGAACTCATTAGTAACTATGATGAACTAGTAGGCTATTTAAAAGAAGTAACTGAAGAAGAAATTAAGTTAGAAATTAATCTTAAAGGAAGAATAAAAACGATTGATATCCCATTTAAGATAATAGAAAAAGCACATTTAACATATAAGTTTTAATAGGAGGAAAATAAGTAAAAATGAATGCTAGAGAATTATTAAATGCCTTAGATGCCTTTGAACAGGAGAAAGGAATACCAAAAGAAGTTGTTATTGATGCTTTAAAGGAGGCATTAGAGAAAGCTTATAAGAAAAATACTGATCCAGATGTTTTATGTAGAGTAGATGTTAACTCTGAACTTGGAACAATTGAGATGTATGAGTTAAAAAATGTCGTTAATGATGTTGAAGATGATTTGTTTGAAATTGAATTAGAAGATGCTCAAAAAATTAATCCTAATATTAAAGTAGGAGAAGTATTAGAAATAGAAGTTGATCCTGATACACTTAGTAGACTTGCAGCACTTCAAGCTAAACAAGTATTAACGCAAAAAATTAGAGAATTTGAAAAGCAAACTGTTTATGATGCTTACATTGATAAAAAAGATGATATTATTGTAGGAACAGTAGAAAGAATAGAGCCTGCTTTTATTTTGGTAAATGTTGGTAAAACAAATGCTGTTATGAAAATAAATAATATTATTCCAGGTGAAACATTTAAAGTTGGGCAAACAGTTAGAGTATATGTTGTAGATGTTGATAAGAGTTCTCAAGGAGCAGCAGTTATAGTATCTAGAACAGCACCAGGTTTCTTAAAGAGATTATTTGAAAGCGAGATACCTGAGGTATATGATGGAACAGTTGAGATTAAACATATTGCTAGAGAAGCAGGAGATAGAGCAAAAGTATCTGTTTTTTCTAGAAATAAAGATGTTGACGCAACAGGAGCATGCATTGGGCAAAAAGGATTAAGAATTCAAAAAATATCTAATCAAGTTTTAGGAGAAAAAATTGATGTAATTAATTATTATGATGATCCAATTCTTTACATTGCAGAAGCCTTAAAACCTTCTGAAGTAGTAGGAGTTTCTATGAATGAAGATGGAAAGAGTTGTATAGCTATAGTAAAAGATGATAGTTTTTCTTTAGCTATAGGTAAAAAAGGTGTAAATGCTCGTTTAGCTGTTAATTTAACAGGATATAAAATTGATATTAAGACTTTAACTAGTGCTGTAGAAGAAGGTGTTGAATACACTACTATTGAACAAGCAAGAGCTAATTATGAATATGAATTGCAACAAAAAGAAGAGAAATATACCAAAGCAGAAGAAAAGGTTGAAGAACCTCTTAAAATAGTAGAAGAACAACCTATAAAAGTAGAAGTTAAAGTTGAAGAAAAGAACGTAGAAGAAAAGCCAAAAGAAAAACCACTTAAAATGCCTAAATTTCTTAAAGAAGATAATGTTAAACCTTCTAAGAAAGAAGAAACAAGGCCTGTTAGTAAAAAGAAAAAAGAAGAAGAAAAAGAAACTAAGAGAACAATTATTAGTTCTAAAGAACTTGAAGATATCAAGAAGAAGACAGAAGAAGCTAGATCATATATGCCAGTATACACTGATGATGAGTTAGAAGAATTAGATGAAGAAAATGAAGAAGATAGCTACTATGATGATGTAGACTATGATGAGTATGATAAATACTATGATGAGGATTAATTGTGAAAAAAATACCTTTAAGAAAATGTGTAGCCACTAATGAGAGACTTCCAAAGAAAGAATTAGTAAGAATTGTTAAAAATAATGAAGGAAAAGTTTTTATTGATTTAACAGGGAAAGCTAATGGAAGAGGGGCTTATTTGAAAAGAAGTAATGAGGCCATTGATATAGCCATCAAGAAAAATAGTTTATCAAGAGCCTTAGAATGCACAATTGAAAAAGAAATATACGAAGAACTTAGAAAAATAGTTAATGAATAGGGCTTTAAATACTTTAGGTATTTGTAGAGGTGCAGGAAAAATAAGCTATGGGGAGACACTCATTAAGGATATTAAAAATAAAAAAGTATATTTGGTAGTAATAGCTAGCGATGCAAGTGATAACTCTAAGAAAAAACTTATTGATAAATGTTCTTATTATAAATGCGAATATCTAATATGTTTAGATAAGGAAAGTATTAGTAAAGCTATTGGTAAAGATGGTTTAGTAAGTGCACTAGGAATTAAAGATTTTAATTTAGTAAAGAAATTTGAAGAAAATATTAATAGGGATGGTGATAAGTATGAAGAAAAACAATAACAAAGGAAATTTTGATAAAAGAACTTCTAATTTTGCTAAAAAGCCTGAAGTAAAAAATAGTGAAGAAAAATATATTGTTTTTAAAGGGCATAAAAACGTGCAAGAATTAGCTAAAGAATTAGGAGTAAATGCAACTGATGTTATTAAATTCTTGTTTATGGAAGGTAAAATGGTTACCATCAATTCAGATTTAGATGCTTCTTTAACTGAATTAGTGTGTTTGAATTATGGATTTGATTTAAGAATAGAAAAAGAAGTTAGTGCTGATAAATTTGAAGAATTAGAGATTGTTGATGATCCTCAAGATTTAAAGGAAAGGCCTCCAATTGTTACTATTATGGGACATGTTGATCATGGTAAAACCACTTTGTTAGATGCTATTAGAAAAACAAAAGTAGTTGAAGGGGAAGTAGGAGGTATTACTCAAAGTATAGGTGCTTATCAAGTAGAAATAAAAGGTAAAAAAATTACTTTTTTAGATACTCCAGGGCATGAAGCATTTGCAGCAATGAGAGCAAGAGGTGCACAAATCACCGATATTGTTATAATTGTTGTAGCAGCAGATGATGGTGTCATGCCTCAAACAAAAGAAGCAATTGATCATGCTACAGCAGCAGGAGTACCAATTGTTGTGGCTATTAACAAAATGGATAAGCCAGGAATTAATTTAGAGAGATTATATAGTGAATTAAGTGAAATTGGTATTATAAGTGAAGAATGGGGAGGAAATAATATCTTTTGTAAGGTAAGTGCTAAAACAGGGCAAGGAATTGAAGATTTATTAGAGTCCATTTTAGTAATCTCTGAACTAGAAGAGTACAAAGCTAATCCTTCTCGATATGCTTATGGTACTGTTATTGAAGCTAAATTAGAAAAAGGAAGAGGAACTGTTGCTACATTGCTAGTACAAAATGGCACTTTAAAACATGGCGATAGCATTGTTGCGGGAACTGTATTTGGTAAAATTAGACAAATGCGTGATGATTCCAATAAAGTCATAAAAGAAGCAGGTCCATCTACTCCTGTTGAAATAATTGGCTTATCGGAAGTTCCAGGAGCAGGCGATAAATTCATGAGTTTTGCTGATGAAAAAGTAGCTCGTGAAGTAGCTGCTAAAAGATTAACAGAAAAAACTCTAGCAGATCGTAAAAGTAATGCTAGTATTTCATTAGAAGATTTATACAAGCAAATTAAAGTTGGCGATGTTCAAAACCTTAATATTATCATTAAAGCTGATAGTGATGGGTCTAGTGAAGCAGTAAAACAATCACTACTTAAATTAAATAATGATGAAGTAAAAATTAATGTCATTAGAGCTCAATCGGGAGCGATTACAGAAAGCGATGTCTTGCTAGCAAGTGCTTCTAAAGCTATTATTTATGGATTTAATGTAAGACCTGACGCTCAAGCTAGACAAAAAGCTGAAGAAGAAAAAGTAGATATTCGATTACATCGTATTATTTATGCTTTAGTAGAAGAAATTGAAGCTGCAATGAAAGGAATGTTAAAACCTACTTATAAGGAAGTAGTTACAGGAGTGGCGGAAGTTCGTCAATTATACAAAATTTCTAAAGTAGGAACTATTGCTGGATGCTATGTAACTGAAGGATCTATTAAAAGAGATAGCGGAATACGTCTTTTAAGAAATGGTGTTATTGTTTATGAAGGAAAATTAGCATCTTTAAAGAGATTCCAAAATGATGCTAAAGAAGTAAGTACAGGTTATGAATGTGGATTAATGATTGAAAATTATAATGATCTTAAAGAAGGAGATTATATTGAAGGTTTTGTAATGGAAGAAGTAAAAAGATAAGAAATAGGTGGGATAAAAATGGCAAAATTAAAACAAGAAAAATTAGCAGTACAAATACAAAAATATATTAGTGATATTATTCAATTTGATTTAAAAAATGATAATTTAGGTATAGTTACCGTTACACGTGTTAAAGTTAGTGATGATCATTCATGGGCTAAGGTTTATGTTAGTTTTTTAGATAAGAATCGTGAAAAAAAATTAGAAGATTTAAAAGAATGTAAACCATTTATTAGAACATCCTTAGCTAAAAAATTAACGACTAGAAGAACACCAGATATTGTTTTTGAATTAGATAATAGTTATGAAAATGGAGAAAAAATAGAGAAGATAATTAAAGAGTTAAATGATAAAAAATAACTCTTTTTTATTTTGTAAAAAAAAGGAAAGAATATATATAGATATCTTAAATATTTGTTAAAATAAATCTATAAAAGGAGGAAAAAAAGATGAGAAAAATTAAAGTTGTTCAGTATGGTTGTGGTAAGATGTCAAAGTACATTTTACGCTATTTGTATGAGAAGGGAGCACAAATAGTTGGAGCTATTGATGTAAACCCAGAAGTTGTTGGAAAAGATGTTGGAGATTTTGCAGAGTTAGGTGTCAAAACAGGTGTTGTTATTTCTAATAATGCAGATGAAGTTTTAGATACGTGTGATGCAGATGTAGCTATCGTTACACTATTTAGTTTTATTCCTGATATTTATGAGCATGTTAAAAAATGTGTAGAAAGAGGAATAAACGTTATTACAACTTGTGAAGAAGCAATTTATCCTTGGACTACGAGTGCTAAAATGATTAATGAAATTGATGCTTTAGCTAAAGAAACGGGATGTACAGTTACAGGAAGTGGAATGCAAGATATTTTCTGGATTAATATGGTAAGTACAGTATGTGGTGGTTGCCACAACATTACTAAAATTAAAGGAGCATATAGCTATAATGTTGAAGATTATGGTTTAGCCTTAGCAAACGCACATGGATGTGACTTAACTGTTGAAGAATTTGAAAAGAAAATAGCACACCCAGAGACATTTGAACCTTCATATGCTTGGAATGCTAGTGAAGCAATTGCTCATAAATTAGGATTAACTATTAAATCAATTACTCAAAAAAATGTTCCTTATGTTATTAAAGAAGATTTATATAGTTCAACTTTAGGAAAAACTATTAAAGCAGGTAGATGTATAGGAATGTCTGCGGTAGTTACTATTGAAACGATGCAAGGTATTACTATTGAAGAAGAAACTATTGGTAAAGTATATGGCCCAAATGATGGAGATATGTGTGATTGGGAAATAACAGGTGAACCTAATGTGAAATTCGGTGTAGAAAAGCCTGCAACAGTAGAACATACCTGTGCCACTATCGTTAATAGAATTCCTTCTCTTTTAAATGCAGAAGCAGGTTATGTAACTTGTGATGAATTAGATGAAATAGAGTATCTAACATACCCTATGGAATATCATATTTAATTAATGATTAATTTAACAAAAAAAGTGCCTAATTGGCACTTTTTTCTTTTTCTTCTTCTTTTTCCCACAAGTCTAATTTTTCTAAATTATGCAACATCAACAAAAAATTATCTTTACACATTGGATATTTATGATAAAGTTCTTTCAACATTACTTTCATATTTTCTCTTTCCGTGTGTTTATCATTAGGACAAGTAGAAGGAACTAAGGGCAAATCTAACTTTTTAAAAGATTTGCTAATTAAAGATTCTCTAACATAAACAAAAGGTCTAATAAAAGTAATTTTGCTACGATCTAAAAACATTTTAGGTTTAAAAGTTGCAATTCTTCCACCAAAAATCATATTCATCATTAAAGTTTCAATTGCATCATCACCATGATGGGCAAAGGCTACTTTATTGCACCCTAGACTTAAAGCACTTTCAATAACAACAGCTTTTTTTATTTTAGAACAAATAGAACAAGGTAATCTTCCATTATTTTGAACATTAGCTTTTAAAATATCATAAGCTTGTGAAGGTATTAATTCAAAAGGAATATTTAAATCTTTAAAATAATTCACCATAGGTGTAGGATCCATATTAGGAAAACCCATTAAAATATGCAAACCAACAATTTCAAACTTTTTTGTTTTTTCACACATTCTCTTATATGCGTTCATAGCGTATAAAAGCAAGACTGAATCTTTGCCACCACTAACTCCAACAGCAATCTTATCACCATCATTAATCAAATGATAATCTTCATCAGCTTTTTTTATACAACCCAAAATATCTCTTAAATAATACATTTAAACCATCCTTTAAATACCATGCCATAATATAATATTTTTATAGATATTGCAAATTATCTTACTTCTTTTTTATCTTATTATAAAATTCTTTTCTTTTATTATATATTCTTTTCCATTCTTTTAATATTTCTTTAACCCCTTTTTCTAAGTCATCAGGATCAATATCCAAGTATTTAGCCTTTAACCCACTTTTTTTATTTTTATAATTTAAAAAGTCTAATGCTAATCTTAAGTTATGCTCTATCGTTTTAATAGTCAAGCCCCCACCTTTTGCTTGCTCATCATTTAGTGATAATAAATAATTTGAAATATTAATACTTTGATAGTAACTATAATTATTTGGTATATCGTTTTTAGATAATAGTTCAGTTATTTTATTTCCAAAATTATTAGCCTCTATTTCAGTAGGTGAATATAAATATAAATCACTTTTATCAATTGCAGGAACATCAGAAAAAGGCTCTTTATCATTAAAGCTTGAAAAAAGTTTTTGATATAAGCAAATAAAATATAAATAAGCTTGATTTTTATCAAAGTCAGGTTCATTACATCCATTTACTAATTTCATAATCATGTCATTTTGATAATAATGAAAACAATCATGAGCAACTGCATGAACCAAAAGATAAGGCAAATAAATATTCATATTTATACTTTTATTAAAATATTTTGAATCGTTTTCTAGAAAGGAATTATTTATATATATGGAAAGAGGAAGATAATTGAAAAAAGCAACAACTACCTTATCGTCATTAGTTCTAAGATCACAAAAATCAACATCAATTTTATCTAGTTTCAACAATTCACATATCTCATTAATCAAATTAATAATTGCCTGTTTCTTTTCATCAATTTTTAAAGAATTAAATGTATCAGGAACAAACTTACTTAACATATTCATAAAAACTATCACCACGATAATTATATTTTATTAGCTATAAATTTTCAATAATAATATTTTATCGTTACTGACCAAAGAGTATTAATATCGTTTTTACCTGTACACATAATCATCAGTATTCACAAATGATATGCAACTTAAATCTTATATAAGTTATAATTTCAAATCTTTAAATTAACTAATGCAAAGACGTATTAAAATAGTATAATCTTTAAATATTATTTGCTTATAATTGAATAAAAAAAATAAGTGGTGTACAATTAATGAGTGAGGTGAAGAATATGGCAAAAAGAGTATTTGAAAAAGATTTTGCAGGTAAAAAAATAATTATTGAAACAGGAGAAATGGCTAAACAAGCAGATGGATCTGTTCTTGTTAGATATGATGATACAGTTATATTGTCTACAGCAGTAGCAAGTGATGAGAAAAAAGATACTGATTTCTTTCCATTAACAGTTACTTTTGAAGAAAAACTATATTCCGTAGGTAAGATTCCTGGTAGTTTTTTAAGAAGGGAAGGTAAACCAAGTGAACATGCTACTCTTACAGCACGTTTGATAGATAGACCTATTAGACCTTTGTTTGCTGAAGGTTTTAGAAATGAAGTGCAAGTAGTTAATACTGTTTTATCCGTAAATAAGGATGCAACTCCTGAAATGGCAGCAATGCTAGGAGCAAGTTTAGCATTATGTATCAGTGATATTCCTTTCAATGGACCTATTGCTGGTGTTTATGTTGGTAGGGTTAATGGCAAGTATATTGTAAATCCAACAGTAGAAGAAATGAACAATAGTGATATTGAATTAGCAGTTGCAGGTACTAAAGATGCTATTAATATGGTTGAAGCAGGTAGTAAAGAAGTAAGTGAAGAGGATATGCTTGGAGCTATTATGTTTGGACATGAAAAGATTAAAGAGTTAATAGCTTTTGAAGAAGAAATAGTTAAAGAAGTAGGTAAGGAAAAAAGAGAAATTGAATTATATGAAGTGAGTGATGAGATTCGTAAAGATGTTGAACAAAGAGCTAAAGATCGTTTATTAAAAGCAATTAAAATACCAGGTAAATTAGAAAGATATGGTGCAATTGATGCAATTAATGAAGAAGTAGTTAATCTTTATGAAGAAAAAACTTATAAAGATGAAAAGGAAAAGAAAAATATTTTAATGCAAGTAAAAGATGTTTTACATGATATTGAAAAGGCTGAGGTAAGAAGATTAATTACAGAAGATAAAGTAAGACCTGATGGAAGAGCTATTACAGAGATTAGGCCACTTAATTCTCAAGTAGATTTATTACCTAGAGTTCATGGTAGTGCAATGTTTACTAGAGGTGAAACTCAAGTTTTATCAGTATGTACATTAGGAGCTCAAGGTGATGAACAAATTTTAGATAACGTAACAGATGAAGAAACGAAGAGATTTATGCATCATTACAATTTCCCGCCATATTCAGTAGGTGAAGTTGGTAGAATGGGAAGTCCTGGTAGAAGAGAAGTAGGACATGGTGCTCTAGGAGAAAGAGCATTACTACAAGTTATACCAAGCGAAGAAGAATTTCCTTATACAATAAGAGTAGTAAGTGAAGTATTAGAATCAAATGGTAGTAGTTCACAAGCTTCTATTTGTGCTTCAACAATGGCTTTAATGGCAGCAGGAGTTCCAATTAAGGCTCCAGTAGCAGGTATTGCAATGGGCTTGATTACTAATGGTCCAATTGATAGTGGAGCTCCATATACTATTTTAACTGATATACAAGGTATGGAAGATCATTTAGGAGATATGGATTTTAAAGTAGCAGGAACGGAAAAGGGTATTACTGCTTTGCAAATGGATATTAAAATTACAGGAATTAATGAAGAGATTCTAAGGCAAGCACTTGCACAAGCTAAAATTGGACGTAAACAAATTATGGAAAATATGATGGCAACTATTAGCGAAGTACGACCTGAATTAAGTAAATATGCTCCTAAAGTTGGAACAATGCAAATTAATCCTGATAAGATTAGAGATGTTATAGGAACTGGTGGTAAAGTAATTAATGATATTATTGCTAAATGCGATAATGTTAAGATTGATATTAGTGATGAAGGAAGAGTTGTTATTTATCACATGGATAGAGAGCCTATTAATAAAGCACTTGCGATTATTACTCGTTTAACAAAAGAAGCTCAAGTAGGAGAAATTTATGATGGTAAAGTAGTAAGGCTTGAAAATTATGGAGCTTTTGTTGAATTGTTTGAAGGCTGTGATGCTTTAGTTCATGTTTCAAAAATATCATATGATCATATAAATAGTCCTCGTGATGTTTTAAAAGTAGGACAAGTAGTTAAAGTAGTAGTTACTGAAATAGATGAAAAAGGTAGAGTAAATGCTTCTATCAAAGATTTACTTCCTAAACCTGAAGAAAAATAGGGTAAAACCTATTTTTTTTATTTGTTAATATTTTCCATCATTTCTATAATAAATTATCCACTTTACTAATTATTTATAAAAAAATATTATGTAAAAAAAAATGCGAAAATCACACAATGTATCTAAAAGAAACAAAAATATAATTTATTTTGAAAATACTATTCTAAAATTAAAGTTAAAAAAATACTTAATCTATTCATTTTTACGTTTAAAAAAGATATACTTTAATCAAGGGGGAACTAATATGAAACTAAAGAAATTTTTAAAATGGACAATGGCAGTTGCTCTAGTTTTCGGTACTGCTAGCTATGTAACTGGGTGTAAGGATGATGAACCTACTACTAAAGTAGAAGATACGCAACAATATAAGATTTACCAGTTAGCAGTTGAACAAGGAGCTACAGAGTTAACTTATGAAGAATGGTTAGCAAGTATTAGAGGAGAAAGAGGAGAAAAAGGAGAAGATGGTCGTACACCAATTATTGTAATTGGATCAAATGGAAACTGGTTTATTGATAACGTAGATACAAACGTTAAAGCACAAGGACCTGCGGGAGAAACTGGTGCAACTGGTGAACAAGGACCACAAGGAGAACAAGGAGTTGCTGGTGAAGATGGAGCTACTTGGTTAAGCGGAACAACTGCTCCTGCAAATGATATAGGCAAAATAGGAGATTTTTATTTAGATACAGTAAGTCTAGCAATTTATAAAAAAGGAGAGACCGGTTGGGAAAAAGTAGTTAACACTATTCAAGGAGAACAAGGAGAAACTGGTGCAACTGGTGAACAAGGACCACAGGGAGAACAAGGAGTTGCTGGTGAAGATGGAACTAAATGGTTGACAGGAGAAGGAGCTCCAACAATAGCAGATGGAATTAATGAAGGAGATTTCTATTTTGACACAGTTAACAATGATGTTTATTTATATGTTGATGGTTCTTGGACATTAGAAGTAGATTTACCTTCTGAAAAAACATTAGAATTAAAAGAAGGACTATATGTTTATAATGATGACTATGGATCAGTATATGAAATAAATATTAATGCAAGTGGTGAGTTAGATTCAGTTACAGTGATAACTGGTGATCAATCTCAAAATGTTACAGATTATATATTATCTGAAATTATAGAAGACTATATTAAAATAAGTATGCAGACACCTGGTATGGAGCAAGCTCAAATAATGTATTTTTATGTAGGAGAAGAAGTTGATTATAAGGAAGGTAAAGCTACTGAATTAGTGCGTTTTGTTCATATATCTGAAGAAGATAAGTATTTAATATATGGAAATTACTCTATAAACGGAATAAGCGGACAAGAAACCATAACTATTAGCGGTAGTAAGGCACTTTATTATGGTGGTAATAGTAGAAAGCAATTTAATTGCACAATAACTGATGCTAACATAGAAGAAGGATATGTTGATATAAAACTTACTGATGGTACCATTGAGATGCAAGTAAGCCTTGATATATATTCTCGTTATGCTTATGTTTTAGATAATACTTTAGTTGTAAATAGTTATGAGAATGAATATTATCCTTATTATGGTGATGATATACTTACAATAAATAAAAATGCAGATAATTATCAATTATCTACAAGAGAAGGAGTTACTATTGAATTAAATACATATAGTTTTGTAGACAGTCAAAGGTATTTATATGTTTATAATGATGATAGAGGAGTGTATTATGTTTTAGATGTATTGAGTAATATAGCATTCGAAAGTCCTATGCAGTTTGACATCTTTACTGAAAAACAATATATAATCATTGGTAATTCTGTAAGATATAACCTTAATGAAAACAATCAATTTGAGATATTTAATACTAATGAGCCTATTGGTATTGGTAATTATCAAATATCGTATAGTGGTTATGAATACATTGAAATTTACAACGTAGAGAGTAAAGAGAATTATTCAATTAGACTTGATAGTATAGTAAAATCAGAAACTGAAGAAAATGTTTATACGGCTTTTGATGTTATTTTTGAAAGTGAAGTAAAATTAGTATTTGGAGAAGATGCTGATCAAAATAGAACTTTACAAGTTGTTTCATCACACGTGTATAATGAAGCAGGCTTAAGAGCGGCAATTGCTAACGGATATGAAGAAATTTATTTAGCAAGAGACATGCAAATAAGTTCAGTAATAACAATTGAAAATGGTAAAAATGTAGTAATTAATGGTAATAATGAATATACTATATCAGCAAGTTCTGACTTTGTTAGTACTACAATTACTGAACGTGCAGGAGATCTTTATTCATTGTTCTATATTCCTTCAAATACAACTGATACTTCATTAACTTTAAGGAATGTAAATATTAATGGTAATCAAGCAGCTAGAGCAATAACTGTATTTAGTGGTACTGTAACCATTGATAATGCTATCATCATAAATGGTATTAATAAAGGGAATTGCGGTAGATCTGGAGGAGTATATATTTCAAATAACGCATCATTTATCATGACTTCAGGTGCTATTAGAGACAATTATAGTGGGCTTGAAGAAAGTGTAGCAATTGATGGAAGCAATTATCTTTTGCATTACTCAGCAGATTTATGGATTGGAGCAAATGCTACTGGATCTCTAATTGCAATTAATGGTGGAGAAGTTGGTATGGCTTTTGTTAATTCTAATGAATATAGTGCTAATAATCCAGGATCATTTACTTTAAATGGAGGAACAATTAACACTTTATATGTTGAATGGGATGAATATAGTGCAACATTTAACTATGAAAGTGGTACCGTAAATAACTTATATGTAGCGAAAGAAGTTTATGATACTGATGGAACAACAATTATTTATGGACAGACTTATGAGGTTGTTTATTTAGAAGAGGGTAGTCCTGCTAAAACTTATTACGGTGGAGAAGATCCTACTGCTGAATAAAAGAAGTACTAAAATTACTTTTATGGCAAAGAGAAACAGGAAAACATATCGTTTTTCTGTTTTTTTATATAAAAAAATTAAAAAACATTTAAAAATTAAATAAATTTGATATAATTAACATGGGTGATAATATGTTAGAAGCGAGAAATTTATGCAGGTCGTATAAAACAAAGAATGGACCGGTAGTAAAAGCACTAGATAATGTTAGTGTAAAATTTGAAGAAACAGGTATGGTCTTCATTTTAGGTAAAAGTGGTAGTGGTAAATCAACTTTATTAAATGTTTTAGGTGGATTGGATAAGTATGACTCAGGAGAAATAATTGTTAAAGGTAAGAGTAGTAAAGATTTTTCTAATGCTGATTTTGATAGTTATCGTAATACTTTTATTGGTTTTATTTTCCAAGAGTATAATATTCTAGAAGAATTTACCGTAAATAAAAATATTGGATTAGCTTTAGAGTTACAAGGGAAGAAAGCAGATAAAGAAGCTATAGATGCTTTAACGGAACAAGTTGATTTAAAAGGATATGGTAGACGTAAGCCAAATACTTTATCAGGTGGTCAAAAGCAAAGAGTAGCAATTGCTAGAGCCTTAGTTAAAAATCCTGAAATTATTATGGCGGATGAACCTACTGGAGCACTTGATAGTAATACTGGTAAGCAAGTTTTTGATACTTTAAAGAAACTATCTAAAACTAAGTTAGTACTAGTTGTTTCTCATGATCGTGAGTTTGCTGAGTATTATGGCGATCGTATTATTGAACTAGCAGATGGTAAGATTATTAGTGATATTAGTAAGTATAAGAGTTCACCTAAAGAGAGTAATGGTTTTGAAATAGTTGATGATAAAATCTTAACTATTAAAAAGGGAACAAAAATAGATTCTACTAAAACTAAGACATTACTAGATTTCTTAAATAAACAAAATGATGATATTGTTATTTCAGTAGATAGTAAAGCAAATACAGAATTTAAAAAGTTTGCTATGATTGATGAAGAAGGTAATAAAGAGTCATTTAAAGAAACAGATAATGTTGATGTAAAAGATTATAATCCTAAAGATTTTAAATTGATTAGATCAAAATTACCTGCGAAAGATTCATTTAAGATGGGTGCTAGTGGTTTAAAGAGTAAACCTGTTAGATTATTCTTTACCATTATCTTATCAGCGATAGCTTTTGCTTTATTTGGTTTAGCAGATACAATGGGTAGTTATGATAAGGTTGATAACACTATTCAATCTATTATGGATAGTAATATTAACTATGCTTCTTTTTCTAAAGAAGTAAAACAAGGCGAGGGAAATAGCTCATATTATGATGAGAAAAAACTTTCATTAGCCGATTTTGATAAACTAAATTCAGATTTAGAAGGTTATAAATTTCTTCCTGTATTTAGTTTGAATGAGTATGGTTCAAATGCTTATATAAGCGAATATATTTATAATAATGAAGGAATTAGCGACTATAGAGGAACATATCGAAGTGTTTTATATGGTTTTGCTGAAATTAATCAAAATAATCAAAGTGTGATTGGTACTTTATTAGAAGAAAGTCGTTTACCTTCTAGTGATGATGAAATAGTTATAACAAAGTATACTTATGAAATATTTAAAAAAGGTAATTTTAAAGGTAGTAGTGGTACTGAAATTGAGATTAATAGTATTAGTGATATTATAGGTAAAGAGATAGAACCTGAGTATAATAAGAAATTTAAAATAGTAGGTGTTATTGATACTAATGTAAATCTAGATAGATATGAAAAAATGAATGAGGAAGGTTTTGGATCAGGAATTTCTGATTATATGCTTGAAAGAGAGTTTGATGATTTTATTTCTAAATCTTCACATGCTTTAGGGTATTTAAACTCAGGTTATTATAACCGAAATTTTTCTAAATCAGAATTAGATAAAATTAATAATTCTATTTATGGTATAATTAGTGATGTAGAGCCTTCTACTTCAGCATCTGGAAATAGCTACGATTATATTTCTAATTTAAAAGACAGTGTAAAGGCAGATATTGTATGGCTTAACGAAGAAAAATCTACTCTTGCTAATGATGAAATAGTTATAAGTTATAGTATGTTATCAAATATGGATTTTGATCCAAGTGAAAATACGTACCTTGGTTTATATGATATTCTGTCATTATCTGGTAAAGAGAACTACGTTCGTGATAGTTTAATGACATTTATGGATAATGATAGCAAATACGACAATTACTCTTATTATGAAGTATTCACATATTATAATTATGGTGCTGATACAAAATGGACCGGAGATTATCCTGAATATAGCGAAGAATTAACTGATGAGATGAAAACAGAAATAGAAAATTTTATTAATAGTGTAGATACTTCTATGTATGTTGATGTTTCAACATATTTAAATCGTAGTGAAATAAAGAGTGTTTTAGAAAGTGAATATCAAATTAGATATGAAAATGGTGATTATGGTGATTATAATAATTATTTAAGTTTCATTATTAGTAATGCCTCATCATCATATTATGGTGACCTTACTTTAACTGATGCTGAAAAAGGAATAGTAAATGGATTAAAGAGACTAGCTGTTGAAAAAATCAAAACACTAATTCCTAATTCTATTTATTTTAGATATTATTCTCCAAGTGGTGAAGATTATTATGAAAGTCCAAGAAAATTTACGATTGTAGGGTACTATATAGAAGAAATAAAAAATTCTAATGGTGGCTTATCTTATGGATTAATATCTCCTGTAATTTATGATGAATATAAACAGGAACTAGGAGGAGTTTATAACTTCGCTATTTCAAAATTAGATTATACAAATGAAGCTGAAGTAAGAAAAATTGTAGAATATGGCTATAAAGAAGGAGACATTATGTATGTTTTAAACAATCCAGTAATGTCTAGTATGAGCCAAATAAATAGTTTGATAGAAACTTTATCAAGTGTCTTCTTATATGTTGGTATAGGGTTTGCAGTATTTGCTTCATTACTATTACTTAACTTTATAACTATTTCTATTTCTTACAAGAAAAGAGAAATTGGTGTACTTAGAGCAATTGGTGCTAGAGGAAGAGATGTCTTTAAAATATTCTTTAGTGAATCATTCATTATCGCTATTATTAACTTTGTTCTAGCTTTAATAGGGTCATTCGTAGTGTGCTTATTACTTAACAATATGTTCAGAAATGACTATGGAATCTTAATTACCCTACTAAATATGGGTATAAGACAAGTTCTATTAATATTAGGTGTAAGTCTTTTAGTAGCCTTTATCTCTTCGTACTTACCAGTACATCGAATTGCTAAGAAAAAGCCAATAGATGCTATTAGAAATTCATAAAAATAATAACTCAAGTGAAGAACTTGAGTTTTTTTATACTTTCACCTATTTATTATTAAATCATACAATGTTATGAGGTGATTCAATGAAAAGTAAACTAATTACAGCACTAGTTACTCCTTTTGATAGTGAAGGAAATTTAGATGAAGAAGAATTAAAAAAATTAGTAAAAGATGTGGTAAAGCAAGGTAGTGATGGTGTTGTTTTAGGAGGAACGACCGGTGAAGGTACAAGTTTAAGTGATGAAGAATTAATAAGAATTATTGAAATTGTAAATGAATTAAATTTAGATATTGAAATAATTATTAATGCTGGTACAAACTGTACTTTTAAAACTATAAATAAAATTAATAAGATAAAAAAATATAAACATGATGCTTTAATGATTATTGTTCCTTACTATAATAAACCTAATAAACAAGGAATATATGAGCATTTTAAAAAGATTGCTAATACTTTTAAAGAAGAAAAATTTATTTTATATAATGTTCCTAGTAGGACAGTTGTTAAATTAGAAGTAGATACTTTGTTAAAACTTATTGAAGAATGTCCTAATATTATAGGATTAAAACATGCTAGTGATGATTTTAAGCTAATTGAAATAGTTAAAGAAAAGAAAAAAGATTTTCTTATTTATAGTGGGGATGATAAATATACTTTGAATATGCTTAAATTAGGGGGAAATGGAGTTGTTTCGGTACTTAGTCATGTCTTTGGAAAAGATATAAAAGAATTAATAGAGGACTATAATGCTGGTATAGAAAATGAAGTTATTGATAAATATTTAAAAGATTTAAGTAAGATTATTTTTAGTGAAACTAATCCTTTAGGTATTAAATATATGTTAAAGAAGAAAGGATATCAATCTATGTATTTAAGATTACCATTAAAAGAGCTTACAAATCATCAAGATATTAATATTATTTTAAATTTATAGTTTAAAAATAAAAAATATGGGAAAAATTAAAGGGAAAGGAGAAAAATATGAAAAATTCACTTACAAAGTATGATAATGATGTATTTGGTAGTAATTGGTTAAAAAATTTCTTTGACATTCCAATTTTCACTAACAGTAGTATTTTAAAAACAAATATACGTAAAGAGGGAGATAGTTATGTATATGAAGTAGATGTTCCAGGATATCGTAAAGAAGATATAAGTATTAGTTATGAAGAGGGTTATTTAATTGTAGAAGCTAAAAAGCAGGGACAAGTAAATAATTCAAATGATACATATATCCGTCAAGAAAGATATAGTGGGACTTGTTCAAGAAGTTATTATGTTGGAGAAATAGATGAAAGTAAAATAAGTGCTAAATGTGAAAATGGTATTTTATGTATTACTTTTAAAGAAGAAAAAGATAAAAAAATTACTACTAAAAAAATTAATATTGAATAAAAATAAGCTCCTTGTTAATAGCAAGGAGCTTTTAATTTATTTTTCATTAGAGCGAGTAAGAAAAAAACATTTCCCTAAAAAATGGCAATAAAATTAAGCAAAATATATTGACAAAAAAATATTAACAAAAATAATTTAAAATAATTGAAAGCATAGTTTAAATTAACTAAAATCAAAATTGTTATAGGACACTTCTATGACACTTAACTAAATTACTCTGGGGAGAAGTAATTTATGTTAGGGGGGAGGAATTTTTATGGTTAAAAAAATAATTAAAAGAGATGGTAGAGAGGTAAAGTTTGAAAAGGAAAAAATTTATAATGCCATTTCTAAGGCTGTGGAAGCCACTGAAGAAGCTTATGAAGTACCTGTTGGTTCATTAGTAGATGAAGTAGTTAAAAGGATTAATGAAAAATATAAGGATAATATTCCAGGGGTAGAAGATGTACAAGATATCGTAGAAAATGTTTTAATTGATAGGGGATATAATCAAGTTGCTAAAAATTATATCGTATACAGGGCTAATCGTAGTAAAGCTAGAGAAGCAAAAACAAAATTAATGAAAACCTTAAAAGATATTACTTTTGAATCTTCATCACAAAATGATAATAAAAGGGAAAATGCTAATATTAATGGTGATACAGCAATGGGAACCATGCTTAAATATGGAAGTGAAGCAGCTAAAAACTTTTACTTAACATGTTTAATAGATAAAAAATTTTCTAAAGCACATAGTGAAGGTGACATTCATATTCATGATTTAGACTTCTATGCTTTAACTATGACATGTTGCCAAATAGATTTAATACAATTATTTAAAGATGGTTTTTGCACAGGACATGGTTTTTTAAGAGAACCTAATGATATTCGTAGTTATTCTGCTTTAGCATGTATTGCTATCCAATCTAATCAAAATGATCAACATGGTGGGCAAAGTGTACCTAACTTTGATTATGCGATGGCAATTGGAGTTAGAAAAACATATGCTAAACTATACCGTAATAATTTAGCTAAAATGTTAGATTTTTTATATGGAAATGTAGAAATAGAAGATATTAAAAACTTATTTAAAGAAATAAAAGAAAAAACAGGATTAGAGCCTAAAATGGATAATCATGATTTTAATGAATATTTAATGAAAGAATTAACTAATATTTATCATGATAAAGAAGTAATAAATAAAGTTATTATGAATGTTGTTAAAAATACTGCAAGCGAAATAAGAGATGCTACATATCAAGCAATGGAAGCTTTTATTCACAATTTAAATACAATGCATTCAAGAGCAGGAGCACAAGTTCCATTTTCTTCTATTAACTATGGAACAGATACAAGTAGTGAAGGACGTTTGGTTATAGATTGTTTATTAGAGACAACAATGAAAGGATTAGGAAATGGCGAAACTCCTATTTTCCCAATTCAAATTTTTAAAGTAAAAGAAGGAATTAACTACAATGAAGGCGATCCTAACTATGATTTATTTATAAAATCAATAAAATGCAGTGCCTTAAGATTATTCCCTAATTTTTCTTTCATAGATGCTCCTTTCAATGCTTTATATTATAAAAAAGGAGATTATAATACAGAAGTAGCGTACATGGGTTGTCGAACTAGAGTTTTAGCTAATGTATACGACCCAACAAGAGAAGTAACTTGTGGAAGAGGAAATTTAAGTTTTACTTCGATTAATTTACCAAGAATTGCTTTAAAACATCGTAATAATATTGAAGCTTTTATGAAAGAATTAGATGAAAAATGTGATTTAGTAATCAATCAATTATTAGAAAGATTTGAAGTACAAAGTAATAAAAAAGTTTATAACTTTCCTTTTTTAATGGGAGAAGGCATATGGTTAGATTCTAATAAATTAAAACCTGGTGATAGTGTTAAAGAAGTTATTAAGCATGGAACTTTAACGATTGGATTTATTGGTTTAGCAGAAACTCTTAAGGCTTTAATAGGTAAACATCATGGTGAAAGTAAAGAAGCTCAAGAATTAGGATTAAAAATTATTGGCTTTATGAGAGAAAAATGCGATAAAGCTGCAAGTAAATATAAATTAAACTTTTCTTTAATCGCAACCCCAGCGGAAGGATTATCAGGAAGATTTATTAAAATGGATAAAAAGATTTTTGGTAAAATTGAAGGAATAACTGATCAAGAATTTTATACAAACTCTTTCCATGTTCCTGTATATTATCCTATCTCTATTTTCAAGAAAATTGATATTGAAGCTCCATATCATGAGTTAACTAACGGTGGGCACATTAGTTATGTTGAAGTAGATGGTGATATAGGGAAAAATTTACCAGCCTTTGAAAAAATTATTCGTCACATGAAAGAAAAAGGTATAGGATATGGTTCTGTTAACCATCCACTTGATCGTGATCCTGTATGCGGTTACAATGGTATTATTAATAATGAATGTCCTTGTTGTCATCGTAAAGAAAATGAAATTAAGTTTGAAAGGATTAGAAGAATAACTGGTTACTTAGTAGGTACACTTGATAGATTTAATGATGCTAAAAGAGCTGAAGTTGAACATCGAGTTAAGCACTCTATGGAGGAGCATTATGAAAATTAGTGGGATAATAGAGGAATCAATCGTAGATGGCCCAGGAATCCGTTTCGTTATCTTTTTTCAAGGATGCACACATAATTGTTACAAATGTCATAACCCAGAAACTCATGATATAAATAAAGGAAAAGAAATGAGTGTAGATGAAATAATTAATAAAATAAAAAACGTTCCTTTAACAGATGGTGTAACGCTATCTGGAGGAGATCCGTTAATGCAAATAGATGATTGTCTAGAGTTATGTAAAAAAATAAAAAAAGAACTTAATCTAAACATTATTGTTTATACAGGTTACACATATGAGCAAATTATAAAAATGACTAAACCTCAATATAAAGAACTATTTAATTACATAGATTATTTAATAGATGGCCCATTTATCTATGATTTATTAGATTTATCTTTAAAATATAAAGGAAGTTCAAATCAAAGAATAATAGATATTAAGCAAACTTTACAAGAAGGAAAAATAATTACAAGTGATTTATAAGGAAAGAAATATTCTTTCCTTTTTATATTTGCTATAATTAATAAAAGGGAGGATATTTATGAATATCAAAATACCTTTACAAGTACAAAACATTCTTAATTTAATTAAAAATACAGGATATGAAGCTTACATAGTAGGTGGTTTTGTTCGTGATAGTTTATTAAAAAAAGAAACTTATGATGTTGATATAACAACATCTATGTTACCTAATGAATTAAAAAACATTTTAAAAGAATATACTTTAAATACTAAATATATAAAATACGGGTGTCTTAAATTCAAAGTAGATAAATTCAATATCGAAATAACCACATATCGAAAAGAGGGAATATACCATAACCATCGTAATCCTTCATATATTGAGTTTACTAATAAACTTGATGAGGATTTAAAAAGAAGGGATTTAACGATTAATGCCCTATGTTATGATGGAAATAAATTAATTGATATGTATGATGGATTAAAAGATTTAAAAAATAAAAAAATTAAAATGATTGGAGAACCTAACTTACGTTTAAAAGAAGATAGTTTAAGAGTTTTAAGAGTACTAAGATTTGCTTCTAATTTAAAGTTTGATATAGATTATGATTTAAAAAAAGCTCTTTTTAATAATTATAAATATTTAAAAGAAATATCCTTTTTTAAAAATCATATCGAATTAGAAGGAATTTTAAAAGGAGAAAATTATCTTTATATTTTAAAAGAATATAAACTAATATTTGAAGATGTTTTTAAAATAAATAAATTAGAATTAGTTTTATTTAAAGAAAATATAGAATATAGTATTAAAGAAGCTTTATTTTTTTATAATAGTGAATATAAAATAAAAAATAGATATTTACTTTTAAAAGAAGAAAAGTTTATTTGTGATAAAAAAGATTTAAAATTTAAGTTAAATAAATATGGTTATCAAGTAGTACATGATTTTTTGCTTTTTAGAAATAAATATATGCATAAAGATAAAAAAATTTATTTTTTATTAGAGAAGATAATTAGTAATAAAGAGTGTTATTGCTTAAAAGATTTAAAGATAAAAAGCAGTGATTTATTGCAATTTAATCTTGAAAAGGAGAAAATAAGTAAGTATTTGAATTTATTACTAGAAGCAGTTATTAATGAAGAGTGTTTAAATGAAAAAGAAGCTTTATTAAATTATTTTAAAAGAGGTGTAAATAATGGAGTTTTTATATCGTAAATTTATTAAAAATTATCATAATACTAAAGATTCTAAAGTTATTAAAAGATATGGTATATTTGCAGGAATTATAGGAATTATTTTTAACACGATTTTATTTTTAATTAAAATAGTTATTGCTTTAATGAGTGGAAGTGTTTCCATTATTAGTGATGCGATTAACAATTTAAGTGATGCATCTAGCTCCGTTATAACTCTTATTGGATTTAAATTGTCTTCAAAACCTGCGGATAAAAAACATCCTTTTGGTCATCAAAGAATAGAATATATATGTGCTTTTGTTATTTCTTTTATTATTTTATTAATTGGTTTAGAACTAGGTATTTCTAGTGTTAAAAAAATTATAAATCCAGTTGAATTTAGCTATGATTATATTATTTTAATTATTTTATTTATGACTATTTTTATTAAACTATGGATAGCAATTTTTTATTACAAGACAAGTAAAAAAATTAATTCACTTTCTTTAAAAGCTAGTTTTAAAGATTCTATTAATGATGTTATAACAACTTTAATTATTGTTATTGGTTTATTAATTGGAAAAATATTTAATTTTAATATAGATGGTTATTTAGGATTATTAGTTTGTATTTATATTGTAGTAGGAGGAATAAATTTAGTTAAAGAAACGGTAGATAAGTTAATTGGAGGAACTCCTGACAAAGAACTTATTAATCAAGTAAAAATAGAAGTATTAAAAGATAAAAACATTTTAGGTATTCATGATATTTTATATCATTATTATGGAGGAAGAGAAGTATATATGAGTTTACATGCTGAAATAGATAGTTCTTTGTCTTTAGTTGAAGCTCATGAAATTATTGATAAATTAGAAAAAAACATTAAAAAAATGTATCAAGTAGAATTAGTTATCCATATTGATCCTATTCCTTTAAATGATGAATTATTAAATGACATTAATCTTAAATTGACTATGATTATTGAAAATATAGATAAGAATTTAAACTTTCATGAATTAAAAATAACTAACAAGAAAAATAAAATTATTATTAGTTTTGATTTAGAAGTTCCTTATGATTATAAATTAAGTAACGAAGAAATATATTTACTAATTAATTCTGAATTAAATAAAATTGATAGTAATTACCGAGCAAGTATTAACTTTGATAAAAATTAAAGATCCTCGTTTTCTTTTTCAATTTTAGCCCCAGTGATATCGGCAATTTTATAAACAGTTGTATTACTTAAAGTAACAGGATATTGACCAGTTGTGGTATATAAAGTCCATTTATTATTTTTCTTTACAAGTTTATGAACATCTTTAATTTCCGTTACTAAGTTATTCATATATATTTTCTTTTCAGCACGCAAGATAACAGATTTACCAATTGTTCTAGTAAAAATAATTAAAGCAATTGTCGGCAAAATTTCACTAAAAATTAATTGACTAGTAGTCATTTTATCACCTACTGAAAACCAAACAATAACTTTAATAATTATAATTAAAAAGGCACTGATATAAGAAAACCAATATAACAAAGGATCGGTAACTTCTTTTCTCATTCCAAATTTTTTTGCTTGTGTACGAATTGTTCTCATCCTTAAAAGAGTTATCGTAAGGAAAGCAATAATGGTAACTAAAGAGATAACTATTAGCAAAACATTCAATACTTTCATATACTACCTAACTCCTTTTACTTTTTTCATTATATTCTAAAAAAAGAGCTTTATCAATGTAAATAAAAGTTATTTTATAAATTATTAATAATTATTTCTTTTAATTTTAAGATATCTTCTTTTAAAGTGGAAGCACCTGCACTAAGACCAATCTTATGTCCATTTTTTATTTCCTGTTTTTTAATCAAATTTATAACATCTTCAGGCTTTTCTATAAAAAATGATTTTTTAATTTTACTAACATTATTAAATAATTCTTTAGTATTACTAGAATTTTTACCACCCATTATAATCATTACATCAACTTTTTTAGCAAGTTCAGTAGAGTAGTCATTAATTAATTTTTGAGCATTACAAATAGTGTTTTTATAATCAAATATTTTATTATTATTTTTCATTAGTTTTTTTATTTTTTGAATAAATAAAGCAGTTTTATCTTTAGAAAAAGTTGTTTGAACTACTAAAAAGTATTTATCATAACTTAAATCTATCTTTTCAATTTCCGATTCATCTTCAATAAAAAGAGGATTACTACACCAACCTGCTATTCCTTCTACTTCAGGATGCATTTTATTATTACTAAATCCATATTTACCAAGAATAATAATTTTATATCCCTCATTATCTTTTTCTTGTACTAAGTAATTTATTGCTTTTACATTAGGGCAAGTACAATCAACGTATTTAATATGCTTTTCTTCTAAATATTTGAAAGTATTATAGGGTTCTCCATGTGCCCTTATTATAACTAAATCATCTTTATTAATATCATTTAGATTATTAACCGTTTTAATACCTTTTTCTTCCAACGATTTAATTACATTAGAATTATGTAATATTTCTTTATATAAAATAATCTTTTTGTTTTTTTCTATTTGTTCATTAGTAAGTGAAAGTGATCTTTTTGCTCCATAACATAACCCACAAACTTCAGATATAAAAATATTTCTCTCTTTTTCTTTATATAATAATTCTAAAATAGCTTTATAACGATGTGATACTTTGTTTTTTTCTTGACTAGTAGCTAAACCAAAACATTTATTTAATTCGTTAGAGAAAAAAAGACAATCATAACCAAAAGAAGTATCACCAGTTTCTTGATATAAAATAGTGCCATATGTATAACCTTGTGAATAAATATAACTTCCATCAATAAAGTATTCTACAATAACACAAACAAAATGAGCTTTCCTATTTTCTTTAGTTCTCATTTCTTTTAATAATTTATCTCTATTTTCTTTATCACTACTATTTGTTCCTGCATATCTAGCACTATAAATGCCAGGAGCACCATCCAAACTATCAACACATAGTCCACTATCATCAGCAATAACAGACGCCAAGATCTTTTTCTTTTTTAAAAACGCATGTACTGCTTTAGCTTTAATTAAAGCATTTTCTAAAAAAGAATTTCCATTTTCATCTATTTTCTCATCAAAACCAATATTTTTTAAAGATAAAATTTGATCATTATTAAAAATTTCTTTGAATTCTTTAATTTTATGAGTATTACTAGAAGCTAAAACACGAATGGCCATAAAATACCTCCAATAAATTTCTTAAATTTTACTATTTGTGAATGTCTTTGTAAATATTATAAATAAAAACGATTTAAAAGATCGTTATTTTAAAATGGCGTTCACGATAGGATTTGAGCTTCTGATCTTCTTCTTAGGAAAGATGAACCTCATCCAATTAACTTTTACAATTAAAAATCCGTAAAAATATTTATTTTTAAAAGTTTTACGGATATAAATATTATTGGGTGATTTATATGTTAATAAAAAGAGATTATTATCTTAACCAATTTATATCTTAAAAAGATAAAGATATCGTTAAAATTATTACAGGTATTGGAAGATGTGGCAAATCAGTTCTTTTGTTTGATTTATTTTATAATTATTTAATAGATTCAGGGGTAAATAAAGAAAATATAACTATATTGAAAATTATATAAAAAATGGAGATAGGTATTATCTTCTTTTAGACGAAATACAATTAGTAGAAAATTTTGAGGAAGTTGTGAATGATATTAAGAGAGATTTTAATGTAGACATTTATATAACTGGTTCTAACTCAAGGTTATTGTCAAAAGAAATTAATACAATATTTAGAGGACAAGGAGTAGAAATAAAAGTTTATCCTTTTTCTTTTTCTGAATATTATGATTTTGTAAAAGGAGATAAAAACAATGCTTTTAATGATTATATTATGTATGGAGGTTTGCCTTATTTGTTACAAGAAGATAATAAAGTCAATAAAGTAAAATATTTAGAAATGATTTGTAATACAGTAGTAACAAAAGATATTATTGATAGACACAATATTAGAAATGTTCAAGCATTTAATTCCCTGGTAGACTTACTTTGTTCCTCTATTGGATCGTATGTTTCCTCTAGTAAAATTGCAAACACCTTAAAATCTAATGGTGTTAAAGAAATTACTAATGAAACGATAAGTATATATTTAGATTATTTATGTGATGCTTTCTTGTTTTATAAAGTTAATCGTTATGATATAAAAGGAAAAGAATATTTGAAAACATTGAATAAATATTATGTTAGTGATATTGGAATAAGAAATACAAAACTTAATTTTAGGCAAATAGAAATGACACATACTATAGAAAATATTGTATATTTAGAGTTATTAAAAAGGGGGTATATAGTAGATATAGGAAAGAATGTAAATCAAGAAATTGATTTCATTGCTAAAGATTTTAAAGATACTTATTATATTCAAGTTTCTTTTACAATAGAGGATGAAGAAGTGAAAAAGAGAGAATTAGGAGCCTTTAAAAGATTAGATGATGGTTATAAAAAAATAGTAATTACGATGGACAACTCTCCGTTTACTATTTTAGAAAATGGGTATAAAAGGATAAATCTTATAGATTTTCTTTTAAATAATAATGCATTAAAGGAAATATAAAAAAACAAGAAATTTATATAATTGTAATAAAAACAAAAGCCAACTATTTTAAAAGAGTTGGCTTTTTTTTTTAAATGGCGTTCACGATAGGATTTGAACCTACGACCCCTTCCTTAGGAGGGAAGTGCTCTATCCAGCTGAGCTACGTGAACATACTACCTATTATAACATAATTATTATAACTATGTTAGTTTAACAATCAACATTTTGATAAATATCTAATTGATGCTTTATTATTTCGGATTCCATAATAGTCTCTTCAAATAAATTGAAAAAAGTTGTAGCCTTTTTATAAAAATATTTAGATTTTTCAACTTCTTCTAATATTTCATAAATATTAGCTAACATTACCCATAAATTACCTAAATAGTCATAACAACAATAACGATGAGATAATTCTATAGCGTTATTAATGATAGTAACACAATCATCATAATTTTTCAGGGTAAAATAAAAGTGAATAGTAGAAACCATTAAAGAAATAATGATTCGGTAATCTTTATCCATAGGATAATCATAGATTGAATTATTTAAAACTTTTATATAATACAATGATTCAGTAGTACTTAATTTACCATCTATTCTCCAATTACAATAAATAAGACCATTTATAATTCTCATTTCAGTTAGGGTAAATACTTCATCATCAATATAACTACTAGTAATTGCTAAAGCTTTTAAATACTTTTCTTTAGCTACTTCATATTTTCCTAAATCATATAAATAATTAGCTTCCACTAATCCAAGATATTGAGCATCCACAGGATGTAAAATCCTATCAGTATACTTTTTAGCTAGTTCATAAGCCTTCTCATATTTTCTAACTTTCATTAAGGCATCTATCTCATTTTTCTTTAACCATAGTTGATTTATTTCTCCACCATAAGCAAACAAGAAAAAATCATCAAGTGTAATAGATAACCTTCTACAAAGTTGATTTAAAAGATAAATAGAAGGTTGCTTTACTCGCCCTTTTTCTAAATGAATAAGAGCAGTTCTATCACAAATTCCTTCTGCTAATTTTATTTGCGATAATCCTGCTTGCATTCTTAGTTTACGAATAGCAGAACCAATCTTTAAATAATCATCACCACCACTGATAACAGAATCATTCATTTAAGTATCACCATAAGAATTATAACTAAATTGTCAATTTTTTACAATAAATAGCAAAAAAAGTCTAAATGTGGCGAGTTTTCACAGGTCTAGACAACTTTTCTCACACTAAAATACACAGAAAAGGAGGGAAGAACATGTTAACAAACGTTTTAACAATCATCAAACCTGGTGATCCATTTGGATCAGAAACAGAAAACCCAGTATGGCCTTTCTGTACAAGTCCAGTATTTGCTGTTTTCAATTGGTTATTCTAATTTTAACGGCAAAATTTTAGAGAAGCGTAGTTTTTCACAAAAAATAGTTAGTCATCTAACTATTTTTTCTTTTCTTCAATTTTAACTTTTTTATTCTTAATTTTAATTTTTGATAAAGAAGAAATTGCATCTTTACAATATTCAACAGGAATACTTACTATGCTATAAGTATCATTAACTTGTATTTTACCAATCTTTTTAACATCAATTCCTGTCTCTTCCACCAATGCACAAACGATATGATTAGCATTAATTTTATCTTTTCTCCCTAAAAAGATAACAAGCTGGGTTTTCTTCCCACTCAATAATTTTTCTTTGCTTTTCACACCATTAACTTCTTTAATATTAAAGTTAATAAGCATTGATGCTAAAACATTAATAATATGACTAGCCTCATAGCCTTTATTAAGTAAACTTTTAGAAATAGCATTATAACTTTCATATTGTCCATCTTTTAACTTACTTTCAATATTTTTCACAAACGTATCACTCAAAATTTGTAAAATCTCAAATTTATTAGGTAATTTGCCTTCTTTAATATTAGAATTAGTTTCTTTGGCTATTTGCACTAATTCATTAAGTTGCTTCTTTCCACTTACAAAAGTATATGCTATTCCTTCTTTACCTGCCCTGCCCGTTCTCCCGATACGATGGACATAATATTCTCTAGTTTGTGGTAAATCATAGTTAAAAACAATTTCAATATCATTAACATCAATACCTCTAGAAACAACATCACTTGCAATTAAAATATTAATTTTCTCATCCTTAAAATTATTTAAAACTCTAGTCCTTTCTGTTTGAGCCATATCGCCATGTAGCTTACTAACTTTTAAATCTTTATCATTTAAAAATTCATATAAATCATCTACCATTCTTTTAGTATTAGCAAATATTAACGCACTTTTAGGCTGATGAATATATAGTAAATTCAATAAAGCTTGTTTTTTTTCACTTCCATTAATATTAAAATAATATTGTTTAATAGTTTTAACGGTCATTTCTTCTTTATTTATTTTAATAATAGTAGGATTTTTCTGAATATTTTTAGAAATATCTTTTATTTCTTTTGGCATAGTAGCAGAAAACATTACTACTTGTTTGTATTCAGGTGTATATTTAAAGATTTCCTCAACATCCTCTTTAAATCCCATTTTTAGCATTTCATCTGCTTCATCTAAAACAATTGTTTTAACTGATTCTAAATGTAAAGCCTTTCTTTTAAGTAAATCAATAATTCTACCAGGAGTGCCTACAACAATATTCACTTTTTTTCTTAATGCTCTAATATTATTTTCAATAGGAGAACCACCATATACTGCTTCAATTAATAAATCTTTACGATATTTAATTAATGTATGAAAAACTTCATTAATTTGTAATGCTAATTCTCTAGTAGGGCAAATCACTAAAGCTTCTATTTTATTAGCATTATTAATACTTTCAATAATTGGTAAGGCAAAAGCTAAAGTTTTACCACTTCCAGTTTGTGATAACCCCATAATATCGATACCTGAAAGCATTAAAGGAATAGCTTCTTCTTGTATTTTAGTAGGTTCTTTAAAATTTAATTCTTTTATAATTTTTAAACTATCTTTAGATAAATTTAATTCTTCAAATGTTGACATATAATTCTCCTTTACAAAATAAAAAACGTGATACACGTTTCGCTTTATAAATATAACATTATTTTATATATATATCAAACAAATTATCTCTTATTCATATTATGATAAAAAGGAATAACCTCAGCACACTTATTAGCATCAAAAGGTTTAGAAATCATTCTAGTAACTTCTTCTCCATTTTTATTTCTACCCGTTAAAGAAACTTGAATTTCCATTGAAGGATTATGTACTAAACTTTTAATAATATTAGGAACTTTTTTTTGATTAATAAAAAGAACTTCTTTATTATCTTTCTCTATTTTAGTAATTTGTTCTTTAGCACCTTCTTTTCCATATATTTCTTCAAAAGTTTTCGTCAAAGAATCGATCATTTGCGAAAAAAGATGACTTGGCATAGTATCATTTTCTAAAGCAAACCAACCCTCTTTATAGATACTTACTTTAAGTGTACTTACCTCATTCATCTTAATCACTCCTATCATTATTATAGTCAAAATCGACCATTTTTACAATAAACCCTAAAAAAAAGAAGTTTAAATTAGTGTGTAATTAAATATTATGTTAAAATAACATAATAAGTAATTAGGGGGGATTTTATGAAAAGAGTAATTTTAACCGGTGATAGACCTACAGGTAAATTGCATTTAGGCCATTATGTAGGTTCCTTAAAAGAAAGAGTAAGATTACAAAATGAAGGAAACTATGATGAAATGTATATCATGATTGCAGATGCTCAAGCTCTAACAGATAACTATGGTAATGTTCAAAAAGTAAAAGATAATATTATTGAGGTAGCATTAGATTATATAGCATCAGGGTTAGATCCAAATAAAGTAACCATTTTCATTCAATCTGAAATTAGTGAGTTAACTGAATTTACTTTTTATTACATGAATTTAGTAACTTTAGCTCGATTAAAAAGAAATCCAACTGTTAAAGAAGAATTAAAACAAAAATCTTTTGCTAATGATATTCAAGTGGGTTTTTTAACTTACCCTATAAGTCAAGCTGCAGACATTACAGCTTTTAACGCTACGATTGTTCCTGTTGGTGATGATCAACTTCCAATGATTGAACAAACAAGAGAAATCGTAAGATCTTTTAATAATTTATATGGTGAAACTTTATTAGAACCAAAAGCCGTGTTATCTGATAATGAAGCATGCCAAAGATTGCCAGGAATCGATGGTAAAGCAAAAATGTCTAAATCTTTAGGTAACTGTATTTATTTAAGTGACGAACCAGAAGAAATTAGAAAAAAAGTTATGAGTATGTATACTGATCCTAATCATTTAAGAGTAGAAGATCCAGGAAATGTGAAAAATAATCCAGTCTTTATCTATCTTGAGGCCTTTTGTAAAGATGAACATTTTGTTAAGTATTTACCAGAGTATAAAAATCTAGATGAACTTAAGGCTCACTATAAAAGAGGAGGACTAGGAGATGTCAAAGTCAAAAAATTCCTAAATAATATTTTACAAGAGGTTTTAGAGCCTGTAAGAAACAAAAGAAAAGAGTTAGAACAAAATAAAGAAAAAATTATGGAAATATTGTTTAAGGGTAGTGATAAAGCAAGAAAAGTAGCAAATGAAAACTTAAAAAGATTAAAGAAAGCTATGGGTATTGAATATAGAAATTATTGTAATAATTAAGGATTGGTTAATATGAGATTAGTTGTTGAAGATGGTAAGATAGAATTCGGAGGAGAACCTTTAATAGAGCATATCAATTTTAATGTTAATAATAATGATAAAATTGCTATTATTGGTAAAAATGGTGCAGGTAAAACTAGTTTATTAAAAGTAATTCAAGGTGAACTTGATTTAACTTTTGATAGTACTAATTTATCTGGATATATAAATAAATCTAATGATTTTAGTTTAGGATGTTTAAAGCAAATATCTTTTTCTAATGAGAATATAACATTAGAGGAAACTGTTTTAGAGTGTTATAAAGAAATTATTGAGTTAGAGAAAAAACTAAGAAAATTAGAAGATAAAATGCAAAAAGATACTAGTGATAAAATAATAAATGAGTACTCTAAAACACATGATTTGTTTGAAAATTTAGGTGGATATTATTATCAAAAAGAATATAGCACGGTATTGAAAAAGTTTGGCTTTGAAAAAGATAGTTTTAATAAACCAATTGCTTCTTTTTCAGGTGGAGAGAGAACGAAAATTGCTTTTATAAAACTTTTACTTAGTAAACCTGATTTACTTTTATTAGATGAGCCTACGAATCATTTGGATATTGAAGCAATTGAATGGCTAGAAAATTATCTTAAAAATTATAAGAAAGCTTTTATCATTGTTAGTCATGATCGTGAATTTATTAATAAAGTCGCAGAAACAGTATATGAAATTGAACATAAAAAACTTTATAAATATACTGGTAACTATGATAGCTATTTAAAACAAAAAGAAGCTATGTATAATACTTTAGAAAAAATGTATGTTCAACAACAAAAGCATATTGAACAAACAGAAACTTTAATAAATAAATTTAGATATAAACCTACAAAAGCTAAAATGGTACAAGAAAGAATCAAGCAACTAGAAAAATTAGAAAGAATAGAAGAACCTCCTAAAGAAAATAATAAAACTTTTAAAATGGATATTAATCCTCTTAGTGAAAGTGGGAAAAATGTTTTGTTTCTTAATGAATTAGAGTATGGTTATGATAAAGCATTAGGTAGAATTAACTTAACTATTATAAAAGGGCAAAAATTAGCTATTATCGGTGAAAATGGTACAGGAAAGTCAACTTTACTTAAAACAATAATGGGTTTTATTGAACCTTTATTTGGAGAAATAAAATACGGTTTTAATGTAAAAGTTGGTTATTTTGATCAACAAAGTGCCACTAGTGTTAGTGAAGATACAATTTTAGAAGATTACATGAAAGCATATCCTTTTTTAACTAATCAAGAAGCAAGAAAAGATTTAGGAGCCTTTATGTTTTCTAAAACAGATGTTGATAAAAAACTAAAAATTTTATCAGGAGGAGAAATGGTAAGGTTAGGTTTATGTAAAATATTTAAGAAAAAACCCAACTTATTAATATTAGATGAACCTACTAATCATATGGATATTGATAGTAAAGAAACAATAGAGAAGATGTTAAAAGATTATAAAGGAACTATTATTTTTGTATCGCATGATAGGTATTTTGTTAGAAAAATATCTGATTCTTTGTTAGTCTTAGAAAACAATGAAGCAACTTATTATCCATATGGATATAACCAATATATGGCTAAAAAAGAAGATAAAAGTTATGAAGTAAAAGTAGAGGTGAAAAAGGAAGAGAAACCTTTAGTTAATAAAGATAAAAATGCTTTAAAAAAAGAACTTGCTAAAGTAGAAAAAGAAATAGAGGAATATGAAGAAAAAATTAAAAATATTAATGAACAATTTGAACTTGAAGAAGTATACAGTGATTTTATGAAAACTAGGGAATTAGAAGAAATAGTAGAAAATCTTGAAGATGAACTACAAATTCTTATGAGAAGATGGGAAGAAATAATAAAAAATTTAGAATAAAAAAAGTACCCGAATGGATACTTTTTAATTAACCAGCTTTTTTAAGGGTTCTTAGTGCACGAGCTGAAACATATTCAGTCTTACCATTTATTGTAACTTTTTGTAAGTTAACATTCCATTTTCTACGTGTTGCATTCATTGCGTGTGAACGTTTGTTACCACTTAATGCACCTTTTCCTGTAATAGCACATACTCTTGACATTACTTTACCCCCCTAACTTTTAAATAACATTGCTGAAGTATAATAACATTACAAAAATAAAAAATCAATAGTTATTTATGTTTTTATACTAAAACATTAATCTTATATTTACCTTGACATAACATTAAAAACGACTTATAAATATAAGAAGTATGTTGATAAAGAAAAATGGTAATAAAAATTGATCTAAGCGAGCTAGTTGTGGTGTGAGTTAACGATTAAGATTATTATGAAGAACACTTTGAGATATTTAGATGAAAATAAAGGAGTAGTCTAGCTAAAAGACTATATTTAAATATACAAGGTTGGCACTGTGAAGATAATTTTAATAGTAATTCATTCCTAAAATGATGAGTTACTGTTTTTTTTGTGGTAAAATTAAAAAGTTGAGGAGGAATAACATGATTACAAAAGAAAAATTAAAAGATTATGCACATAAGTTAATGTTTGATATGAATGATGAAGAATATGATACATTACTTAAAGAGTTTGATGTTATGTTAAAACAAATGGATTTAATTGGTAATATTAAAGATATTAGCTGTGTGGAACCAATGACTTTTCCTTTTGAATTAGATAGTGTGGAATTGAGAAATGATGAAGAAAGTAGAAATATTGAAATAGAAGAAGTTTTAAGTAATGCAGGGAGCAAAAAAGGTAGAGAAGTTAGAGTACCAAAGGTGGTGGAATAAATGAGTTATATTAAGGGAACAATTGAAGAAATTAGAAAAGCAATGGATGAAAAGAAAGTTACTAGTGAAGAATTAGTAAATGAAAGTTTAAAACTAGCACATACTTATGAAAAAGAATACAATGCTTTTGTAACTATTTGTGACGATGCTAAAGAAGAAAATAATGTAAAAGATAATCCTTTAAAGGGTATACCTTGTGCGATAAAAGATAATATATCTACTAAAGGGGTACTTACGACAGCATCATCAAATATCTTAAAAAATTACATACCATTTTATGATGCAACCGTTGTAACCAAATTAAAAGAAGCTGGTGCTATTAGCATAGGCAAAACTACATTAGATGAATTAGCAATGGGAGGAACAGGAACAGCTGCTCATACAGGAATTGTAAAAAACCCATGGGATAAAAATAGATTAATTGGTGGTTCAAGTGCAGGTAGTGCAGCAGCAGTATCTCTAGGCATTGTACCATTTGCTTTAGGAAGTGATACAGGAGATTCAATTCGTAAACCTGCGGCATATGGAGGAATAGTTGGGTATAAGCCAACTTATGGATTAATATCTAGATATGGTTTATTTCCTTTTGCGTGCTCTCTTGATCATATTGGATGTTTTACAAGAAGTGTAAAAGATGTTGCTTATGTTCTTGATTGCTTAAAAGGAAAAGATGAAAAAGATATGACATCTTTAGATACTAAAACTAATTTTATAAATGAATTAACTAATGATGTAAAAGGGAAAAAAGTATTTTATATAAAGGAAATGTTAGATAGAAATAATTATAAAGATGATTACGATGAAGAACTAGAAGAGATTTTAAATAATTTTGATGAAGCCATGAAAAAGTGTAAAGAATTAGGCATGGAAGTAGAAGAAGTAAGTTTTGATATCAAACTATTAGAAGCTATTTTTCCAACATATTTTACAATTTCATGTGCAGAAGCAACCTCTAATAACTCTAATTTAACAGGAATTATCTTTGGCCCACGAGGAGAAGGAAAAACGGTTGAAGAGATTATGTTTGATGCTAGAACAAAAGGATTTAGTGAATTAATAAAAAGAAGATTTGTTTTAGGAAGTTATATTCTTCAAAAAGAAAATCAAGAAAAGTTATTTTTAAATGCTGGAAGAATTAGAAGATTAATTGTAAACAAAATGAATGAATTATTTAAAAAATATGATGCGATGATTTTGCCTGCACAAGGGGCAGTTGCTCCAACATTTAGAAGTGAAGATATAGATAAGTTATCTAATCGTTATTTATTATTAGAAAATCATATGGCAATTGGTAATTTTGGAGGGTTTCCTAGTATTACTATTCCATGTGGATTCGTAAATAAAATGCCTATAGGTTTATCTATAACAGGAGCAGTTAAAAAGGATATAGACGTTTTAAATATTGCTTATGCTATTGAAGAAAAATATCCATATAAAGGGCAAATAGCAAAGGAGGTAAAATAAGATGGAATATGAAGTAACAATTGGATTAGAAGTGCATTGTGAAGTAAAAACACATACGAAAATGTTTTCACCTTCTTTAAATGCTTATGAAGAGATGGCTAATAGTAATGTTACAGAGATTGATTTAGCTTTTCCTGGGGTTTTACCTACTGTAAATTACGAGGCTGTAAAAAAGGCAGTTAAAATGTCTTTAGCACTTAACTGTAAAGTTCCTGAAAAAATGTATTTTGATCGTAAAAATTATTATTATGCTGATTTACCAAAAGGATATCAAATTACACAAACGCATGATCCAGTAGGAACGAATGGTTACATTAATGTATATGTAGGTGAAGAAGTAAAAAAAGTTTTAATACATGATATTCACTTAGAAGAAGACACAGCAAGTTTAGATCATTATGATAATTATTCCTTAATAGATTACAATCGAGCAGGTATACCATTATTAGAAACAGTAACTGAACCTTGCTTACATAGTGCGGAAGAGGCTCTTGCTTTCTTAGATGCTTTAAGAAAAATTTTTATTTATTGTGATATAAGTGAAGCACGTACTGATCGTGGTCAAATGAGATGTGATGTAAATATTTCTTTAGCCCCAAAAGGTAGTCAAGTTTTAGGAACAAAAGTAGAAATGAAAAACATTAACTCTTTTGCTAATGTTAAAGCAGCAATTGAATATGAAATAGAAAGACAAAAAGAAGCTCTAAATAAAGGAGAAAGAATTATTCAAGAAACTAGAAGATATGATGATGTAGATTGCAAAACTTATCGTATGAGAGAAAAAGTAGAAAGTATTGATTACAAGTATTTTATTGAACCAAACATCCCTCCATATAAATTAGAAAAAGAATTTATTGAAGAGATAAGAAAAACAATCCCTCCATTACAATTTGAAAGAATTTCTAAGTATATTAATGAATATGGAATATCTCATTATGATGCTTCTGTTATCGTTAAAGATAAAAGTGTGGCAGAATATTTTGAAAAATGTTTAGAACTTGGAATTAATCCTAAGACAAGTGCCAATTGGGTTACTTCTATTATACTAGCACATTTAAACAAGACCGAAACAAGTATTGAAGATTTATACTTAACTCCTAAAATGTTAAAACAAATCATTAATTTAATAGAAGAAGGAAAAATATCTTCTAAACAAGCAAAAGAAGTCTTTTATAAAGTAGTTGAAGATAAAAAAGGCCCATTAAAGATTATTGAAGAATTAGGTATAAAGCAAACGAGTGATGATAGTGCAATTAGAACTATAGTTCAAAGTATTTTAGATAATAATCAAAATCTAATTGAAGAATATAAAGGTGGCAGAAGTAATGTATTAGATTTCTTTGTTGGTCAAGTTATGAAACAAACAAGAGGACAAGCAAATCCAATGATGACTTCTTCGATTATTAAAGAAGAAATAGGGAAGAGATAAGAAGATAAAAAAAGATTTTAAAATTGCATGATTAAAAATAAAATTCAAGTTGTTATATATTTACTTTTAAATATGGAACACCAGGTAAGTGATTAAGGAAAGAGCACATTAAATTGCGTCACTACACTTATATAACTATTAATTATTTTACAATAATGTATGAAATATAATTAATATAAAGTATAATGAAATATGAAAGGGCGATGCTATGCTTAAACTATTAAATATAAAGAAAAATTATAAAATAACTAAAGATGAATTTGTTCCTGCTTTAAAGGGACTTAATATTGAATTTAGAGAAAATGAGTTTGTTGCCATCTTAGGTCCAAGTGGGTGTGGTAAAACAACGCTTTTAAATATTCTAGGTGGGTTAGATAAATATAGTGAAGGAGATCTAATTATTGATGGAATATCCACAAAAGAATATAAAGACAGAGATTGGGATGCATATCGTAATGATCGTGTAGGCTTTGTTTTTCAAAACTATAATTTAATTCCTCATCTATCTGTTTTAGGAAATGTTGAGTTAGCCCTTACTTTATCAGGAATCTCTAGAAGTGATAGAAAAAAAAGAGCTATAGAAGCTTTAAAACAAGTAGGACTAGAAGATAAAATAAATAAAAGACCTAATCAATTAAGTGGAGGGCAAATGCAAAGGGTAGCAATTGCTAGAGCTATAGTTAATGACCCTGATATTATTCTTGCAGATGAGCCTACTGGAGCATTAGATAGCAAGACAAGTGTTCAAATAATGGAAATACTTAAAAAGATTTCTAAAAGCAGGTTAGTTATAATGGTTACGCATAATCCTAATCTAGCAGAAAAATACTCAACGAGAATAGTTAATTTGTTGGATGGGGAAATTATTAGTGATTCTAATCCTTATAATTCTTTAGAAAAAAATAAAATAGAAAGTAAAAAGAAAAAAACTTCTATGAGTTTTTTTACCGCACTTTCTTTAAGTTTTAAAAATCTAATAAAGAAGAAGAGTAGAACTATTTTAACTTCTATTGCAGGAAGTATTGGTATTATAGGTATTGCTTTAGTTTTAGCTATTTCTAATGGCTTTCAAAAATATATTGATAAAATGCAAGCAGATACATTATCTAGTTATCCTTTAATTATTGAAGAAGAAACCGAAAATATTGATGCAATCATAAATTCTGTAAGAGAAGACGAAAGTTTAAAAAAATACCCAGCATTACAAGAAGTATATATTAATAATTTAACAGAAGCCTATGAAAATATGTATATTAAAAATAATATAACAGAGGAATATGTAACTGAAGTTATTGAAAAAATAGATCCTTCATTAACGAATGGAATTAGTTATAATAGAAGGCTAGAATATAACTTCTTTACTAATAGTGGTTTTATGAAGCAAACAATAGGTGATCAAGAGTATTATTATGGTGTTTCATCTAGTATATGGCAAGAAATGTTAAATAATGAAAAGTTTATTCTTTCTCAATATGATATTTTAAATGAAAATGGAAGACTACCACAAGCTAAAGATGAAGTAGTTATCGTTGTAGATAAGTATAATAGATTAAGTGATATTGTGTTAACTAATATAGGTTTATATACTAAAGATCAAGAAAAAGAATCGTATACTTTTGAAGAATTGTTAAATATAGAATTTAAAATATTAACTAACGATCAAAAATATCTTTATGATACTGAAAAAGGATATTATGTTTTGAATGGGAAAACTAGTGAAGGAGTTACTATTATTAATGATGAAACATATAATTCAGGTTTAACTTTAAAAGTAGTAGGCATTTTACGTGCCAAACCTGATACAGCGATGGGAATCTTAAATTCTGGTCTTGTATATTCACATTTATTAACTGAATATATTTTAGAACAAAACAAAGAATCTGATTTAGTAAATTATATGAATGCAAATCCTAATATTAATCCACTTGAAGGTAGTGAAATTACCGAAAAAGAATACTATAATCTTTTACAAAAATATGGCGCTAATGATATTCCTAAAAGCATAAATATTTATCCAAAAGATTTTAATTCTAAAAATGAAATTAAAGAGTATTTAAATAACTATAATGAAACTAAAGAAGAAACCGAAAGAGTTATTTATACTGATATAATGCAAATTATGTTTGATGCTCTTAGTAAAATGGTAGATATTATAACATATGTTTTAGTTGGATTTACGGCGATATCCTTAGTAGTTTCATCAATTATGATTGCTATTATTACTTATGTATCAGTTATAGAAAGGACGAAAGAAATAGGAGTATTAAGAAGTATTGGTGCTCGTAAAAAAGACATTAGTAGGGTCTTTAATGCCGAAACATTTATTATTGGTTTATTTGCAGGTGTCTTTGGTATTTTAATCGCCATTGTCTTAACTATTCCAATTAATGTTATTATATCATCGCTTGTAAGTGATGTAGGTAATATTGCTTCTTTAAATATCTTACATGCCATTGTTTTAATAATAATCAGTGTTATTTTAACATTATTATCTGGATTTATACCTGCTAAAATGGCTGCCAAAAAAAATCCGGTAGAGGCTTTAAGAAGCGAATAATAAAATATTTATTAAATATTGCAAATAAAGCAAATTTATGCAATAATAGTTGCATTGTAAAAACAATGATGAAGACACGAAATTAAAGAACTTTTATTGTAGAGAGATGCTGGTTGGTGAAAAGCATTAATAAAAACTTTAATTTTATCACTTCGGAGTTTCTTTATTGAAAGTAGTAAATAAAGACGTCGTTAGCGTTAATAACTAATTAAGTGCATAGATATTCTATGAAGTAGGATGGTACCGCTTTGTATATACAGAGTTCCTATACATTAGGAACTTTTTTTGTTATAAGGGGGAGAAAACATGGAAGTTAAAGAAACGTTATTAATGCCAAAAACTAATTTTGAAATGAGAGGTAATTTACCTAGTAAAGAACCCGCAATTAGAGAAAAATGGGAAAAAGAAAATTTATATGAAGAATTATTAAAGAAAAATAAAAATAATACACCTTTTGTTTTGCATGATGGACCACCATATGCCAATGGAGATATGCATATTGGACATGCACTAAATAAATCATTAAAAGATTTTGTTGTGCGTTATAAAGCAATGTGTGGTTTTTATACACCTTTTGTTCCTGGTTGGGATACTCATGGTTTGCCAATTGAAAATGCTGTTATTAAATCAGGAGTAAATAGAAAAACTACTGATCCATGTGAGTTTAGAAAAAAATGTGATGAATACGCACATCTTCAAATTGAAAAGCAAAAAAAACAACAATTATCATTAGGATTAATAGGTGATTACGAACATCCTTATTTAACATTAAGTAAAGAATTTGAAGCAAATGAAGTAGAAATGTTTGCTACTTTAGCCTTAAATGGTCTAATTTATAAAGGATTAAAACCTGTATATTGGTCACCTACAAGCGAAAGTGCTCTAGCAGAAGCTGAAATCGAATATTATGATAAAGAAGATACTTCTATTTACGTTTCTTTCAAAGTTAAAAATGGTAAAAATATTTTAACTAGTGATGATAATTTCATTATCTGGACTACAACTCCTTGGACAATACCTGCAAATCTTGCTATATGTTTAAATGCTAATATGTTATATGGCTTATATCAAACAGAAAAAGGGCGTTTTGTTTTCCTTGAATCTTTAAAAGATAAATTAAAAGAAGAATTACATTTTGAAAAAGTTGAATTAGTTAAGTTATTTAAAGGAAAAGATGTGGAGGGTGTTACTACGCTTCATCCATTCTATAATCGTGAAAGTGTTATTATTTTAGGAGATCATGTAACAGATGATGCTGGTACTGGTTGTGTTCATACGGCTCCTGGTCATGGTGCTGAAGACTTTTATATTGGTATGAAATATAACTTAGATGTTTTATGTCCAGTAGATGAAAAAGGATTAATGACTAAAGAAGCAGGAGCAGATTTAGAAGGTTTACCTTATTATGAAGCTAATGAAAAAGTAATTGAAAAGTTAGATTCATTAGGAGTTTTAATGGGAGCAACTAAGTTTAAACACTCTTATCCACATGACTGGAGAACTAAAAAGCCTGTTATCTTTAGAGCTACACCTCAATGGTTTGCTTCAATTGATAAAATAAGAGATGAATTATTAAAAGAAATTAAAAATGTTAAATGGCATAACGAGTGGGGAGAACTACGAATGACTAATATGATTAAAGATCGTAATGATTGGTGTATTTCTCGTCAAAGATTATGGGGATTACCAATTCCTATCATTTATAATGAAGATAAGAGTCCTATTATTGAAAAAGAAGTATTTGATCATATCGCTAAATTATTCAGAGAAAAAGGATCTACATGTTGGTATGAACTAGATGTTAAAGCTTTATTACCTAAGGGTTATAAAAATAAATTGAGTCCAAATGGTAAATTTTATAAAGAAACAGATACTTTAGATGTTTGGTTTGATTCAGGATCTTCACATACTGGAGTATTAAAAGAAAGAGGTATGGGATATCCATGTGATTTATATTTAGAAGGAAGCGATCAATATCGTGGATGGTTCAATTCTTCTTTAATTTTAGGAGTAGCAAAATATCATAAATCTCCTTATAAAGAGTTAGTTTCACATGGCTTTATTGTTGATGAAAAAGGAATGAAAATGTCTAAATCATTAGGTAATGGAGTAGATCCACTTAAAGTAGTAGAAACACAAGGAGCAGATATCTTAAGATTATGGGTAGCAAGCATTGACTATAAAGCAGATTGTAAAATAGGTCAAGATATCTTAAAGCAAGTTAGCGAAACTTATCGTAAAATTAGAAATACTTTTAGATTTTTAGTAGGAAATTTAAGTAATGGAGAATATGGTAAGTTTGATGTTTTAAAAGATACTGTAAAAAGTTATGAATATGTTGATTTATGTGTTTTAGAAAAATTGAAACAAGTAAAAAATACAGTATTAGATAGTTATGACAAATATGATTTTGCAACAGTCTTAACAACTATTGTTAACTTTATGAGTGTTGAATTAAGTTCATTTTATTTAGATTTAAGTAAAGATATCTTGTATTGTGATACATATAAATCACTTAGAAGAAAACAAGTTCAAAACGTATTATATAAAGTATTAGATACTTTAATGCGTTTATTAACTCCAATTATCCCGCATACAATGGATGAGTTATATACAGCATTTACAGGAACTAGCAAATCTGTTCAACTTTTATCAATGCCAGTTAGAGAAAAAGTAAATGAAGAACTTTTAAAAGAATTTGATTCATTAATATCTTTAAGAGATGATGTATTAAAAGCTATTGAAGTTAAAAGAGGAGAAGGACTTATTAAATCCAGTCAAGAAGTTTCATTAGAGTTAGATGTTATGGATGAAGAAGTAAGAAAAGTCTTTAATAAATTACCTTCATTAGAACAAAAAAGATTATTTATTGTAAGTGATGTTGTTATAAAAGATTTAAGTGATGAGTATAAATTAGAAGTAAGTAAAGTTAAGGTAAATGTTCATAGTGGTATTAGATGTGAAAGATGTTGGAATCGTTTTGAGGAACATGAAATTAGTAATGGTATGTGTAAAAGATGTAATGATGCCATGAAATTTTATGAAGGGAAATAAATATGAAAAAATATAAGCATTTAATATTTATCATATTAATATCTCTTGTTTGTTTTTCATTAGATTTAATAACTAAAATTATAGCTAAAAATACTTTAGTAGAGTTTGAAAAAAATGAAGTTATTAATAATTTTTTCTATTTTACTTTGTGTTATAACACAGGAGGAGCATGGAGTATCTTTAGTGGAAATATTGCTTTTTTAATAATTGTTAGTTTAGTAGCTTTAGGCGTTGTTATTTATACAATGATTAAATCAAAGAGCCTTTTTTATAAATATAGCAGTGCTGTTTTTATAGGAGGATTATTAGGTAATTTATTTGATCGTATATTTTATCAAAAAGTTACTGATTTCTTAGATTTTAATATTTTTGGTTATGATTTTCCTGTTTTTAATATAGCAGATTGTTTTATATGCGTAAGTGTTGTTTTAATGCTAGTAGCGGCAATAAGGGAAGAAAAGAAAAATGGAACAAGCGAAGTTTAAAATTAGTGAAGAAAACGTTAATACTCGTCTAGATAAATTTTTAAAAGATTATTTAGGAGAGTTGTCTAGAGTTTATATTCAAGAATTAATTGAAGAAGGATATATTTTAGTAAATGATAAAAAAGTAAAGAGTTCTTATAAGACCATTTTAAATGATGAGATTGTAGTAAATTTAAAAGAAGTAGAAGAACTAAATGTTGAAGCACAAGATATACCTTTAGATATTGTATATGAAGATAAAGATGTAATTGTTATTAATAAGCCACAAGGAATGGTTGTGCATCCTGCTTCTGGTGTCTATAAAGATACTTTAGTAAATGCTTTATTATATCATTGTAAAGATTTATCATCTATTAATGGGGTTAAAAGACCTGGTATTGTACATCGTTTAGATAAAGATACTAGTGGTTTAATAATGGTAGCTAAAAATGATAATGCTCATAATTTTCTAGCAGAGCAATTAAAAGATAAAACGGCTTCTAGAGTTTATGTTGCTTTGGTGCATGGTAAGGTAAAAGTAAAAAAAGGAATTATTAATGCTCCAATTGGTAGAGATCCTAAAAGTAGGGTTAAAATGGCTGTAGTAAAAGATGGTAAAGAAGCTATCACTGAATTTAGTGTTTTAAAATATTATCATGATTTTACTTTAATAGAGTGTCATTTAAAGACTGGGAGAACACATCAAATAAGAGTGCATATGTCCTACATTGGCTATCCACTTGTAGGTGATCCTTTATATGGTCCACGCAAATTAAAGTATGGAGATAAGCAGTATTTACATGCTAAAGAGTTAAGTTTTATTCATCCTACTACTAAAGAAAGGGTAACATTCAAAACTGATTTACCTGAATACTTTCAAAATTTTTTAAACAAAATAGAATCAAATAATTAACTATAATGTTATACTTTGAGTAAAGATGTGGTAGGAATGAGAAAACGTATTAGTGGAAGTGGGGGAAATGTACGTTTTGGCCCAACTTTTCATATTTCTGGATGGAAAGGATTTCTCGTTGTAATAGTTATTATTCTAGCGATGGTTGGTATAGGTTATTGTCATTATCGTAATTCAGTTAATGATGTAGTGGAAATAGCTGAAACGGATATTGAGATAAGTACTTATGATACTTTTGGAAATAGGATAGATAGTGTAATTATTACTGCTTATGTTCCTGTCAAAGATCTTAAAATTAGATTTGATTTGTATGGAGAAAATCTGACTTTTATACAATCTATAGAATATAGTAATATTGATTTAGATACAGGAATGTCAAAAGAAATTAAATTTATAAAAGATATTGATTATGATGAGTTTTATATTGTTTATTATGAATATGAAATTTTAAATGCTTTAAAAGGCTAAGTTTATTTTTAAAAATTCAAATTAGCTATTTAGGAAAACTTTCTAATTTTTAATAATACGTAATATTGAAAAGAACTTTTTGCAATAGTATAATTAAAAAGCATAGTTTGTGTTGTTCTAAGAATTTGAGGTGTAAGTGTGATAAAAAGTATAATTAATAAATATCCAAGATTATATGAAATATTTAAATTTTTGCTTGTTGGAGGATTTGCAACAATCATTGATTTTTTAGTTATGGCTTTAGTTTTATATGCGTTTAACCCTAGCCTTTATAATTATAGTTTTATTAATGCAATTATTGGTGATGCTTCCCCAAGCAATCTTGCAACTATAATAGGAACGGGATTAGGTTTTATTGCTGGATTAATATTCAACTATATATTTTCAATAATATTCGTATTTAATACTTCTAATACAGATTTTGCCAAAACAAAAAAAGGATTTTTTATTTTTTCTATGTTGTCATTAGTTGGCTTTTTTATACACACAATAGGTATGTACATTGGGTATGGATTATTAAATATTAATGAATGGTTAATAAAGATTGTTTTAACTTTTGTTGTTCTAATTTTCAACTACATTAGTAGAAAGAAAGTGGTTTTTAAGAATGAAAAAGAGTAGACCATTTTTAAAATATACTCTTATTTTTTTAATCTTTTTATTAATTGGATTATTACCAATTGAAATATCTAATAAAAGACTATTATTTAGTGGATTACATAACGATGGGTATACCCAACATCTTGTTTTTTTAAAAGATTATATAATTGATATTAAAAATTTTTTGTTTCATGGGGTTTCTTTCCCTTTATATAAATTTGATGTAGGGTTAGGAGCAGATACGATTAACACCTATACATATTATTCACTTTTTGATATTTTTAACATAATAGCAATTATTTTACCAATAAAATATATAGAAGAAGCTTATTATATTATGGTTATGCTAAGACTATATTTAAGTGGTATCTTTATCATTATTTTAGCCAAAAAATATTTTAACGTAAAAAGTGAACAAGCATTGATTTGTACTGCTATATCTTATGTGTTTTGCTATACTGTCATTTTTAGTGGGTTTAAACATGCTATGTTTATCAATGGACCATTATTATTGCCATTAATAATTATGGGAATTTTAAATATTTTAAACGGCAAGAATCCATATTTACTTATATTTAGTGTTTGCTATACGATATATGCCCAATTTTATTTCTTTGTATATATAACTTTTGCTGCGGAGATTTTCCTAATTGTCAAATTAATTTGTGAAAAAAAGAAATTTTGGCCTAATTTTATCAAAGTGAACTTATACTATTTGCTTGGAGTTTTACTAAGTGCTGCCATTATTTTTACTACTCTATATTCTTTAGTTAATACAGATCGCGTTGAATCAAAGAAGTTAGTGCTTAAAGATTTATTTAATATATCTTCATTATTCTTTACTTTGCTTATTCCTATTTCATCTTCTAAATATACCGTATCTATTGGAAACATTATTTTGATGATAGCATTCTGTTCTTCTTTTTATAACAAAAAAGTGGATAAGTCCTTAAAATATTCTTTTTTAGTTATTTTTATATTAAGTTTTTCTAGTTTAGTTACTTTTGTAATCAATGGTATGTCTTATAGCAACAATAGACATTTATTTTCATTAGCCCTTTTTGTTTCATTAACTATAGGACAATACATTGAAAATTACGAGCCTTTAAAAGAAGACCAATACCAAAAAATATTTAAAATTTTTGTAATGGCAATTCAAGTAATCCTTATAACCTTAATAGGTTACGTTATTACTTATTTGTTTGATAATATTTTTGTTGAAATTTTGGTATACCTTTTACTAGCTTTATCCATATATTTGATTTATAAAAAAATGAAAAAAGTGACTTTTAAAAAACATTTTAATTTTAATAAAGAAAAATGGGTAAAAAGTATTGTTTTATCTCAGTTAATTGTAACAATAGTAGTTGCAAGTATTTATTCAGTAACTTTCGCTACAAAAGATAAATATACTTCTTATTATAATAATCCTAAAATATATGATGAAGTGTTAAAAGAAAATGAATATTATAGAATAGAAGAAAATCAATACAATAATGGGTTAAGTTATTTTGCCAATGATGCAATAATGCATGAGTATAACGGTACATATCTATATAATACAATGACAAGTTCTTCAGTACTAAAAATAATTGATTATTTTGGCGTGATTAATTCAAATAAATCTGTTGGATATGAAGGATTTAATTCGAGATTGGCACTTAACACCATTAGTAGTGTTAAATATTTATTTTTAAAGGAAGGAGAAAAACTTACCATACCATATGGATATGAGTATTTGACGACTGTTGAAGATAACGAAAAAATTCATATTTATGAAAATAAAAATTATCTTCCATATGGTTTTACATATGATAATTATGTTTTAGATAATGATTTAGATGAACTTGATTATGTGGATAAGGAAAATGTTTTACTAGAATCTTTGATTTTAGAAGAAGAAATAGATGGATTAAATAAGAAGAGTTATTATAAAGAAGATAATTTAGAAAAACCAAACTTAATTCTTGATGGAGTAGAAATTAATAATGGAGAAATTAAGGTTAATAAAAAGGGAGGAACCATTAAGTTTTATGTAAAAAATGTTGAGAACTCTAATGTTTATTTATTTCTTGAAGGATTTGAAACAGATCCACACATTTATAGAAAGAATATAAGAGTTAGCACAAATGAGGCCTATTTAATAGATTGTATAAGTGGTAAAGGTACACAGTTTTATGATGAAGTATATGAAAAAGCATTTAATTTAGGATATTATGAAAATGAAGAGGAGTTAGAAGTAACTATTTCTTTGGATGTTGGAAAATATAAATTTACTAATATTTTCTATAAAATAAAAGAAATAAGTAACGAAGAAGAAAAGATAAATAAATTAAAAGAAAATGTTATTAGTAACTTAAAGTTTAATGATAGAGGGTTTACAGGAACGATTGATTTAGATAAGGAAAAAATGATTTTCTTTTCTACACCTTATTCTTCTAACTTTAAAGCTTATATAAATGGTAAGGAAACAAAAATATATCGTGCTAATATTGGATATATGGCTATTAAAGGAGAAATAGGAATTAATAATATTGAATTTAGATACACCACTCCATATTTTAAAGAAGGTTTATATGTAGGAGCGGGTGCTCTAATAGTTACAATACTAACAATACCATTTTATATATTAAGTAAAAGAAAAAGAAAACAAGAAAATAACAAAAACGATTAGTTATTAATATTATTTACATTACTAATATATTTATTTAAATTAACTTGTACACCAAAATAATTTTGATAGAAAATTTGATTAATGTAACTTATTTTTTCTAAAATATTCAAAGCTTTTTTCTCTACTTCTTTTAAATAACTTTCATCTACACTTTCATCCTTATATAAAATATTATTTAAATTAGAAAAGAAAATTTTATCTGTTAAAAAGATATCATAAGCACGTGAATATAAAATAGAAGCTTCATCACTAAATATTGAATTTCCATAATATAAATTAGTAAAATATTTAATCCCAAATAAATCTAGTAAAGTAGGCACTAGATCATACGTAGTTGTAAATTTTGTTATCTCTTGTGCTTCTAGTTTAGAATCTAAAATAATTAAAGGTGTTCGATATAGTTCTGTATAATTTTCGCTTTCATATCCATATATATTTTTGACATAATTACTTAAACCTTGATAATAGGTATTATGATCCCCAAAAATAACAATCGTAGTATTATCAATCAAATCTTTATTAGTTAAATCTTCAATTATTAAGCCCAAAGCATAATCAAATTCCATAGTAGCAGCAACATAATTTCTAAAAGTATTTTTCATTTCATCATCTTCACTTTTAGGCAAAGCACCAATTGAATCTAATTTATCATACCATTTTTTTAAGTTTTCTCTTTCATAATACATTCCATGCATTGTAATTGAAGTAATGTAAGTACTAAATCTAGTATCAGTAGGGAACATTAAATCTTTACATGTAATAATCATTTCAGAGTCCAAATTTCTTTCCCCATTCTTAGTATGGTCAATCATTGTAGGGCTACTATAACTATCTGATATTTCTAACATTTCACTCAATCCATAATAATTATCAAACCCATAAGAAGGTATAACTGTATTACGATTATAATAAGTAGAGAATCCGTTATGGAAATATGATGTTTTAATATTAGGATCACTATTTTTTAAAGAATTGGCAATTGTAAATGGATTAGTATTATTAGGATAATCATAGTTAATATAAACACCTGTAGGATAACTGCCAATAATAGATTCACTTTCAGAAATATCAGTTTTTTCTCTAGTATAATTGTTTACTAAACTGACCCCATTATTATAAAAACTAGTTAAATTAGGAAATAAATAATTGATTTCATCTTGTGTTAAATCATATAACCCATTAGGGTATTTTTCAGGATCCATAATAAAAGATGTCCACTCAAGCGATTCTACTAAAATAGTAACTAAATTATTATTTTCTAGTTTTCCAAAATAGGAAGTAGGAGTACTAACATTTTTATATATAAAACTATCAATTTTAGAAGAACTCATATATTCTGTTTCACTAAATACTAATCCTTTATAAAGTTCATTAACGAAATTAGAGGTAGTGCCATACTTTTGATAATTATTCCCATTTTCATATAACCTTTCACTATAATCTACCTTTTTATCATTTATAGATACAATATAAATAATATTAGATAAAAGTAAGGAAAAAATCAAAACATAATTAATTACATTAATAGATAAACTGTTTTTCCTAGTTTCCTTTTTAGATAAACTACGCATAAAAATAAAATATCCAGAAAGCAAAATCATAAAGACATAAAAATAATTAAAGTTCATAGGAATATTTTCTAAAATAGACATACCATCATTTCTTAAATTAAACATTCCAAAATCAAATAAAGTACCAGTCATATCATACAAAATAATACAAAACAAATTAATAACACCTTGTACCAAAATAATAAAAGAAGCAAGATAATATCTTATAATTCCTTTTCTTATAAGATATAAAACACTCGTAATAAAAAGTACAAGTGTAATAAAAATCCATGGCTTTTCTATAATGATATTACCGCATATTATAAAATTAGTATATAACTCTAAAAAAACTGTAATTAATAAATATCCTATTATAGAAATGTTATTTTTTAAAAATGACTTCACTATAATACCTCCTTAAATAAGAAAAACAATTACTGCAATAGCATATGTTTTCCAAAAACTTTTATTTGTGTAAGGATAAATAAAACCAAGTAAAATAATAAAAGGAATAAAAACTAGTTGATAAATATTAAAGTATACAATTAATTGATATATTCCAAAAGTTAATAATACAAAGAAGATAGAAGGACAAAAATATTCGTAATTTTTATAATTATTATCATTACAAAACTTTTCAAAACACGCAAACATACACATCATGAAATATACTTCTATAACAAGACATGATAACTCGGAAAGCTTAGTATAAATGGTAAGAGCGTTATATCTTTCTCCAAGTTCACTAAAAGGTTTAAGTTGCCACCCAGACATAATACTAATAATGGTTATTAGACCTATAGTAATTAAATAAAGAACAGTTACTCTTTTTAAAGAAAGTTCCGTTTTCTGTTTTTTTATGGGTTTAACTATTTTTTTATAAGCATGATTAAGTGAAATAGCAAGAATTAAATAAATGACAGTTCTCAATATGTTACATAGTATATCAGTAATATGCTCATAGTAGATATTATCAAATAGAGGCCTAAACAAAATAGAAATATACCCTAAGAATATAGAAAAAAAATATAATAGGGAAAATAAAAGATTAATTTTGCTTTTCACTAAAACTCCTCCTAAAGCTTAACACGTAAAATAATAACATAAAAAAATAAAATATAAAATATAATTAATAATTTAATGTTGTTAATAACTGTTTTTTTATTTATAATAAAAACGGTGGTTGTATGAAAAAGAAAAATATAATTTCATGTTTATTTATAATTTTAGGATTTGTAGCTTTTTTATTGTGGGTTATATCTTCTGCATTTAAAATAGGAAATAATTTAAAAGAGATTAGTGTCTATTTACAATATGTATACTATGTTACGGCATTAATAGTTATCTATTTTTTATTAATAAAACCATTTTTAGTAGTAATGTTTGCTCCTTCTTTTTCATTAGAAAGAATTAATAAAACATTAGAGGGAAAGCAAAAAAAGGTAGTAGTAGCAAATAATTATAAAAAATTAAGAAAATTAGCTAATAGACTAATAAAAAAGAATTTAGTTAATGAAGAAAATAAGAAATTGTTGAAAAATGAATTAAAGAAAAAGGAAGGTACATTAGTAGAAAAATATCTTTCTTTAAAAGAATTAATAGATAATTGTATAAATAAAAATTTAAAAAGTGATATTCGTAGTATTGTTATTAATGCTAGTAGGGATACATTATATTTAACTTCAATTTCACAAAATAGTTTTATAGATGTTTTAGTAGTTGTCATAAATAATTTTAGATTACTAAAAAAGATTGTTTTAAGGTGTGGCTTTAGGCCTTCTTTTATGAGACTATTAAAGTTTTACATTAATGTTTCTTTTAGTGCTTTAATTGCTGATGGTGCTCAAAAAATTGATGTTAATAGTGTTTTTGGAAATGCTTTAAAAGGATTAGCAAAACCTGTTGTAGGTAGTTTATTAGATGGAACTGTTAATGCTTTCTTCATGTTAAGAACGGGCTTTTTAGCAAGAAATTATATTTTAGAAGAGTGTGATGATACAGATAGTAAAGAATCAATCAGAAGGAGTGCTTTTATTGATGCTTCTGCGGCAATTCCAGAGTTAACTGTTCAAACTATCATTGCTCCTGTTACTCAAGCCATTATGGGAGGAGTAGTAAATCCTACAAAAAAGGCTGTCAAAGATTTATTTTCTAAAAAAGAAAAATTAGTTATTGAAGATGAATAATTACATAAAATAAAAATGGTGATAATTTATGAAAAAAATAATATCTTATTACATAATGAGTTTATTATTTTTTAATATATTATTTATCTTTTTTTATTATTTTAAAATCGTTAATTATTTATATATAGATTTTATAAATTTAAATAAGTTTTTAAATATTATCGTTACAAATTTATTTATTATTGTTATAGATTCATTGATTATCATCATTTATAAATTATTTTTTTATAATAAATTTTCTTTTTTATTAACTATTTGTTTAGGGTCATTAATTGGAACAGTTATAAGCATTTTTTTATTAAATAAAGATTATGAATTAAATGATTATCTTGGGATTTTATCTTTTTTTATTATAAATACACTTTTCATTATATATTCTTTATATTTTGAAAAACACAAAGAAAAAGTTTTTAACTAATATATTTATTTTCATCCTTATATTTGATAAAATCTTTATGAAGGAAGGGAAACTATGATATTAGTAAATGACTTAAAACCAGGCTCTACTTTTTTAGATGAAAATAATATTTATATTGTTTTAGATATTAATCGTAATAAAAGTGCTAGAGGGCAAATGATTATTAAAGTAAAAGTTAAAAACTTAAGAAGTGGTGTTACTACTGAATTATCATATACTGCTGGAGATAAAGTAGAACAAATTTATCTAGATAAGAGATCAATGGTATATTTGTATGATGATGGTGATATGATTGTTTTCATGGATAATGAAAATTATGAACAAGTAAGTATCCCTAGAGTTAGACTTAAATGGGAATTAAATTTTCTTGTTCCAGATAAAACGGCTACGATTACCTACTATCAAAATGAAGTGTTAGGCATTGAATTACCTGCTAAAGTTAGTTTGAAAGTTAGTGAAACTGCAGATGCCGTTAAAGGAGATACTGTTACAAGAGCTACTAAAGATGCCGTGCTTGAAACAGGATTAAAATTAAGAGTTCCATTGTTTATAGAACAAGATGAAATGATTGTTGTAAAAACCGATACTGGTGAATATGACTCAAGAGCGTAAAGGAGAGATAAAAATGAATGATAAAGAGAGAAATAATTTAAAAATTATATATGGAATAGATTTAATAATTTTTGGTATTGTGCTAGCCTTGCATTTATCAAAAGTATTTGATTTTAATAAGTTTTGGTGTTTATTTTTAGTGGTACCTTCAATCGTAGATATTGCTTTAAATAAACTTAATGTATTTAATGGTGCTTTATTATTAATAAGTGCTCCATTATTAAGTTACTTTGTTAGTAAAAACTTTTGGGTTCCAGTAGTAGTTTTAGTCATTTTAGTAGGAGTTTTATTATTAGTAGGTAAATATTTAAAACCTAAAGAAGAGAAAAAAGATGCTTGAAGAAAAAGTTAAAGCACCAGAATTAGAAGTTTATAATCAAGAAGGTAAACTTATTAGCTTAAGTGATTATAAAGGGAAAAAGGTCATTTTATATTTTTATAGTAAAGATAATACTCCTGGATGTACTAGACAAGCTTGTTCATTTAATGAGAACTATGAATATTTTACTGAAAATAATATTGTTGTATTAGGGGTAAGTAAAGATAACGTTTCTAGTCATCAGAATTTTATTAATAAATATGATTTGAAGTTTTCTTTACTATCAGATAACGAATTAAAAATTAATAAACTCTACGATGTTTGGAAAGAAAAGAAGCAATATGGTAAAACGTATATGGGTACCGTTAGAACTACATACTTGATAGATTAAAATGGCTACATTGAAAAAGTATGGAAAAATGTTAAACCAGATAATAATGTTAATCAAATAAAAGAATACTTAAGTAAATAAAAAGAAATAGTCGCATCTATTTCTTTTTTTGTTTATATAATTTTTTGAATATTTTTAGTTATCTTTTTACGATCATCAAGTAATTCTGTTAAAGGTAGTTTTTTATTTAAATGTTCGATTATCTTAGCAATTTGTTTAGAACAATCTACTTTAACAAACCATTTTTCATTACTAATTTCATCATTAACATAACTTAAATTAGTAGAGTACACACGATCAAATATTCCTTTTTCATAAGCTTCCTTAAATTTACTTATCCCATTAGTAAACAAAGCAAAAGTAGCAGTTAAATATACTTTATTAGCCCCTAATTTTTTTAAAGAAGTGGCAACATCAATCATTGAATCTCCACTAGCAATCATATCGTCCACGACCATAATATTCTTACCATTTACATCTTCACCAATATATTTATGTTCTATAATAGGGTTCTTACCATTTACAATTTTCGTTAAATCCCTTCTTTTATAAAACATACCTACATTAGTAGAAAAAATATCAGCATATAATCTAGCCCTATCAACCGCTCCTGTATCTGGACTAACAATCAACATATTACGCAAATCAATATCTTCACTCTTTACAAACTCATTTAAAATAGTCATCGTAGGATAAAAATTCTCAAAAGATGTTAAAGGAACTGCATTTTGCATCCCCACATCATGAGCATCAAAAGTAATAATATTTTTCACATTTAACCTAGCCAAATCTTGTAATCCTAAAGCACAATCTAAAGACTCTCTAGCTTTACGACGATGTTGCCTACTTTCATATAAAAGGGGAGTAATCACATGAATTTGACTAGCTTGCCCTTTTATCGCATAAATAACTCTTTTAATATCCTGAAAATGATCATCACAACTTTTATGATTTTCAAAACCAAACATGTTATAAGTACAACTATAATTACCAATATCAGATAAAATAAAAACATCTTTATCCCTAATAGAATCTTTAATTACTATTTTACCTTCACCATTACTAAATCTAACTTCTTCAATAGGCACAATAAAACTTGTATTGACATTATAAATTTTTTTTAAATGTTCATCCACCTTTTTGCCTACCTCACTAAAATTACTAAGCACTATTAATTTTAAATCATCCATAAAATCCCTCCCACTTTCTAAAATGATTAAAAAAAGATATTATTCAGTTAATATCTTTTTAGTATTAGCAAAATGCCATTTACAATATTGTTTTAATTTTTCTTCACCATATTTTTTTACAAATTTCTTACCAAAAGAATCTACTTTTTCTCCAGCACCTTTAGGTAAAAGCATTCCAACCTCTTTAGACAATGCAGTCATCTTCACTAAAAAAGAATATCTAGCAATAATCGAAGAAACAGCCACTGAAGGGTATTTAGACTCTGCTTTAGTTTCAAAAGTAATATCCTTTTCAATATTTTTAGAAAACTTAATATATTCATAATATTTATTTTCAGTAGCAAACTGATCAATAATAGTAAGTATTTTTAACTTATTCAATTTTAATCTTAAATTATGGATAACTTGATTATGAAGCATAGATTTAATTTTACCTTGATTGTAACCATTTTCAATCAAATTATTATACTTAACTGGATCAACACTCATTTGTGAATAAGGAATTTTTTTTATTAACAAAGGAGCAATGTCGATAACCTTATCATCACTTAAGTTTTTAGAATCAGTAACACCAAGTTCATTTAACCAATCAATATCTTTTTCACAAACATAACAAGCACATACACATATAGGCCCAAAATAATCTCCTGTTCCTACTTCATCACTACCTATTTGTTCCTTAACATATTTCCAAACAATTTTATTATTAGGTTCACCCCAAATTTGTGCTTCATATTCAGCATTTTTTCCTTGAAAAACAACCTTATTACTATGATAAATAGTAATAGTAACATCATCTAGTTTTATAAGTGTTGAAATAAATTCACTTTTACTAGGAAAAATATTATCTTCATAAAAAGATTTCATTTTTTTAATTTTTTCGTCATCAAGAGATAACGTTATCGTTAAATTATTTTCCATACAATCACTCTATCCTATCAAATAAAATAACTTTCAATGAGGATAATATGCTCCTTTCTTTAAAGTTTCTTCAATTGTTCATTATAATAATAGCAATTTACGATATTTAACTTCATTTTTATTTTATCACAAAATTAATAAATGTTATAATATTTTTGGCAAAAATTTAGGCAGGTGAAAGATATGAAAACGATTAAATCATTAGAATTTAATTTAATTAGAGACGATTTATCTAACTATGCTTTTAATAATTTAACAAAACAAAAAATATTAAATTTAGAATTAATTAATAATAGTGATCTTCTTAAACAAGAATTAATTAAAACTGATGAAGCAAGCAAAATATTGTTAAGTTATGGAAATATTATTATGGAAGAGTTAAATGATATATACGCTAGTGTTGATAAGGCTAATAAAGGATCTGTATTAAATATCGATGAATTATACGATATAAAAAGAAGCTTTATATTAGTTAAAGAAAATAAAAATTTTTCTAAAATGGTAAAACTTGAAGATTTTCCAATGTTTTCCTATATTTTAAAATATTTAAATAATTGTCCAGAAATAGAAAATGCTTTGAATAAGACAATAGATAATAATAAGACTATATTAGATAGTGCTTCTTCAAAACTAAAAGAAATAAGAATAGAAATTAAAAAATTAGAAAATGAAATAAAAGAGAAATTATTAAAATTAATAAATACTTATAGTGCTATCTTGAGCGATACTAATATTATTTATAAAAATGGCAAGCAAGTTTTAGCCGTTCAATCTATTCACAAACATAAACTAGGAGGAGTTATCGTAGAAGAATCTAATTCTGGATATACAAGTTATGTAGAACCAGAAGCAGTCTATAAAATAACCAGTAAAATTAATATTTTAAAAAGTGAAGAAAAAGAAGAAATTTTAAAAATTTTAACAGACTTATCTAGAAAGGTTGCAAAGTATGGTAATGAGATAAGAACTAATTTTGAAGAAATTTTAGAGTTGGATTTTATGTTTGCTAAAGGAAACTATGCGAATAAAAATAATAGTAAAGTAGCTACTTTAAGTGATAATACTTTAAAACTAGTAAAAGCTAAACACCCACTTATTGATAAAGAAAAAGTAATAAGCAATGATTTTTATTTAAGTGATGAAAATAAAAAGATTTTACTTATAAGTGGACCTAATACTGGAGGAAAAAGTGTGGCCTTAAAAACAGTAGGTATCTTATCGTACATGAATCAATGTGGTTTAGCCATTCCTGTTGATGGGGAAGCTATATTGCCTGTTTTTGATAATATTTATGTTGATATAGGAGATAATCAATCTATTATTTCTTCCTTATCCACCTTTTCTTCACACATCTCAAATATTGCCTACATTCTTGAAAATATCACCAATAAATCATTAGTACTACTAGATGAAATAGGAGCAGGAACTTCACCAAAAGAAGGAGAAGGATTAGCGATGGCTATTATAGATTATTGCCATCAAAAAGAATGCTTTCTATTAACCTCTACTCATTACGATAATTTAAAAACCTTTGCCTTAAATCAAGACTATATTCAAGTATCATCAATGGAGTTTGATAAAGTGAATTTAAAACCTACTTATCACTTACTAAAAAATCAAATTGGCAAATCATATGCTTTAGAAATAGCAAATCGCTATAATTTAAAAAAAGAAGTTATTAATAAAGCTTATACTTATATAGATGAATATGCTAGTGAAACTGAAAGAACTCTAAAAAGATTAGAAAGTAAACTAGAAGAACAATTAGAGATTATTAAACTATATGAAAGCAAAAAAGAAGAATTAGATAAGTTAATTGAAGAAAATAAATTAAAAGAACAATTTTTAGATAGAGAAAAAGAAAGAATAAAAGAAGAAGCAGATTTAGAAATAGAAGAAATAATTAAAGATAAAAAGCAAGAAATAAAAGATATTATTGAAGAGATTAAAAATAAAGATAATTTGAAAGTTCATGAAGCATTAATAGCAAGTAAAAAATTAGATAATTTAATAGAAAAAGAAGAAGAAAAAAAAGAAAGTGAAAATTTTAAAATAAATGATGATGTTAAGATTGTTTCTTTAGAAAAGACAGGAAAGATTGTAAGTGTTAATAAAAATAAATATGGTGTTAATATTGGTAATCTTACGATTAATGTTGATGGAAGTGATCTAATAAAAATAAAAGTAAAAGAGAAAAATAGTAAAGTAATCATTAGTAGCAAAGTAAAAATATCTAAAATGAGTAGTGAATTAAATCTTATCGGTAAAAGAGTAGAAGAAGCTTTAAAAGAATTAGAAATTTATTTAGATAAAGCTCGTGTTTTACATTTATCATCAGTGCGTATTATTCATGGCTATGGGACAGGAAAACTACAAAAAGCAATTCATGAGTACTTAAAAAAAGATAATTCACTTACTTATCATTTTGGTGGAGAAAATGACGGAGGAATGGGCTCTACGATTGTTGAGTTTGGTATAAAGGGGAAGTAACATGAAAGAAGAAAAGATTAATTTATTACCTGATTTACCTGGCTGTTATTTAATGAAAGATAAAAATAAAGAAATTATTTACGTAGGTAAAGCTAAAAATTTAAAGAAAAGAGTTAGTCAATACTTTACTAAACCGCATGATGGTAAAACGGCTTTAATGGTTAGTAATGTAGATGATTTTGATTTAATTATTACTAATAGCGAAAAAGAAGCTTTGATACTTGAAGCTAATTTGATAAAAAAATATGATCCTAAATTTAACATTTTATTAAAAGATGATAAAAGATATCCTTATGTTAAACTGAATTTAAAAGAGCATCCTTATCTAGAAATAGCCCGTGATATAAAAGATAAAAAAGCTAAATATTTTGGTCCTTTTAGTGATTCTACTGCAGCTTATGAATCCATTAATTTACTTAATAAAATATATCCATTAAGAAAATGTAAAAACATCCCTAAAAAAGAATGTCTATATTATCATTTAGGTATGTGTTTGGGCCCTTGTATTAATAAAATAAATAAAGAAGAGTATGATGAAATAGTAGAAAAAATAACGAAATTTTATAATGGCGATGCAAGTGAAGTAAAGAAAAAGTTAATTGAAAAAATGAATAAATTAGCTAGTGAATTAAAGTTTGAAGAAGCAAATGAGTGTAAGAAAATGATTGAATACTTAAATCATTTGTTAATTAATCAAAATGTAGAGTTAAATAAAAATCTGAATGTTGATTTCTTTTCTAGTCATAGTAAAGAAGGTTATGTTTCGTTTACAGTCTTTATTTATCGTAATGGGACTTTAATTCATAAAGAGAGCAGTGTTCATGAACTTATTGGGGATCTAAAAGAAAGTTTTGAATCTTTTATTACTTCTTATTATTTAAAAAGAGTTAAACCCAAAGAGATTTTTGTCCCTACTTATTTAGATAAACAATTATTAAGTGATGTATTAGAGATAAAGGTTAGCAATGCCCTTCAAGGGTCTAAAAAAGATATTATGGATATGGTAGGTAGAAATGCAATTAAAGAGTTAGAAGATGCCTTTGCTAAAAGTAATGGTAGAAAGCAAGTATTATTAAACTTACAAGAATCTTTACAAATAGGGTATCCTCATCGTATCGATTTATTTGATAATTCTCATTATGCAGGAGATAATGCTATTGGGGTAAAAGTATGTTTTGAAGATGGAGTGAGTAACAAAAAATTATATCGTAAATATCTTATAAAAGGAGATAATAAAAAAGATGATTTAGCGAGTATGAAAGAAGTAGTGTATCGTCGCTTATTCAAGATTATCTCTGAGAATGATTATAAACCTGATCTCATTATCGTAGATGGAGGCCTTAATCAATTAAATATCGTTAAAGAGATGGTAACTAACTTAAATTTAGATATCCATCTGGCAGGACTAGTTAAAGATGACAAGCATAATACACGTGCTTTAATTAATGAAAATGGTGAAGTAGTGGAAATAGATAAACATAGTGATTTATTCTTTTTCCTTATGAAAATGCAAGATGAAGTTCATCGTTTTGCTATCACTTCTCATATTAATAAAAGAAAAAAATCTTTAACTAGTTCTATTCTTGATGAAGTAAAAGGGCTTGGTAGCAAACGAAAAGAAACCTTATTAAAAGCATTTCCTTCTACTATAGATTTAAGAAATGCAAGTATTGAAGAAATAAGTCAATATGTTCCTTTAAGTGTTGCTAAAGAGATCAAAAAAATTCTTGAAAACAATTAATTTTTTAAATCATTAACACTTTCAATTTAATAACATACTATAAAGTAGTATGGAGGTTTTAATGATGCCATCAATCTTAACAAAAAGAGAAAAAGAAGTCTTTGACTTATTAGTAGCCAATAAAACGACTAAGCAAATAGCTTCCTTACTATATATTAGTGAAAAGACTGTTAGAAACCATATTTCTAATGTCATTCAAAAGCTTGGTGTAAAAGGTCGAGCGCAAGCCGTAATTGAACTAATAAGATTAAAAGAAATTACTTTATAACCTCGTTAATTCGAGGTTATTTTTATTTACTATAATAATTAAGGTATAAAAAAACTTAAGATACAGTAATAAGTATTAATAGTTTAGATGCTACTGCAAAAACATATCAAGAAGCATCTAAATTCAGACATACGATAAATAAATATTTGTGTTATCATAATTAAAAGGAGATATAAATTATGTTAATGAATATACGAGAAGAATTAATAAATAGAAAATTAAGAGGAGCAACAGTTAATGTTTATGTTTATCCTGATATGGATTATGTAATTGTTCCAATGGGACAATCACCAACAAAAGAGTGGTTTGGATTTAGAAATATTGATTGTCTTGAAAGAGGAAATATAAGGGTAGATTCTGAAGAAACTTTTATGAAAAAACTAAGTAAATCTTTTAAAGTTGGCTATGACTATATTAATATGGGGTTAAAAGCATCACCTAAAGATGTAGAAGCTAGATTTATAAAGGAAGGTAAAGAAAATAATTTCAAAAATTACTGTTACCTTTCATTAAATATACTTTCAAGTGAAGAAGCGATTCAAATAAACGTTATGAAAAATAAAGATAAAAAAGGTATGGAATGGGTTGGAGAAAGAGATTCTAAGATTGTCTTGCCTTTAAACGATAGTGAAAAAATTTATAATTGTGTAAAAAAGTTTGTAAATAACGTTATTAAATAATTAAGATTATATAAAAATATAAGCCAAGATATTTTGCCTTGGCTTTTTATTCATAGATATTAATGTAAAAATAATAACTATTAAAGAAATAATTAATATGCCTAGTAAAACGTAATAATTAGGTAAATAGTAGATTATAGGTCTATATAATAAGCCATATTCATAGGGTATACTGGTGATGATATGTTAAAGATTATCTTAATTAGTATACCTTTTCTATTTATTATAGGAAGTGTTTTTCATTTTGTGTACAAGTGGAGTAATTATAATAAATTAGTAGGTTTTATAGCCCCTATTAATGAGAGTATATTTGAACACACTAAATTATTATTTTTTCCATTACTTCTTTTTTGGATTATTCTAGCTTTTTTTATAAAAGATATAAATTTAAATAGTTATTTTCTAGCTATGCTAGTATCAATCATTTTTTCTATAATAACTATGATTTCTTTTTACTATACTTATAAAGGAGTGTTAGGAAAACATTATTTAATATTAGATATTTTAGACCTATTAATATCTTTAATAATAGGGCAACTAATCGCTAATCATGTTTACATATACAGTCACAATTTTCCTTACATAATATCTATCATCATTTTAATTATTATTTTTATAAGTTACATTTACTTTACAATCAAACCTTTAAAAATTCCTTTTTTTTATGATAATTTATCAAAAACTTATGGAATAAATAAAAAACAATGAGCATAGTGTTTAGTGTAAAGGGGGAACAATGATGAAAAAGTTTATGAAAAAAAGATTTTTTATATTTTTATTTCCAGTTATAGCAATTTGTATAACAATAGGAGCACTAGTTTTTTCTAAAAATGATAAAGGGTTGAAACAAGAATTTAATGTAAGCGTAGAAAAGGAGCAAACATATCGTAAAGTGTATATGTTAGATAAGGATAATTACTTAGTACCTTTAACATTTGCTTTTGATTCAAAAGAATTACTAGCAGATGATATTCGCTATGTTATTTCTATGTTAAGAGATGAAAGTCCATTAACAAGCAAGGGATATTCAACATTATTAAATGAAAATGTCCAAATCCAAGGTATAGAATTAGATAATAATATTTTAAATGTCGATTTCTCAAAAGAATTTAAAGAACATGATAAAGATAAAGAAGAAAAAATTATTGAATCATTAACTTGGACATTACTTCAATACGATGAAGTTAATGGTTTAACAATAAGTGTAGATGGTGTAAAACTTGAAACATTACCTCAAAGTGGGATAGTGTTACCAAGTGTTTTAGATAAAACAATAGGGATTAACAAGTATTACGATACAACAGGTAATATTTACAATACAACTAGCGTTACTGTTTTCTATGAAAAAGAAAATAATGATGAAATAGTATATGTACCTGTGACTAGAAGAGTTATAAATGAAGAAAACATTAGAAGAACAGTATATAATGCGATGTTTGAGGATATTGCTGTAATGAGTGGATTAAGTAAAATAGATGAATTAGAGTTGATAAATACTACTAGTAGCATCAATTTTGAAGAAGAAGATTTAACGATATCTTTAGTAACAAATGCTTTAATTGAAGAAGGAATAGTAGACAATGAATTATATGAATTGCTTGTTATGACTTATAATGATTTAAATGATATTGAAGTAAGTGTTAACTTTGAAGTTGATGAAGAGCAAGTTAGTGTAAATGGGTATAGTGATGAAGAGGAGTTTAGTGTAAGTTCAATTATCATTAATGAAATAGAAGCCTGAAAAGGCTTTTTTTATTTTATGGAAGAAAAGTAGTTAAAAATTTTTAATGTGTGTTAAAATAATCTGGGTGTTAGTAATGGACAATGAAGAGTTATTAAAAAATTATTATAAAGAAACAGATGAAAAGATGCGCTTAAGATATTTAGATTTAATGTTATTAGATCTTGATATACTAGCTTTAATCTTAAAAAATATTAAAGAAAATGTAGAGTTAAAGAATAATGCTTATGCATTAAATATTTTATCTAAAAAGAAAAAGGTCCAAGATTATTTAAGTGAACACTTAACGTTAACTACTTTATTAATTTTATTAAATAGCGATGATCCTAAAATAAGAAAAAATACTTATATTATGTTAGGCAACGTTACTTTTAATGGCTATGAAAAACTACTATTAGAAGCTTTAGAAAAAGAAACTACTAATTATTGTATTTCTTCGATTATTCTTTCTTTAGGGAATTATAAAATAGATGAATTAGAAAAAATATTAAATGATAAATTAAAACAATTAGGGGATTTATTAAAAGAAAATAAAATAGAAGAAAAACATTATTTAGAAATTAAAAAAAGCATTGAAAAAGTTCTTTTAAAAAACAGTGATTTTATAAAGCATGAATTTAAGGGGTTTATTGATAAAAGAGGGGTTATATTAACTATTATGCCTGCTTTAAAAAATGCTAGCATGAATGAAATAAAAGCTAAATTTAATGATGCTCGTTTTGTTGAAGATGGCATTTTAATAAAAACTAATGATTATAATAGTATCTTTAGTTTAAGAACTTTTTATGAAGCTTTATTGTATAGTAAAGAAGGAATTAATCTAGATAAAGATAAAGTTAAAACTTTTATTAGTAATATTTTAAAAAAAGGTCTTATTTCTTCTTGCCATTATGAAAATAATAATCCTTTTTATTATCGAATTGAAATAAAAAGTATCATGAATAAGAAACAAAAAATATGCTTAATTGATAGCATTAAAGAAGAAATAGACAACAAATTAAAGGGAGAATACATTAATAATCCTTCTAATTATGAGTTTGAAATAAGAGTTAGTGAGAAAGAAAATAAATATAATGTATACTTCAAATTATATACAGTAAAAGATACACGTTATAGTTATAGGGTTACCGATTTACCAGCCTCTATCAATCCTACGACAGCCTCTATTATCATGCAAGAAATTAAAGGATATTTAAAAGAAGATAGCGATGTTTTAGATGCTTTTTGTGGGACTTTTACGATGCTAATTGAAAGAAGTTTTATTAAAAAATATAAATCCTTGACAGGACTTGATATTAGTGAAGAAGCTATTAATTATTCTAAGATAAATGCTAATAATGTGCCTTTAAAAATTAACTTGATTTGGGAAGACATCTTAAAATATAAAGGATTAGAGTTTGATGAGATAATTTCTAATATGCCTTTTGGTAATCGTGTTTCAAATCATGAACTTAATGAAATATTATATAAAAGATTCATTAGTATTTTAGATACTTTATTAAAAGAAAATGGTTATGCTTTTCTTTTAACTAGTGAAATTTCATTAATGAAAAATTTAATTAAACAAAATCAAAAATTGAAATTAGTAAAAAATATTTATGTAGAAAGTGGAGGCTTGAAACCGCACTTGTTTATCATTAAAAAAATAAGTTAAATATATTCTAAGTTTAAAAATTAGTATATAATAAGAAAGATTAGTAGGAGGAGATATTGTGGTAGATGCTTATGAGTTACTACTCCAAGATGAGCAATTAAAAGGAATGTTTGAAAATTGGGGATATGATGATAAAATTATAATTTCTAGATGTAATGATTTATTGTATAAAATAAAAAGCCATCTATATACTTTTAATTACGAAAGTGTAAAAGAAGGAGTAAGTAAAGATATTACTTTTAATGATGCTTGTATTAATGATATTGTGCAAATAAGAAAACTATTGCAAATGTTACCTAAAACTCATATCGAAGCATTGCAAAATTTAGGTATTATTGTTATTGCTCCTAATGGTGTTAATTCTAAGCCTTTTATTCCTTTTAATGATATTGTTATTAAAAATATGGAGAAAGTTTTTGATGATATTTTAGGACAATATCAGAGTAATAAAACAGATATTTTAGCTAATTCTACTTTAAAAACAATTATAAGAGGAATAAGTTTTGAAGAAGATAAAGAAATTGCTAGATTAAAAGAAAAATTATTAGAATCAATTGAATACAAAGATGTTAACATGATTAAAGATTGTGTTAGTTTAATTAATCAAGTTCAAAAATTGTCTTATCATTTACAAAGGTGTGAAGTAAAAACTTACCATGATTTTACTAAGGATAAGGCTGCTCAAGATGCTATTTCATATACTTTACAAGAAGCCATTAAAGGACTTGAAAAAGCTTCAAATGAAACAAAAAATGTTTTACAAGATTTAGGTGTTGATATGAAAAGACTTATTAAACCTCATGTTTTAGTTGTACAAAAGGGAATGAGTCCATTTGAAAGTATTAGTGAAAATTATTATTTAGAAGAATTATGGGATCAAATAAAAGTTTTAAATAAGTTATGTTTATCTTTAGGAGAAATTGTTTTAAAATAGTAAAAAGGATGTGAAAAATATGAAAAAAATATGGATGGTGATTTTATTAGTAGTTCCTTTTTTTATAAATGCATGTTCGTGTGATAAATTTGATATAAACACATATGCAAGTGCTGTTCGCAATTATAACAATAGTGTAGCAATTGATTATAATCTAACTATTACTACTCGTTCTAGTGGCTCCGATAATTATGAATTAGAAGAAAGTAATTATAACTATGAATTTTCTACTACAAAACAAGTATTAAATTTTGCTTCCACTTTAAAAAAATATAAAATTATTGTTAGTAGTTCTGGAACAGAAAGTGCACCTCAAAAAGAATATGAATTAAATAGATATTATAAAAGTGATGTTCAAAAGTTTTACATTAATAGAATAGCCTACGTTGATAATAAAAGGGTTGAAAATATTACTTATGAAAACAAGTATGACTCTACTAGCCCATATCACGTTAATAATTTAGTTCCTGTTTTTGATGCCGATAAAATAACGGAGTTTTCTATAACAAAAGATAGTGCTAATAAAGGGTACAGTATTGCTACTTTCAAGGGGGCATGTCCTACTACAATTGAATGTGATGCTTCTACACTAGTTAGTTATAAAGTGACTATTAATCGTGAATTCTATTTTGATAAAATTGAATTTACCATTGTAAATGAAGAAAAAACTATTGAATATAAATATGAGTTTTTAAATTATAATAGTGATGTTACAGTTAATTTTCCAAATGATCTAGATAGTTACTAATAACTAACTATCTTTATGCACCGTTAGCTCAACTGGATAGAGCATTGGTCTTCGAAACCAAGGGTTACGCGTTCAAGTCGTGTACGGTGCACCATAAACACTTTTAATTTAGAACAATCTAGCAAGTCTTATTTCGCTAGATTTTTTATTTTTAAAATTATAATCCAGCAAAAGTTTTAAATTTAATTGTTCGTTTTTTGTCAATGAGTTCAATTTGCTTAAAGAACTAGAATAATACACTGACACATTTAAGTTCAATAAAAAAACTATCTGCTTTGGAGTATTTGTGGTATGAGCAAAAAAAGTTATATTCAAAAGCTCATCTTACACATTCTTAATGGGATAAAGGGCTTATTGATATTTCAGACTTTGAAAAAGATTATGTTAAACAAACTAAACATTTTTTGTAGCAATGATTCCCAAAAATATTCAATACAAAATCATTAACCGATTAAGATAAATATTAAAAAAGATAAAACTAATGACATAAAAAACTTTTTCCTAATCAAATTGACTTGAAAAAGTACTTTATGATAGTATCCTAGTGGAGGGATAGATTATGAACGAAAATTATCTAAATAAAACTGTAACAGTGAAAATGGATAGGCCATTAGGAACAAAACATCCTAAACACGGGTTTGTTTACCCAGTAAATTATGGATATATTCCAAACACTATGTCTGGCGATGGTGAAGAACTTGATGCATATGTGTTGGGAATATTTCAACCACTAGAAGTATTTGAAGGAAAGGTAATTGCTATTATCCATAGAACCAATGATAATGATGACAAACTTGTTGTTGTTCCTGATGGAAAAAACTACACTGACGAACAAATAAGAGCATTGACCGAATTTCAAGAACAATGGTTTGAAAGTATAATTGTTCGTGCATAATAATTAAAAATTTAAGTTTAAAAATAATAAAATGTCTTTCCGTAAATAACGTAATCAAATATGAAAAATATGTAAAAAATGATAGAAAATATGTATAATCTGGTGTTTGTTTCATTTTCTTTAAGTCAATGGTTACGTGTTCAAATCGTGTGCGGTGCAATTTTATTTATTGTTTTTTAGTGATTTTATGATCACTATTTTTATTTAAATATATTTTTAAATTTTAAATTTGTATCTTATGTTAAAATAAATAATAAAAAAAAGATATTAATATTTGCTAAAGCAATAGCAATTTGTTAGAATTTCTAAGGCATGTCGCTAAATATATGGAGGATGTATGGAAAATATATTAAGTTGCAATGATGAAAACAAACTTTTAGAGGAGTTTACAAAGTTATACAATGCTGGTGATTATGAAAATTGTGTTACTTACATTGAGAAAAAAATGTCTGTGTTTTCTAATAAGTTTTACGATATCATGATCATTTATTTAAATTCTTTAATTAATACTAATCAAAAAGAAAAGGCTTTAAAATTAGTGAAAGAAGAACTTTCTATGCCTTATATTCCAATGAATTTTGAAAATAAATTTATGGATATATATAAGGAAGTTGCTTATATAGAAAAAGAAGGAAAAGAATTTAATTTATCAAGGGAAAAAATTGAGGAGATTTTATGTGTTGAAGAAGATAAGAATATGATTATTCTAGCTATCGTTGAGCTTTGTAAATTAAATATTAGAGATTTTATAGAGTATATAAATGTTTTCTTTAAAAGAGATGTTAAAAATATCTATAAGGTAATGCTTATTGATGCTTTAAGAGGACAAGGAGTTGATAAAGAGTTTGTGCTTGTAAATAAAGGCAAAGAGTATAAAGTTATACCAATATATAGTGAAAATGTTTTAGAAAGTAAAGCATACATTTATATACACAAATTAATTGAAGATAATACTGGGAAAGATGTTCATATTAATAGTATTGCTTTAGAAAATTTAATGTTATATTTAAGTGATATATATCCTGCAAGTTTAGATGAAAGCGAATATGCTACCGTGGGATGTGCCTTACATTACTACGCAAGTAAACTATATGGGGAAAGCAAAGAATTAGAAGAGTATTGTAATTCATATGGTGTAGAAAAAGAAGAGTGTAAAAAATATTTACAAGAATTGCAAAGTGCTTGTGCAATATAATTGAAGTAATAATTTTATTTTGCTATAATATATAAGGTTTGGAGGAGAATTATAAATGGAAAAAACTATCGAAAGAAAAGAAAATTGTAAAAGTATTATAAATTTTAAGGTTAATGGGGAAGATTGGAAGGCAGAAATTGAAAAAGCTTACAAGAAATTAGAGAAAAATGTTAGTGTGCCTGGTTTTAGAAAAGGAAAAGCACCAGAGAATTTAACAAGGAGTAAAGTTTCTACTGATGAAGTAATGAATGAGGCTTTAAATTCTTTTTTAATGGCTAATTATGAAAAAACTTTAACTGAGGAAAACTTAAATCCTATTATTAGACCTGCAGTAAATGTAAGTAAAATTAGTTTAGAAGAAGTAGAGTTATCTATTACGATTATAGGAGCTCCTACTGTTACATTAGGGGAATACAAAAATATAAAAATAGAAAAATCTTTGATTGTTGTTACTGATGAAGATGTTAATGAAGAATTAGTAAAATTACAACAAAAAAATGCTGAGATAAGTGTTAAAGATGAAGGAACTGTTGAAAACGGTAATATTGTAACTATCGATTTTGAAGGTTTTGTTGATGGTGTCGCTTTTGAAGGTGGGAAAGCAGAAAAGTATGATTTAGAGATTGGATCACATAGTTTTATACCAGGGTTTGAAGAACAAATCATAGGTATGAAGAGTGGTGAAGAAAAAGATATTAATGTTAAGTTTCCTGAAAACTATGCACCTCAATTAGCAGGTAAGGATGCTACTTTCAAAATTAAGTTACATGAAATTAAAATAAAGAGTTTACCTGAAATTAATGACGATTTAGCTTTAGATGCTAATTTAGATAATGTATCTACTTTGGATGAATTAAAAGAATATTATCGTGAGCAAATTCGTAGTAAGAAAGAAAATGAGGCTAATGATGCCGCTACTAATAAATTATTAGAGATTATCGTTAATTGTTCTACTTTTGAAGTAGCAGATGAAATAATAGAGGATGAAGCTAACCATCATTTAGAAGATGTTAACCATCAATTAAGTGCTAGAAATATGACTTTAGAGAAATATTTAGAAATGATTAATATGACTAAAGAAGATTTTATGAGCAAATTAAAAGAAGATGCTTTGAAAAATTTAAAATATGCTTTTGTTATTATGAAAATAGCTGAAGTGGAAAAAATAACAGTTAGTAAAGATGATGTTAATAAAGCATATGAAGATATTTCTAAAATGTATGGTATGGCTGTAGATGATGTTAAAAAGGCTTTAGGTAATAGAGAGGAAAGTTTAAGAAGAGATTTAGTAAATCAAAAAGTGCTTGAATTTTTGAAAAAAGAAAACAATTTATAATAAAAGGAGGGGTTTGAATGGAACTTGATAAAAATAAGATTTCATTGCCACTAATTGTTACTAGAGGTTTTATTATGTTTCCACATAATAGTGCATCTTTAGATATCATTAAAGAAGAAAGTGAAAGAGCAGTTAATAAATCACAAAATGAGTATGATGGGTATTTAATACTAACATCACAAATTAATACTAGAATTGGTGATGTTAATACTGATAACATTTATAAAGTTGGTTGTTTATGCCAAATTACCTCTAGTAAAACAAATCCTGATGGTTCTATTAAAGTTGGTTTAAGAGCCATTACTAGAGTTAAAATGGATGATATTACTATTGTAGATGGTCTAATGGGGCATGGAAGAATTGCCGATGAAATTTCAGGTGATTATGAAACAGAAGCAGCTCTAGTAAGAATTATTGCTAAAACTTTAAATACGAATAATCTCTCTTTTGGTTCAATGCCTGCACCTGTTGCTAGTAATTTAGCACGTGGTGTATCTGCGTCAGTACTTGCTAATACTTTAGCATTTTATCTTGATGTTGATCGTAGTAAAAAACAAGCTATTCTAGAAGCAGATAACATCAATGATAAATTAAACATGATTATTGAAAGATTAAATCAAGAAAAATTGATTAATGAAATAGAACAAGAGATTAATAATAAAGTTAAAGAAAAACTTGAAGAAAGTCAGAGAGATTATATTTTAAGAGAAAAATTAAAGATTATTAAAGAAGAATTAGGTGATGTTGCTAATAAAGATAAAGATATTGATGAGATTAGGGAAAAAGTAGAAAATAACCCTTATCCTGCGAATGTTAAAACAAAGATTTTTGATGAAATTAAGAAGTATGAAATGACACCTTCTAGTTCACCAGAAGCTGCTATTATTAGAACATATATTGAGTTATTAGTTAATTTACCTTGGTATCAAACTAGTGAAGAAAATATTGATATTAATTTAGTAGAAAAAGTTTTAAATGAAGATCATTATGGTTTAAAAAAGCCTAAAGAAAGAATACTTGAATATTTAGCAGTTCGTAAATATACAGAATCAGTTCGTTCTCCTATCCTATGCTTTATAGGTCCTCCTGGAGTTGGTAAAACATCGCTTGCTTTATCTATTGCTAGAGCAATCAATCGTAAGTTTATTAAAATTTCTTTAGGAGGAGTGCATGATGAATCTGAGATAAGAGGACATCGTCGTACTTATATTGGAGCAATGCCAGGTAAAATTATTAATGGTATGCGTAAAGTTGGTGTTATCAATCCTGTGTTTGTTTTAGATGAAATTGATAAGTTAAGTAATGATTATCGTGGAGATCCATCTAGTGCATTACTTGAAGTATTAGATCCTGAACAAAACTATATGTTTAATGATCATTACTTGGAAGAGCCATATGACTTGTCTAAAGTATTGTTCATTGCCACTGCTAACTATATAGGAAATATACCACCAGCATTAAGAGATCGTTTAGAAATAATTAATTTATCTTCATATACAGAAATTGAAAAGTTATTTATTGCTAAAAATCATTTAATACCAAAACAAATTAAAGCTCATGAATTAGAAAAAGAAAAAATTGCTTTTAGTGATGATGCTATTTTGCATGTCATTAGATATTACACTAAAGAAAGTGGCGTACGTCAATTGGAAAGATTTATGGCTGAAATTTGTCGTAAAATAATTACTAATTCAGTAAAAAATAATGAAAAGAGTATTCAAGTTTTAGTAGACGTTAATAAAGTTAAAGAATATTTAGGTAAAGAAAAATTTGATTACACTAAAAAAGAAAAAACAGATCAAGTAGGTTTAGTAAATGGTCTAGCATATACTGACTTTGGTGGAGATTTAATACCAGTTGAAGTTAATTATTTTACTGGTAAAGGAAGATTAGTCATTACTGGTAATTTAGGAGATGTTATGAAAGAGTCTGCTAATATTGGACTTGACTATATTAAGGCTAATTCTGGTAAATTAGGAATAGATGAAAATATTTTTGATAAAATAGACATTCACATTCACGTTCCTGAAGGAGCAGTACCTAAAGATGGTCCTAGTGCTGGAGTAACAATGGCTACTGCTATTATAAGTGCTTTAACAAATGAACCAGTTAGAAATGATGTAGCAATGACGGGAGAAATAACTTTAAGAGGTAATGTTTTACCAATTGGAGGTTTAAAAGAAAAATCTATTTCAGCTCATCGAGCAGGAATTAAAACGATTATTATTCCTCATGAAAATGAAAAAGATTTAGATGAAATACCAGATATTGTAAAAGATAACGTTAAAATTGTTTTTGCAGATAAATTAGAAGATGTTTTGCAAGTTGCTCTTGTAAATAGTGGTACTAACAATGTTTCTGTCCAAAATTAAGTTTATTATAAGTGCTCCTAATAAAGCATCTTGGCCAAAAGATTCCTTAAATGAAATATGTTTATTAGGGAAAAGTAATGTAGGAAAATCTAGTTTTTTAAATGCCATTAGCAATAACAATAAAATAGCTAGAGTTTCATCAACTCCAGGATGTACAAAGTTATTAAATTTCTTTGAAGTTGATAGTAGCTATCGTATCGTAGATGCTCCAGGGTATGGGTATGCTAAAACTTCTATTCTAGATGATAAAAAATTTGCTAAGATGATGGAAGAATATATTTTTGAAAGAGAAAACGTTAAGTTATTCATTTTACTTGTAGATTCTAGAAGAGAACTTAGTCATGATGATATAGATTGCTTAGAGATGCTAAAAAAAACTAATAAAGAAGTTTTAGTTATAGGCACTAAAGCTGATAAACTTAATCAAAGTATGAAAAGTAAATTTATAAAAAATATTAGTAATGTCATTAGTAGCAAAGTTTATTTAACAAGTATTTTAAAAAAAGATTCTTTTAATGAAATAATAATGTACATTGATAAAGTAGGAAGACAAGAATAATTGTCTTCTTTTTTTTGTATAATATTTTATTTTCCTTCATACATTTAATTAGGAGGAATAAGTATGCAACATCTTAATTTAACTAAAACTTTAGAAATGGAAAATGATATTATCGATTTAATTTTAATAGGAATAGATGATAAATTAGAAACAATTGAGGATAAAGATGGAATAAGAATTTCTGGTAATATTAATATAAATGGAACGGTGAAAACCGTTGATGGTAATAAAGATTTTTTTGATAGTATAGATATAGATTTATTTTTAACACATGAAGAAATAATAGATAAAAGTAATTTAAATGTTTCCGTAGATGATTTTACATATAAAATAGAAAACAATAAACTTTTATTAAATATTTCTTTAAAAATAGAAGGATTAAAAGATATAGAAACAACCTTTCCTACCGAAGAAGATAATGAATTTTTTTCTAAAGAAGAAATAGAAAAAGAAGTATATATAGATGAAGATATAAAAGTAGAAGATGAGCGTGATAATTTAAAAGAAGAAGATAAAAGATCAAATATAGAAGAGATTGAAAGTAAAGAAATAACTAATAAACAAGAAGATTTAAAAGAAACTAAAAAAAGTTTACTAAAGAGTGTTTTTTCACATAAAAGAATTAAAGAAGAAGTATCATGGAAACTACATTGTGTAAAAGAGGAAACGACCTATGAACAAATAGCGGCAAAATATAATATAAGTCTAAAAGAATTAATAGAAATTAATAAAAATGAAAAATTAGAGGAAGGTAAATTAATCTTTTTACCTTTAAAATAGGATGAAAGATATTATTTTAGAGTTATATGACATTAATGCATTAACATTTATTAAAGTGTCTAATAATGTCTATAAAATAAAAACTAATGATCGAGATTATGCTTTAAAATATATCGAGCAAACAGGCTTAGAATCAATCATTGAAAAACTTAAATTAATTAAAATAAATGATTTTGTTTTTCCTCTTAAAAATAATTACAATCAATATGTTTCTTTTTATGAAGGAATAGGGTTTATTATTTTACCTTGGATAGAAGAAGAAAATGTTTTATTAAAAGATTTAAAACTAAAGTTTTTTTTAGAGTTTTTAGCTAAGTTACACAATAGCAGTTTTTACACAATTAAAGTTAATGAAAGTTTTTTTAATGAAACTTATGATTATATTGCAAATAAAATTGATAAAGTTAGTGAAGATTTAGAAAAGTATATTTCCAAAATAGAAAGATTAGATTATAAATCACCATCACAGTGGCTTTTTTTACTAAATTATCCTTTATATATGCAAGCTATAGATAAGGCAAATAAATCCTTAGAAAATTTTAAAGAAAAGAGTGAAACTAAAAATACTGTAAGAATGGCTTTTACTTATAATGATTTTGATTATAAACATATCATATTAAAAGAAGAAAAAATATTAGGAGTAGAAAAGATTGAGTTAGCTCCTCCTATATATGATGTTTTTTATACATTTACTTCATTAAATGAAATAAATGTTGATACTAAAATATATTATGAAAAATATTTTAAGAAATTTATATTAGATGATTATGAAAAAGAATGGCTTTTATCGTTATTATATATACCTAAAATAGATGAATTTACTTTAGATGAAGCAAACAATATCGTAAATGTAACCTCTTCATTAAACTATTTAAAAAACAGTGAAGAAATAGCTAATATAATTAATAAAAAAGGCATTTTAGAAGAAAATGATTAAAAACACTTTTAGTAAGTGTTTTTTTATTTTCTTTATGTTAAGATATGAATACGGACAGATACTCAAGTGGTTAAGAGGCTTGCTTGGAAAGCAAGTAGACCCTAAAAGGTGCATGGGTTCGATCCCCATTCTGTCCGCCATCTTGTGAATATAACTTAAGACATATATGAAAATAAAAGCTTTCTTGAATAATTGATATTTATGATTAAAATATATAAAATAAAACTAGGTGATTTTATGCATATTATTATTAAAGAAGAAAACGGTTTTATGCCCACGACTACAATTAAGATAACAGAAAATAAAATTGAAGTAGAAGAAAATAATAAGCTTCGTATTTTAAAATATCAAGAAAATGAGATAAAAAAAATAATGGAAGCATTTTTAATAATATTTAAAAATTGGAAAGATAAATATGTTAAAGAAAGTATTATTGATGATGAGATTTATAGTATTTCTATCGTTTCTAGTAAAATAAAAACAATTTATATTAAAAATGATTATCCTCAAAACTGGGAAAAATTTATTGTACTTAGAAATCATTTAGTGAGAGAAGATTTAGATTTTGAATAGGAGAGTATAAAATGAAAGCAATTTTTTTAACAAGTGGGCCAACTTTTTATAAAAATCATAAAATTATTAATAAGCCTCTAGTAGAACAATTAAAAAAAGAAATTATTAAATATGATTATTTGTTGTTAATAGCAAGTACACCTGATAGTTATGATTTGAATGAAAAATATGGTCAAAATTTGAAAAAAGAATTAGAATCAGCAAAGATTAAATTCGCTTATACTGATATTTTAGATAGTCGCAATTGGCTTTTTTCTAAAAGTTTAATCAAAAATGCTGATTTGATTATTGTCATGGGAGGAGATCCTCTTGAACAAATAGAGTTTTTAAACAACATTGATTTTAAAGAAAAACTAAAAAAATTTAATGGGTGTTTGATGGGAATAAGTGCAGGCAGTCTTAATTTAGCAAATTATGTATATTGTAGCCAAGATAAAGATATTGAGCAGAGTGTATATTATCGAGGAGTAGGAGTCACTAACTTAAATATAGAGCCACACTTTGATATTAATGATACAACTAGAATAAATAATGTTTTATTAAAAGATAGTAAAGAAAGAAGTTTTATAGCATTACCTAATGAAAGTTTTATTGTAGTAAAAGATAATAAATATGATTTATATGGAGATGCTTATTATTTTGAAAATAGTAAATATAGAAAAATAGTAAACATTAATGATTTAGGTGAAGGTGAAAATAATGATTAAAAATATTATATTTGATTTAGATGGAACGTTGATTAATACTTTACAAGAAGATTTAGATAAGAATTGCTTAATCAAAATGAGACAAAAATTCTATAGTGATGGATTAGATGGTAATTTATTAATGCCTATAATAATAAATGGAATTGAGATAATAGCGAAAAATAATGGTGAAAAAACTAACGAAGAAGCATTTTGGGAATATGTTACCCAAAACAGCAATATTTCAATAGAAAAATTAAAAACATCGTTGGAGCAATTCTATCAAGAAGATTATAACCAGTTAAATGGTTATGTTAAAAGAGTGGAGATAATGCAAAAGGCTGTACAACTATTGAAAGAGAAAGGATACAATTTAATTCTAGCTACGAATCCTTATTTTCCAGCTACAGCTATCGAAAAAAGAATGATATGGGGCAACATAAATCCGCAAGATTTTAGTTATATAAGTAGTTATGAAAACTCTTCATACACAAAACCAAATACAAAATACTATGAAGAAATTATCACTAAAAACAATTTAAAAACAAGTGAAACGATAATGTTTGGAAACGATTTGATTTGTGATTTATCAATTGAAAAAATAAAAATACCATGTTTTATTATTACTAATCATATGTGTAATATTCACGAAATAGAGAAATGCAAATTAAAAGGAGATTATGAACAATTTTTTTATTATATTCAAAATCTCCCAAACATTTGCTAATCTTTATTTTTCAAATCACTTAAAATATCTTTAATATTTAATTCCAAAGTATCATTGTTATTATATAAAGGAGCATCAGAGGTATTAGCAATCTTATCTACGGCATTTAAATATATATCAATACTAGTTAAAGAATCATCTAATCCATCAATATCATCTATATTAGAAGCTTTCTTTATCATATATGGTTTTAGCATCTTATTTATTTGTCTTCTTCCGATGATAGGTTTTCCTTTATTTTTTTCAAGTGCTTCTTGTCTAATTTCTTCAATAACGGCTTTAACATCTACTACTTTAATAAAAGTACCTTTAGGCTTCTTAGCTTTAAAATTATCAGGATATTTAGCTATTTCTCCATCAAATTTTATTTCTTCCTCTTCTTCATCTTCCTCTTCGTCCTCATCTTCATATTCTAAATATTCTAATTTTTCATCCTCATCTTCTTCAAAATCATCATATTCATTAATTTCTTCAACAACATTAATATCATCTTCTAGATTATCATCCTCATCCATAACAACTTCAGTTAAAACCTCTTCCTCTACATTTTCTTCAAGTAATTTATATTCAGAAATATAATTATGAAGATTTTCTAATAATAATTGTTGGTTAGCTAGTTCTTCACTTATGGAAATTTTAAAATCTGAAAAAGGCAACTTATAATACAAATGAGGTTTAGTATCAAATAAAATACTAACATTTTTATACTTGCTATGATCATAAGCAAGCGAATTCTCTAATTTTGCTTTAAGTTGTGTTGTACTTAATGCTATGTTTTTAATTGTATCAACCTGCTCTTTTTTCATAATACCACCTCAACTATCTATATTATAAAATAAAAGAAAATTAATATCAATTAAAAATAATTCCCCAAAAAATTAATTTAATAAAAAACGTTACATTTTCATTAATAATCTAATTTATTTATAAAGGGGAGAAAATTATGAATTATGAAATATTAAATGAAAGTGAATTAAAAAGCATATGTGGAGGTGCTATACCTCAACTTGCTACTATTCTAGCAATAGGAGCAATTGCCTTAATAACCGTAACAGTGTTTAAAATTTATCAATCTACTAAAGGTAAATCATCATTTGGAAGTGGGTTTAATTTTGAATGGGAAATTAAGGATTAATGAATTATAAAATTGAAAAGATACCATTATATGATAGGCCTAGAGAAAAGGCTATTAACTTAGGGATTGAATATTTATCAAATGAAGAATTATTGGCACTTGTTTTAAGATGCGGAACTAAAAAAAGAAGTGTTTTAGAATTAGCACATTTTATCATGGAAAAATATTCTTCATTTAGTAATTTATTAAATTGTAATTATGAAGAGTTAATTTTAATTGAAGGAATAAAAAAAGCTAAAGCTATAGAGATATTAGCTATCATGGAAATTGCAAAAAGAGTTCAAAAAAATAAAATAAATAATTTGAAAAAGATTAATGATCCAGAGGATATATATAATTATTTTTCTTTATTAATAAAAGATGAAAAGCAAGAAGTTTTTATGGTTGTTTTTTTAGATATTAAAGCTCATATTATTAAATATGAAAAATTATTTGTTGGAGGAATATCGAGTTCGATAATTGATATTAATGTAATTTTTAAAAAAGCATTACTTTATGGTTCGAGTAAAATTATCTGTCTTCATAATCATCCAAGTGGCGATCCTAGTCCTAGTAATCAAGATATTTTTATTTCACAAAAAATTATGAAATTAGGCGAACTTTTAAATATAAAATTAATGGATCATATCATTATAGGTAAAAAAGGATATATATCTTTAAAAAAAGAATCATATATTTAATTGTTCTACTTTTTTCGACAGAGCTTCTTTTTATAATGCTAAATGAGGTGAAATAAATGGATGTTTTGTTTAAAAATATAAATGGGAACATAAATATTATTGTTAATGAAAATCTGTCATTTGATAGTTTTTTATATAGTTTAAAAAATCGTTTAGAAAAATTATATATTAAAGATGATTTACTACAATCATGTGTGATTTTAGATATTCACAATTTATCTTTAAATGCTAAAAATATTCTTCAAATTTTTGATGTTTTTTCTCTTTATGAAAATATATTTTTAAAAAAAATTATATATAAACATAATACAAACAAAAATATTATATTACATGAGGGAAATATTCGTTCTGGTGAAATAAAATTATTTTCTAACAATACTTTATTAATAGGTAATATAAATATAGGAGCAAAAGTAATTGTAAATGGCAATTTATATGTAATTGGAAAGACTAGTGGCTTCATAGAGTTCAAAAATGTGCATAACAAACTAATTAGTTCAAATATAGAAAATGCTCATATAAAAATATGTAATTATGAAAAGCAAATAGAGCAATTGCAAGAAAATAGTCTTGTAAGAATAGAAGATGAAAAAATGATTATAGAAAAATTTATGGATAGGAGAGAGAAAATATATGGCAAGAGTAATTGTTGTTACATCGGGTAAAGGTGGAGTTGGAAAAACAAGTGTTACTTCTAATTTGGGAATAGCATTATCAAAAAGTAGTAAAGTTTGTTTAATTGATGCTGATTTAGGATTAAAAAATTTAGATGTTGTTTTGGGATTAGAAAATAGAGTTATTTTTGATATGCAAGATGTGATAACAGGAGTGTGTAGCTTATCACAAGCTTTAGTTAAAGATAAAAGAAATAATAATTTATTTGTTTTACCTGCTTGTAAATCAATTGATGTTCAAAAAATTAATTTTAGTTATTTAGAAAAAATGATTGAAAATTTAAAAGAGAGTTTTGATTATATCTTAATTGATTCTCCAGCAGGTATTGAAAGAGGTTTTTATAATGCGATTAGAAATGCAGATGAGGCGATTGTTGTTATTACCCTAGATATTTCATCAATTAGAGATGCAGATAAAGTTATAGGAATTTTAAATAGTAATAATATTCAAGATGTGAAGTTAGTTATTAATAGAGTAGATATGAAACATATTGAAAATGGTGTTTCTCTTACAATGAGTGATGCCGTTGATGTTTTAGGGGTTAATGTCTTAGGTGTAGTTTATTATGATGAAGAAATTAGTTTAGGTAATAATAAAGGAGTACCTGTTTGCTATAATGGTAAAAGTATTTCATCTAAATGTTTTAATAATATAAGTAGAAGAATGAATGGAGAATATGTTGAACTTTTAAAATATCGTAAAAAAAGTTTTTTAGAAAAATTATTTCAATAGTGTCATTAAAATTAAATATTTTTAATATCTTTTATTGAGGTGGAAAAGATGAGTGAATTAGAGAATATTAAAAATAGAATTCAAAATAGAAGAAGTAATAGTAAGGATGTAAATGTAGATGTAGTAGAAATAGAGAAGAAGTACACTAAAGCTAGTAAATTATACAAAGTTTCAATGTTAGTGTTAGTGCTAATGGCTTTATTTTTAGCAATAGGGGTGTATGCGAAAAAAGATGAAAATGGGAAATTTTTAAAAAATACTTTTGGAATAAATGTTAATTTTGCATCTTTTAATAAAACAATGAATAAACTTATAAATTTTAGAGTGGTAGAAAATGTTACTAGTACTGATGCACCAGTTTCTAATGTGCCAAATTATGTACATATGGGTAATGATATGTACGTAAATGGTAGTAGTGAAGTAAAAAGCATTGATGATGGTGTCGTTACATACATTTACGGTGATGAAACAGGTTATCTAGTAATAGTAGAAAATGATTCTGGATTTCGTAGTGTTTACTCAAAAATGAGTGATGTAAGTGTAGCAGTAAATGATCGTATATACTTTGATAGTGTAATTGGAGTAGTAGAGGAACAAGTGCAAATTATCTTTAGTAAGGACAATGAAAAAATAACATATGAGCAAGTTCTTGAACTTCTTTAGTAAAATTGAAGTTAGTCCAATATCAGTAATCTTTATTATTTTAACGTTAATAACTAATAGCTATAAATTATTCTTTATCTATTTTTTAATTACATTTATTCATGAATTAGGGCACGTAATAGTAGCTCTTTTTTTAAAACTAAAAATAAATAAAATAAAACTATTGGCTATAGGATTTAATGCTGAAATAGATAACTTAGATTACACAAGTAGCATCAAAGAATTGCTAGTAACTATCGCTGGTCCATTAACTTACTTCATCACTTTACCTTTTTTAAAATATCTTTATCAAATTTCTTTTATCTCATACAATGCTTACTTACAATCATTATTAATAAACAAATATATCCTCATATTTAATTTATTACCAATTGTTCCTTTAGATGGGGGAAGAATTTTAAAAATCATTTTAGATTCCTTTTTTACAAAAAAAAGAGCAATGATTATATGTTCATTTTTATCTAATATTTTTATTATTTTATTAATATATAAAACTCTTATAACTCCCCAATGGTTAATGTATGTCTTTTTAATTTTAAATAACATTATTTATTTATTATCAATTAGTAAAAAATGGAAATTATTTTTAATTAATAGACTAATTACACAAAATAAACAAAAAGAAAAAATTCATAACCATTGTGATCTATATCGCAACCGTTATAATTATTTAATTATGAATAAAAAAATCTTTAATGAAGAAACAGCAATTAGAGAAATATTGGCAAATAATGTTGCAAATGCAACTAAAAACAAATTAAATAGATAATTTTTGCTTTTTAAATTGAATATAATTATGGTTATGTTATAATCGTTGTACAAGCAGTAAGGGGAGAGAATTATGAGTAATGCATGGAGAAATTTTAAAGGAAACCAATGGAAAGAAGAAATAAATGTTTCTAATTTTATTGATGAAAATTATACTGAGTATGTAGGTGATGATTCTTTTTTAGAAGGAGTTAGTAGTAAAAGTAAAAGTGTTTGGGATAAGTGTTTAAAATTATTTATTAAAGAAAATAAACACGGTATTGTAGGAGTAGATTTAAAAAATATTTCTGGTATTAATAGTTTTAAGCCAGGATATATAAATAAAGATGATGATGTTATCGTTGGTTTACAAACCGATCAACCATTAAAAAGAATTGTTAATCCTTATGGTGGTTTTAGAATGGTTAAAACTTCTTTAGATGCATATCATTTAAAAATAAATAGCGAACTTAATAAAATCTTTACTGAATATCGTAAGACACATAATGATGGTGTTTATGACGCATACACACCTGAAATTAGAGCTGCTAGAAGTGCAGGGTTACTTACTGGCTTACCAGATAGTTATGGTAGAGGGCGTATAATTGGTGACTATCGAAGAATTGCTTTATATGGCATTGATACTTTAATTGAAGAAAAAAGAAAAGATTTATTAGAGATAAAAGAAATTAATGAAAATAATATTCGTTTAAGAGAAGAAGTTAATGAACAAATTAGAGCATTAGGTTTAATAAAAGAAATGGCTAAAGGTTATGGTTTTGATATTTCTAAACCTGCATGTACTGCTAAAGAGGCTACTCAATGGCTATATTTTGGTTATTTAGCAGCGATTAAAGAAAATAATGGTGCAGCAATGAGTCTTGGTAGAACATCTACTTTCCTTGATATTTATATAGAAAGAGATTTAAATGAAGGCACAATAACGGAAAAAGAAGCACAAGAAATAATTGATCAATTTATTATAAAATTAAGACTAGTAAGGCATTTAAGAACACCTAGCTATGATGAAATTTTTGCAGGAGATCCTACTTGGGTTACTGAATCCATTGGGGGAATGTTAGATGAAAAAAGAAGTTTAGTTACAAAAAATTCTTTTAGATATTTGCATACTTTATACAATTTAGGGTCCAGTCCTGAGCCAAATTTAACTGTTCTATGGTCCAATAACTTACCAGAAAACTTTAAAAGATTTTGTGCTAAAGTTTCTATTGATACAGATGCTATTCAATATGAAAATGATGATTTAATGCGTCATATATATGGGCATGATTACGCAATTGCTTGTTGTGTTTCTGCGATGCAAGTTGGTAAGCAAATGCAATTTTTTGGAGCTAGGTGTAATTTAGCAAAAGTTTTATTATATTCTATTAATGGAGGTATTGATGAAAAGAGTCACAAATTAGTAGTAGAAGGATTAAGTGGTCTTAGTGATGAAGTTTTAGATTATGATAAAGTTAAAAAAGAATTTTATAAAGCTATGGAAAAGATTGTTGCTACTTATGTAGATGCGATGAATATTATTCATTATATGCATGATAAATATGCTTATGAAAGAGGACAAATGGCTTTACATGACACTAATATTGAACATTTAATGGCTTTTGGTGTAGCGGGGTTATCAGTTGTGTGTGATTCTTTATCTGCGATTAAGTATGCTAAAGTTTATCCAATTAGAGATGAAAAAGGGATTAGTGTTGATTTTAAAGTAGAAGGTGAATATCCTTGTTATGGTAATGATGATGATCGCGTTGATGAAATTGCTAAAGAAGTTGTTACTAAATTTAGTGAAGAATTAAAGAAGCATCCATTATATAAAAATGCTAAACATACTTTAAGTGTTTTAACAATAACTTCTAATGTAATGTATGGCAAGAAAACAGGATCTACTCCAGATGGAAGAAAGGCCGGAGAGCCATTTGCTCCAGGTGCTAACCCAATGCATGGTAGAGATAAAACGGGTGCTTTAGCCTCTTTAAACTCAGTTGCCAAAATACCATATTGTGATGTTTGTGAAGATGGTATTTCAAATACTTTTTCAATCGTACCTAATGCTTTAGGACATAGTTTAGAAGAAAGAATTAATAATTTAGTAGATATTCTTGATGGCTACTTTAAACAAAATGCACATCATTTAAATGTCAACGTTTTAAATAGAGAACTACTTATCGATGCTATGAATAATCCATATAAATATCCAACATTAACAATTAGAGTATCTGGTTACGCCGTTAATTTTAATAAATTAAGTGACGCACATAAAAGAGATGTCATAGCAAGGACTTTTCATGAATCAATGTAATGTAACAGGAAAAATTAATAGTCTTGAAACAATGGGATTAGTAGATGGTCCAGGTATAAGAATTGTTATTTTTATGCAAGGGTGTAGATTGCGTTGTATATATTGTCATAACCCAGAAACATGGCAAGAGTCTTCTAATAACATTGTAACTGTTGAAGAACTAGTAAATAAGATTTTAAAATATAAAAGTTACATATCAAAAAATGGAGGAGTAACTTTTTCAGGTGGCGAACCTTTACTACAAAGTGCTTTTCTTTATGAGTGCATAAAAGAATTAAAAAAGCATGAATTACATGTATGTATAGATACTTCAGGTGTTGGTTATAATTATGAGAAATTAGTTGACTTAGTAGATTTGTTTATTGTTGATGTAAAGTCCACTAATAGAGAAATGTATAAATATATTACAGGATTAGAAATGGATGAATTTAATAAATTTATGCAATTAATTCAAAGTAAAAATAAAAAGATGTGGATTAGGCAAGTTATTGTTCCTAATCTTAATGATAATGAAGAAAATATTATAGAATTAGCTAATTATGTTAATTCTTTAAATAACGTTGAAAAAGTAGAACTGTTACCGTATCATACTCTAGGTAAAGAAAAATATGAAAAATTAAATATTAAATATCGTTTAGATAATATCGATAATTTATCAAAAGTAAAAATCAATTATTTACAAAATTTATTAAATAAGCATTTGTTAATATATAGATAAAGGTCAAATTATTTGACATATGTTTAAACATATGCTAGAATAACGACGTTGTGCCTCGATTAGGGGCTACAACCGCACAAAAAAGGTTCTTTAAAGTATTAAATTACTACCTTCAAGGCGAGTCTTAGTGCCATAAAATATTATAGGAGGTGCATGTATGTACGCAGTTATTCAAACAGGTGGTAAGCAAATTAAAGTTGCTAAAGGTGATTCAGTTTTAGTTGAAAAACTAGAAGGCAAAGAAGGAGAAACAGTTACTTTTGACAAAGTTCTATTAGTAGGTGGAAGTAAGATGAAAGTTGGAGCTCCATATGTTAAAGGAGCAAGTGTTACTGCTACTATTGAGAAACAAGGAAAAGCAAAGAAAATAATCGTTTTCAAGTATAAGCCTAAAACTACTTATCATAAGAAACAAGGACACCGTCAACCTTATACAAAAGTTAAAATCGAAGAAATCGTTGCTTAAAATGATAAAAATAAAAATAAACTTAACAGAAAACAGATATTCTTCATTAGAAGTTAGTGGGCACTCTAACTATGATGAAAAAGGAAAAGATATTGTTTGTGCAGGAGTAAGTAGTGTAGTCGTTGGAGGATTGAATGCACTAACTTATGAGAACAAGAAAAAAGTTTCTATAAAAATGAATGATGGTTATGTTAAGGTTGATATTCTTGATTTAAATGATGATAAGTTACAATTAATAATGAATGTTATTATCATTCAACTTAAATCAATTGAAGAAAGTTATAAAAAATACATAAAAATTGAAGAAAAGTAAGGAGGTTAGTGCTATGAATTACAAGTTAAATTTACAATTATTTGCTTCTAAAAAAGGTGCTGGTTCTACTAAAAACGGCCGTGATTGTGAATCAAAAAGATTAGGAGCTAAAAAATCTGATGGAGAAAAGATTAATGCTGGATCTATCATATATCGTCAAAGAGGAACTAAGATACATCCTGGTAATAATGTAGGTATTGGTGGAGATGATACATTATTTGCTCTAATTAACGGTTATGTAAAATTTGAACGTTTAGGAAAAAATCGTACTAAAGTTTCAGTTTATCCAACTAGATAATTATAAGTCCCTGAAGGGACTTTTTTAAAAGAGGTGAAAACATGTTTATTGATAAAGTAGAGTTATATATTAAAGCTGGTAAAGGTGGTAACGGAGCCATTGCTTTTCATCGTGAAAAATTTATTGATAGAGGTGGTCCAAGTGGTGGCGATGGTGGTAAAGGCGGAAGCATTTACTTCGTTTCTAATAGTGGATTAACGACTTTGATAGATTTTAAATATATGCATAAAATTATTGGTAATGATGGAGAAAATGGACAAAGCGAAAAATGTTATGGCCGAAGTGGAGAAGATATTTATGTTGATGTTCCTGTGGGTACGATTGTTACTGATAAAGCTACTGGTAGAGTGCTAGCGGACTTTAACGAACCTAATCAAACAATTGAAATAGCCAAAGGTGGTAAAGGCGGTAAAGGAAATGCTAAATTTGCTAATAGTCGTAACCAAACTCCAAAAATTGCTGAAAATGGCGATGAGGGCGAAGAATTTAATATTATTATTGAATTGAAATTATTAGCAGATGTTGGTTTAGTAGGTTTCCCATCAGTAGGAAAATCAACTTTATTAAGTGTCTTAACTAATGCTAAACCAGAAATAGCTGATTATCATTTCACAACTCTAAAACCTAATTTAGGTGTTGTTTCTATAATTGATGGTTATGATTTTGTTATTGCTGATTTACCAGGTTTAATTAAAGGAGCACACTTAGGAAAAGGGTTAGGATTAGATTTTTTAAAGCATTTAGAAAGATGCCGTGTCATTTTACATGTTATTGACATGTCCGCAGCTGATCATCGTGATCCATACGAAGATTATTTAGCAATTATGGAAGAACTAAAACAATATGGTATGAGACTACTTGAAAGACCTATGTTAATTGTAGCTAATAAAATGGATGTTGATGGTAGTGAACTATATTTAGAAGATTTTAAAAGTAAACTAAAAGAAAATATAGAAATCTTTCCTATTAGTTCATTTACAAGAGAAGGGTTAATTCCGCTTGTAAAAAGAACTTATGAATTAGTCAAAACAACTCCTGAATTTCCTTTATATGAAAAGGAAGAAATCGAAGAAGTTACTACCTTTACATTTAAAGAAGAAACAAAGTTTAACATAAGAAAAGAAAAAGGAGTCTTTATTGTTGAAGGATATGAAGTAGAAAAAATATACAAAAAAATTAATATAACTACTGATGAGGGTATCATGAAACTTGCTACCATTTTAAATAAAATAGGTGTAGAAGATGCCTTAAGAAAAAATGGTATCAAAGATGGTGATACTGTTCGTATATGTGATTTTGAATTTGAATATTATGAATAAATAGAAACTAATTTCATATACTTTATTAGGAGGTAAAGCACATGAAATTTCATATAGTTCAAATAGGAGAAGATCTTGATAAAATTTGTAAATTATATGGTATAGATAAAAGCACAATAGAGAAATTAAATCCTACGATTAATTCAAGAAGTTTAATAGTAGGTGAGAAGATTAGAGTTGTGATTAAAGAGGATAAGAAAATAGTAGATGATATTTCATCGATTTATACAAGCGATAGTAGTGAAGAAATACAAGATGAAAAATACATTTGCCCACATTGTAAAAATATAATTTTAATTCCTAAAAATAAATATAATCATTATTAAACAAATAGGTTTAGGCTTATTTGTTTTTTTTTTTTTTTTTAAAAATATTTTGACATTGCTCTATAAAAAAAATATTATGTAAATATGCTTAGGAGTGAATATAATGAAAAAAGAGAAGTACTATCAAAGTTATTTTAATTGCTACAATGCCATTTTAGATATCACCGGTTTAATTATGAATTTTTTTAATGTTAACATATATACAATCAATGAAGTAAGCTATGAAAATGATGCAAATTACAATTTAAAAATAATAAAAGACCACTTAAATAACTATTCTTTTAATTCATTAGTTAGTGAAGAGTTTATTAAAATTCTTAATGTTTTTTATCCTAAAAACCAAAGAGAAATTAATAAATTATACGATTCCCTTGAATATGAAGTTAATTATAAGTTAAGAAAAACCCTTTTTTGGCTTAAAAACAGGTATTTACCATTTCTTAAAGCATATTGGATAGATCATTTAAATACGCATAATAATTATTCAAATAAAGAAAGTAAATGGGAAGAAATATTATCAAATAATGAAAATATAGAACTTTTGCGTGACGAAATTAATGAAATTCTAATGATGTGTATGAATATTGAAAGTGATGAAAGAATTGATAATATAATAAAAATCGATAAAAATATAAGTACAAGTGAGTTGGAGAAATATATTTCAGGTGGTGTTGCACTAGATAATGTAGAGAAAAATGAAAAAGAAATGAATACAAAAGATAAAGTTATAGAAAATGTGAATTTTAAAAAGTTTGATTATTTTTTTAATAGTATTATTGGGCAAGATGAAGCTATTGATGGTATATATAAAGTTTTAAAAGAAAACATTACCTTTTTTAATGCTGAAAATATTGATGGCTCTACTAGTGAAGAACAAAAGCCATTAGCAACATTTATGTTTTATGGTCCTACAGGAACAGGGAAAACAGAAACTGCCAAAATTATAACAAAGTTCTTATTTAATGATAAGAAGAAATTACTAATGTTAGATATGAATTGTTATAAGGATTCCAAAACAGCAGCTAGTTCAATTAAAGGGCATCCAGAAGGATATGTTGATAGTGATAATGGTACAGATTTTATTAGATTTTTAAAAGCAAATGATAGAGGAGTTATACTACTAGATGAATTTGAAAAAGCACCTATAGATGTAAGGGAAATTTTCATGACTATGTTAGATGAAGGTTACTTTAAAGATGCTTTAGGCAACGTCTATGATTTATCCAAATATGTTTTTATTGCTACTACTAATGCAAGCGATCAATATGAAAGGGAAAACAGAAAAATTGGGTTTGTTAAATATGATGATAATGAAAAGGAAAAAGATACTCAAGATTTTTTACGAGAAGTGTTTGGTTCACCTATATTATCACGTTTTAACAAAGTCATTCATTTTAAAAGTATTAAATATGATGATGCTAAAAAAATTGCTAACAATATAATTAAAAACATCTGTCTTGACTTTCAAAGAAAAAAATTTAATGATGTGATTCCTAAAATTAGTATTGATAATTTAGATGAAATACTTGTTAAAATATTAAAAGATAGTAATTTTGAAAAAGAAGGAGTTCGCTGTTTGAAAAACACAATTAGAGATACTATTAGCAACCAAATAATTAATTTAATTAGTGAAGGAAAAAAAGATATTTTAATTACATATCGTGAAGGTAAAGTGCTCGTAGAAAGCCCTAAAAAGAATTTAAGTGCTAGATGCTAGATATTAATCTTAGTAAATATATAAATTGATTTTTAAGAATAATTTTGGTAAATTATATAAGGAGAGGGTGAAAAATTGATGGAAGAGTTTATTAACAATATTTTATATTATCTAATATGGATAATAGAAATCATAGGAATTGCTATCATTGTTTTTGGAACCTTTTATTCTTTGATTAAGTTTGCTGTGGAGTTTTATAGACATAAAAAAGATCCTAAATCTTCTAATTCATCCATCAAACTAGTACTTGCAAATTATTTAGCTTTAGGCTTAGAATTTATGTTAGCAGCTGAAATATTGAGAACAGTTACTACTAATAGGACACTAGAAGAAATTATGGTTTTAGGAGCCATTATAATATTACGTGCTGCTATGAGTTTGCTAATCTATTGGGAACTTTCATATGAAGAAAAAAAGGAACTTTTGATTGAAAAAAAGAAAAATAAATCTACAATTAAGCCGTTATAGGAGGGATTAAGAAGATGTATAAGGTATATGTTGATAGGGGCTTTGTTAACAAAGTATGGAGAAGAATTGAAGAAGATAAAGATATTGATTTCATTATCTATAATGGTTTTTCAGATTTGATTTTAAAAATAAATATTGAAGATAAAAATATTATTTATTTGTATGACTATAATACGAATAATGATTGTTATGAAAAAGCAAGGGTATTAAAAGGAAAATTTTCTACTTGCGTTATCAATATAGTTGAAAATGGTGTAACTATTAATACTAAACATTTAAATCGAATTGGTGTTAATGCTTTAATAAGGTCAAATGACTACAATATAATAATGGATAATTTACAAAAATCCAAACACTTAAGTGATACTTATTTTAGTGATCAATATGTCCATATTGATGAAAATGAATTAAAGTATAAAGATATCAATGTAGTTACTGTTATGGGAGCTAGTGGAGGTGTAGGAAAGACTACTATCGCTACTAATTTAGCAGCAAGTTTTGCCGAGTTTGGTTTGAAAACATGTATTGTAGACCTAAGTTTACAGTTTGGTGATGTGGGGTTATTTACGAACATTAAGCCTACTTTTACAATTTATGATTTACTAATTAATAATGCTAATTTTAATCCTAATATGAACTTGTTTATTGAACATGTAAATCCTAATTTATTTGTTTTACCTGCTCCTGTATTGCCAGAGCAAGCAGATTACATTACAAGATCAATGATTGTTACTTTAATTAAAGGATTATCATTATACTTTGATGTAGTAGTTTTTGATACTCCTTCTATAATCAATGATTTATGTTTAGAATTATTTCAAATGTCTCAACAAATAGTATTAATAACCACTAAAGATTTAGGATCTTTAAAAAATACTAAGTTGGCCATTGATATTTTAACTAAGTTGAAAGTAAATGATAAAATAAAATTAGTTTTAAATAAATATGATAGCCCTAAATTTGTTGTAGAAGATGAAATCGTTGGAAGAATGCTTGGAGTTAAAGTTATTTCCTCTATACCACACACAAATACCATTACTGGTAATGCAATTAATATGGGTGTACCATTTATATATTCATACCCTCGTGAACCAATTAGCGATGCCGTTAGAGAATTAATGAGCAAAGTTCGTTATAATTGCATGGTAGGAGATACTAAAATTGAAAAAAAATAATTTAAGCTTAATAAGTTTTATCGCCATCATAGGTTGTTTAATTGTTAGTTTAATTTATATCATAATTATTATAAAATCATAAAATAATAGTGCTTACTATTATTTTTTTTATAAAAAAGTTTATAATAAAGGTAGAAAAGGGGAGATTTTTATGTTAGAAAACAAAATAGATCTTGTTAAAGTTAATGAAGAAGAATTTAAAAATGTATTAAATGAGTTAACTAAAGAAGAAGTAAGCGAATTATTATTAGGATTAAAAAAGGAAATAAGTAAAGATTATGAATCATTTACTTTTGAATTTCAAAATATTCCTTTTGAAAGAATTAGAAGAATAACTGGTTATCTAGTAGGGACCTTAGATCGTTTCAATGATGCTAAAAAAGCAGAAGTTGAAAAAAGAGTTAAACACGGCTTTGAAGATGTAAATTAAGAAGTGCTAAGTAACTTCTTTTTTTTATATAAATAAGTAATTTATTGAATAAATTGCTAAAGTTTACTTTAATTTAAAAACTTTGCGGTAATTATTGTTATTAATGAAAATGGTAATACTCTTTTAGGTATAAATTTATTTCCTGTTTCGTAAGTTTTATTAAGGGAGGTAAATGAATGAAATTAAAAGAGTTATTAGAACAAGTTGGTGTAAGTTTTACAAAAGATATTGATATAAAAGGGATAACTTGCAATAGCAATGAGGTTAAAAAGGGATATCTATTTGTAGCAATTAAAGGTCTTAAACATGATGGAAACGATTATATTAAAGATGCCTTTGATAAACAGGCGAGTTATGTAATTAGCGATTCGTTATCAGGAGATAAAATTTTAAAAGTAGAAAATATTAAAGAACTAAAAGCTGAACTATTTTATTCTTTTTATGGATATCCTCAAAATTCTTTAAAAATAATTGGAATTACAGGAACAAATGGTAAAACAAGTACAGCATATATTTTATATGATTTGTTAAACAAATTAAATAATAAAGCTATGTATATCGGTACTTTAGGAATTTATGATGATAAGTATTATAGAGCATTAGATAATACTACTCCAGATTGCGATATTTTAGCAGAAGAGTTTTATAAAGCAGTAAAAAGAAAAACGAAATATGTAATCATGGAAGTATCTAGCCATTCATTATCATATGATAGGGTAAAACTAATAAATTTTGCTGGAGCTATTTTTACTAATTTAACTCATGAACATTTAGATTATCATCTAACTATGGAAAATTACTTATTAGCAAAGCAAAAATTATTTAATTGTTTAAAAGAAGAAACATTTGCTATTATAAACTACGACGATAAATATCATTTTGACATAGAAAAATATTGCAAAGCGAAGATAATACATTATGGCTTAGAAAAGAATGATTATAAAATAAGTAATATTATTAGAGGCTTAGATGGAATAAATTTTGATTTAGGAGAATATACGAATATTCATTCAAAATTATTAGGTGTCATTAATGTTTACAATATAAGTGCTGCTTTTCTATGCTTAAAAGAATTAGGATTTAATGAAGAAGAAATAAAAGAAAATATTAAAGATATAGAAACAATAAATGGTAGATTAGAAAAAGTATATAATGACCAATATTGTGTGATTTTAGATTATGCCCATACTCCAGATGCGATGGAAAAGGTGCTAGTAGAAATAAAACCATTAGTATCAAATAGATTAATAGTTCTTTTTGGATGTGGTGGAAACAGGGATAAAACAAAAAGAGCGATAATGGGAGAAATTGCTAGCACATATGCAGATATCGTATATGTTACTAGTGATAATCCAAGATTTGAAGAACCGCTTAATATTATTAAAGATATATTAAAAGGATGTAAAAATGAAAAGAAGATTGTAGTTGAAGAAAATAGAGAAATGGCTATAAAGAAAGCTCTTAGTGAAATAGAAAGTGGAGATATTTTAATGGTTTTAGGTAAAGGCCATGAAAAATATCAAATCATCGGAGACAAGCATTACTATTGTAGTGATGAAGAAATGATCAATAAATGGCTACGAGTATAACAATATTTATAAAATTACTATTAGCCTTATTATTAAGCTTTTTATTATCTATTTTCTTTACTAAAAAAATTATCAAAATAAGCAAAGAAAAAAACAAAGCACAAATTGAAAGAGAATATTTACAAAATCACATCAAGAAAAAAGGAACTCCAACTATGGGAGGAATAGCAATTGTGCTAGGAAGTCTTTTATCCTTTTTAATTGTCAATTTCAATGAAAAGATTACTTATGGAGTAATGGCTATTATTTTAGGATATTTAGGATTCTTTCTTATAGGATTTATAGATGATTATCTAAAATTAAAAATTAAAAGTTATGATGGTTTAAAAGCAAGTATTCGTATACTTTTAGAAATAGTTGTTAGTATTTATGTGATTGTTATTCTTAAAGAAGGTAATTATTTTGTGGACAGGCTTTATATCCCTATATCAAAAAGTTTTTTTAACATATCGTTCTTCTTCTTACCTTTTTTATTATTAGTCATAATAGGAACCTCTAATTCCATAAATTTAAGTGATGGATTAGATGGTTTGGCTAGTGGATTAGTAATGATAGCACTTACCCCATTTATTTTATTAAGTTTAATTAAAGGAGATTATCAACTAGCATTATTTTTAATTTCAATTGTAGGGGCTATATTAGGTTTTCTTATATATAATTTTCATCCAGCTAAAATTTTCATGGGAGACTGTGGTTCTTTAGCACTAGGTAGCATACTAGGCATAAGTTCAATTATATTAGATAATGAAATCATTCTTGTAATAGCTGGCATTTTATTTGTTTTAGAGACATTTAGTGTAATCATTCAAGTTTTATATTATAAATTAACACATAAAAGAATTTTTTTAATGGCACCACTGCACCATCATTTTGAAAAAAAGGGTTGGGAAGAATCAAGAGTGGTAATGATGTTTTATTTAATTGGATCTTTTGCCTCTTTACTAGCAATTATAATCGAGGTGATATAAAATGAATTATTTGCTTTTAGGTGGAGGTAAAACAAGTTTAGAATGTTTAAAAACCTTAATTAAAAGAAAGAAAAAAGTTTCTATATGTTTACAAAAAGAAGAATTAATTAAAATAAAAGAATATTATAGTTTAATCGAAGATGTTTATGTTTTTAATAATTTTTATGATATAGATTTTAATAAATATGATTTTATTGTAAGAAGTCCTGGGTTAAGTATTTTAAATCCATATATTAAATACTTAAAAGAAAATAATATTAAGTTAGTTAATGAAATGGAATTAGCATATCTTTTAACTAATAAAAAAGGATATTACATAGGAGTAACAGGAAGCAATGGTAAAACAACAACTGTAAGTTTATTATACGAATGTATAAAGAAACAAACAAATAATGTCATATTAGCGGGCAATATTGGTATACCTTTAATTTCATTGATAGATAAAATCAATAACTATACTATTATTATATTAGAAATGTCTAGCTTCCAACTAGAAGATATGCATGAATTAAAATTTGATATAGCATGTATACTTAATTTATCTGTTAATCATTTAGATAATGTTTTAAATCTAGATTATTATTATAAAAGTAAATTTAATATAACTAATTTACAGACAAGTAATGATTACTTAATCATAGATAGTAACGATACTTTAATCAATCAATACTTAAATAGTAAATTAAAAGCCAAAATTATAAACTATCAAAAAATAGAGTTAAATTTTAATGATTATAAATTAAAAGGAGAACATAATTTAAAAAATATAAAAGCGGTTGCAACAATTTTAAAAATATTAGGCTTTAACCTTGATTATCAAATAATAAAAAAATTTGAACCATTACAATATCATTTACAAGAAAAACAATATTCAAATCATTTAATCGTTAATGATTCAAAATCAACAACCGTAGAATCCTTAAAAAGTGCGATTAATACCTATAAAGATAGAAATATTATTTTAATTTTTGGAGGTAAAAATAAAGGTGGTAATTTCTTATTTTTAAATGACATAACACTAAAAAAGAAAATATGTTTTGGATCATTAAGCAAAGAAATAACGGATCTTTATTTAGATTATAAATGTTATGATTTAGAAGAAGCAGTACAATATGCCTGTAATTATATGGAAAAAGATGATGTATTATTATTTTCTTGTGGGTGTTCCTCTTTTGATTTATTTGATAATTATAAACAACGCGGAGAAGTTTTTAATAGATTAGTTAGTAAATACATAAATGAAATTAGTAATTAATATAATTAAATAGGTGATACTTGTGTTAAAAAAGAATGGAAAAAAAGTATTATATTGTGTTTTGTTATTAACGATAATTGGAGTGTATGAAGTTTATAGTGCTAGTAATGTATGGGCTTTGTATAAAGAGGGAGATTCGTTATATTATTTTAAAAGGCAATTTTGTTTTGCAATAGTAGGAATAATAGCAATGTTTATTGGAATAAAAATAAAAAGAGAAACTTTATTTAAATATTCTAAGTATATTTTATATTTAGGATTAATTCTTTTAGTGCTAGTATTGATTCCAGGGTTAGGTTTAGTAAGAGGAGGAAGTAGAAGTTGGTTTGGGGTAGGAAGTTTTGCCATACAGCCATCAGAATTTTTTAAAGCCGCTATTATTATATACAGTGCAAACTATTTAGATAAAAACTATAAAAACACAAAAATTTTTCATAAGGGAATACTTCCTATATTATTAACAACATTTATAGGTTTTGCCTTAATAATGCTCCAGCCAGATTTAGGAAGTGGGGTTGTTATGATCGGTGCAATTATTATTATGAGTATAGTATCTCGTGCTTCTTTTAAAAATTATTTAAAATTAGCGATATTAGGAGTATGTGCTTTTGCTTTCTTAATCATTTCAGAACCATATCGAATGAATAGGATTACTGCTTTTATTGATCCCTGGGAAGATCCATTAGGCACTGGATTCCAAATTATACAATCGATGTATTCATTAGGACCTGGAGGATTACTAGGAAGTGGAATAGATGGGAGTATTCAAAAACATTTTTATTTACCTGAACCACAAACGGATTTTATATTTGCTATTTTTGCAGAAGAATTTGGTTACATTGGCTGTCTTTTTGTTTTAACTATTTTTACTATATTAATTGTAAATGGTTTTAAAATATCTAAAAAAGCTAGTGATTTAAAAAGTTCTTTTTTAGCAGTAGGAATAACCTCCCTTATAGCTATTCAAGTAATTATCAATTTATGTGTAGTTGTAGGTATTTTCCCTGTAACAGGCATTACTTTACCGTTTTTTTCATATGGAGGATCATCGCTTGTATTAATTCTTTTTTTAAGCGGAGTGTTAATAGGTATTGATAAAAAGGAGAAGAAAGATGAAGATATTAGTAACTAGTGGAGGAACTGGTGGGCATATTTATCCTGCTATTTCTTTAATAAAATATTTGGAAAATAACGGAGAAGAAGTATTATTCATAGGAGCCAAAAATAGATTGGAAGAGGAAATATCACAAAAAGAAGAAATTCCCTTCGTTGGTTTAGAATTCAATAAAAAGAATAAAATTAAATATATAATTAGTTTATTTAAATCATTAAAAAGAGTTTTAAAAATTATAAATAAATATAAATTTGATATAGTTATAGGCTTTGGAAATTACATTAGCTTTCCAGTAGTTCTAGCAGCATACATAAAAAGAATTCCTATTATTTTACATGAGCAAAATAGTGTCATGGGAAAAGCTAATTATTATTTAGGTTTCCTAGCTAAAAAAATAGGATATAGTCTACCTTTACTAAAACAACCACATAAACATAAATTAGTAAATGTAGGTAACCCTCGTTCCAATGAATGTATTAAGAGTTCTTCTAAATGCTTAAATTTAGATTATTCTAAAAAAAATGTTTTAATTTTCATGGGAAGTTTGGGCTCATCATCTATTAATAAAGTTTTAAAACAATTTATTAAAGAAAAAAATGATGAATATGTCTATCATATAGTAACAGGTAAAGCACATTATGAAGATTTTATACAAAGTGTTCCTATAAAAGATAATGTAAAACTATATCCATACATAGAAGACATGTTATCATTGATGAAAAAATGCGATTTAGTAATAACTAGAAGTGGCGCTACTACTATAAGTGAAATTATTACCTTAGGATTACCAAGTATTCTTATTCCTAGCCCTTATGTTGCCCACAATCATCAATATTATAATGCTAATTACTTATTAAAAAACGGTGCTTGCCTAATGATAGAAGAAAAAAATCTAACCTCAAAGCTACTACAAGAAAAAATCAATTATTTACTAAACAATAGTGAAGAAAGAATAAGACTAAGAATTAATAGTTTAAAATTAGCGATTTTCAATTCCAATGAAAAGATATATAAACTTATTAAGGAGATACATCATGAATGATCTTTTTATTCAAGATATAAGAAAAATTAATCAAAAAATAATTACGTGCCATGCTTCTTTAAAAAATTTAAACACCATGAAAATAGATGGAAAAGTAAAGTACCTTATAAAACCAACAACTTTCCTTGAAACCAAAAAAGTTTTACAAGTCATCAAGAATTATCATATACCATATCATATAATAGGAAATGGCTCTAATATCCTTTTTACTAACAAAGAAAAAGAGTGTATCGTTAAATTAGCTTTTTCATTTAAACATCCTTTAAATATCTTATTAGCCAATGAATTAATTCCTGTTATTGCAGAAAAATTCTTAAAAAACAATTATAAAGGACTAGAATATATGTCAATGATACCTGCTAGTATAGGTGGTGCAATAGTCATGAATGCTGGCAGTTATAATCACCATCTAAGTGATATTATTGAATATGTATATTATCTAGATGAAAACTTGAATTTTAAAACTATAAATAAAGAAAACTGTTGCTTTCAATATCGAAACAGCCTCTTTAAAAATAGTTCTAAAATAGTTTTAGGGTGCAAAGTTAAGTTAATAAATGAAAGTAACGAGATTCTAAAAAAGGTTATGCATGAGTGTTCTTTACTTAGAAAAAATAGTCAACCATTAGAATATCCCAATAGTGGATCAATTTTTAAAAATCCTTTCAAATATAAAGCATGGGAATTGATAGAAAAAGTAAACTTAAAAGGTTATAAAAAAAATGGAGCGATGATTAGTGAAAAACATGGTAATTTTATAGTTAATTATCATCTTGCTAAATATGAAGATATTTTGTATTTAATTAAAATAATAGAAGAAAAAGTAAAGAAAGAATTTAACATAGACTTAGAAAGAGAAATAATAATTATAGATTAAATTCATATCAATTGAATTATATTTTTAAAAAGTGTATTCTAATATAGTAATGGAGTGAGTTTAATGGACAGTAACACAACTACTTATACCAAGACTTTTTCTATTGATTTAGAAAGAACTAATTATCACTTAAAACTGAAAAAAAGAAGGATAAAAAGAATTTTTGTAATAGTTATCTTATGGATTATGATTATTCTCTATTTTGTTACACCACTTAGCAAAGTTAATTTAAAAGTTACTGGTAATGTTTATTATAGTCAAGAAGAATTAAGAAAGATGTCTTATATAAATAAAAATGATTTTTGGTGGTTAGTTGATGAAAAAAAAGTTATTAAAGTATTAGAATCCTATGAATACATTAGTCATGTTGAAGTAAAAAAAGGGATTACTGGAATAAAGATGAATATTACAGAAATATATCCAATTGGAGTAAAAAATAATAAATATATTTTAAATAATAGTGCTGTTATTGATAAAAGTGATTATCCATTGAATGATAAAATAACTAATCTTACTAATTTTGATAGTATTGATAATGATGATTTAAATCAAGTTATTAATAAATATAATGAGGTAAATTTAGAAATTAGAGAAAAGATTAATAAGTTAGAAATTGTTAAAGATGCTAATGATTATAGTTATATTAAATTATATGGTAATGATGAAAGAGTAGGATATTTTGTAATAAAATGTGATTTAGTCTACTTAAATACCAAATTTAATGAAAATAAATACTACAAAATTATAGAAGAAATAAGTAAAAAAGATGTAAAATATAGTGAAGATAAGCCATGTTTAGTTGCTTATCATTATCTAAATGAAGAAGAATTTCATATAGTGGATGCCTTTGAGGAGGAGTAGTTATGAATAGAAATCAAATTTTTACTACTATTGAATTTATTGATGATCTAATTAGAATGACTATAGGAGAATATTATAACGATAAGTTTTATGTGTTTGATACATTTAAATGTAAATGTAACGGTTTAGATAAGACAAACATTGTTGATAAAGAAGAAGTAAAAAGAACCATTCTAGAATTAGTAAAACTTATTAAAGATAAAACGGAGATTATTGTTGAAGAATTAATTCTTTGTATGCCTAGTGAACATTTAATTATCGAAAATTTTACTTCCACTTCACCTGTCAATAGTAAAAATTTCTTAATAAGTCAATATGATATTAATGAGGTTTATAAATCAACTAGTAGATATAGACATTCAGATGATAGAAAAATTATTGCTTTTGCTCCATTAGAGTATCAACTAGATGATGGACAAAAATTAGATATTGCCCCTATTGGATATAAATCAACAACATTTAAAACTTTATTTAATGTATTCATGTTACCTATTGATGTTTTTGATAGTTATATTGATGTAATTAATGAATGTGATTTGAAAGTCGATAAATATTATCTAGATGCTGATTGTTTATATGCAAGTGTTTTTGAAGAAGACAATATTCTTTCTTCTATTTTAAATGTTGATAAATATAGTTGTAGTTTATATTTATACAAAAAAGGTAAATTACTAAATAAAATAAGTCTTACATATGGCACAAATATTATTGAAGAAGAAGTAGAAAAAACATTGCAAATTAATGATTACAATGAACTTAAAAAAATGATATATAATGTTGGAAGTTGTCTAGAATCATCTAATGATTATTTGAGTGTATGTCAAAATAGTGAAAATCGCTTTATTAGTGAAAAAGAGTTAAATGCTATTATTAATAGTTGCACTAGAAAACTTTTAAATGACTTGATTAGTATGGCTAATAAAGAAAGTACCCTTACTAATTTAGATGTTTACATTACTGGTTATGGTGCAAATATTAGAGGAATTGATAAATTATTTAGCGATATATCTGGATGCAACGCAAGTATTTATGTTTCTTCAATATTAGGGTTAAATAATGCTAGTTATTGTGAAACTATTGGATTAATAAAGTTAAATTATAAAAAAATAAGTCAAAATAAATATATAAATTTACAAAATGATAATTATAATGATATAATTGTTAGTAGAGATAAAAACTCTAAATTTGATAAATTTATTTTAGATGAAGAAGAGTTAGATTAGGAGGAGTTTTAATGGGTATTGAAGATAAGTTTGCTGATTTAGATACATATCAAAGTTTATGTACTATTAAAGTTGTTGGTGTTGGTGGTGCAGGAAATAATGCGGTAGATCACATGGTTGAGGTTGGTATTCCAGGAGTAGAGTTTTGGGTTGCTAATACCGATGTTCAAATGTTATCTAAATCAAAAGCAACAAATCGTATTATTTTAGGCGAGACTATAACTAAAGGTTTAGGGGCAGGTGCTAATCCAAGTGTTGGTAAAGAAGCTGCTCTTGAAAGTGAAGATAAAATAAGAGAAGCACTTGATGGTGCAGATATGGTTTTTATTGCAGCTGGAATGGGTGGAGGAACTGGTACTGGTGCTGCTCCAGTTTTTGCTAAAATTGCTAAAGAATTAGGTGCATTAACAATTGGTGTTGTTACTCGTCCATTTAGTTTTGAAGGCAAAAATCGTAGTTCACAAGCTAGCGAAGGAATTCAAAACCTAAAAGAAAACGTTGATTCATTAATCATTATTTCTAACGATCGCCTATTACAAATGAATGGTTCATTACCTATTTCTGAATCATTTAAAAAAGCTGATGATATTTTGGGTCAAAGTGTTCGTACTATCACAGATTTAATTAGTACAACAGGGTTAATTAATAGAGATTTTGCAGATGTAAGAACGGTTATGTATAATAAAGGTATTGCAATGATAGGTTTTGGAAGTGCAACTGGTCCTAATAAAGTTAGTGAAGCCACAAACAAAGCTATTTCATCTCCACTATTAGAAGCTTCTTTTCAAGGGGCAAGACAAGCAATTGTCAATATTACTGGTGGAACTGTTGCCTTATATGACGTTAATGATGTAACAGAAATTATCAGTGAAGCAGCTGGAAATGATATAAATATTATTTTTGGAATGTCTGAAGTTCCTGAATTAGGTGAAGAATTAAGAGTTTCAGTTATTGCTACCGATTTTGATGAAGCAAGCATTGCTAAGAATGAAGCGGTATACAAAAAGAGTTCTCCTCTTGAATATCAGCAAACAACTTTACTAATTGATGATTCAACTAAAGAAAATGCTGAAGAAATAGAGGAAAAAGAAGAAAAAGAAAATTATAAAGAAGATTTAATTCCAGATTTCTTAAAGTAAACGAGTTTAACTCGTTTTTTTTATATTTAGAACTAAAAATCGACATTTTTTACAATACATCTACTATAAACTTAATATAGGTGATACAAATGAATGCCTATATTGATTTATCATATCTATTTCATCTTTTTTTATGCTTATCAAGTATAAAATTAATGAAAATTATTATTAATGAAAGTTTAAGTAAAAGAAAAATAATATTTTTTCTAATAACTAGCATTATTATTTATTTTAATGTTTTGATTATGCCTTATGAAAGTATTTACTTAAATACCTTTTACTATTTATTAATTTTTTTACTGTTATTTAAGAAATCATTTTTAAAGCCTTTATTAGTATTTCTTTTCGCGTACTATAGCCAAGCATCAATTATAAGAATTTTTACCAATAATATTTACTTTTATAAAGGGATAATGATGTTAAATACTCCTAAAAGTTTCTCTTATATATTAATAATTCCAATTATATTAATAATAATTGAACTAGTAACAAGAAGTATAAAATCTTTAATTTTCTTAAAAAAATATCGTTATGAAGTTAAAGTAACAATTAAAGATAAAATATATAATTTAAAAGCTTACTTTGATAGTGGGAATACTCTTAAATTTAATAATTTACCTGTTATTTTCTTAACAGATGAATTAAAAGATAAAAATATAGATTATGAGCAATTTGTAGTAGATGGTATTGGAAAAGAAAATAGCGAATATTTAAAAGGAAAAATATTATTTAAGAATAAGGAAAAAGAAGTATATTGTGCCTATGTTAAAAAGAAAAGTTTTAATGGATGTAAGTGTTTGTTGAATGTTTATTTATTATAGAAAGGGGAAATAAAAATGAAAATCTTAGAAAAAATTAAATTAATTATTAGAAAGTATTTTTTAGATGGTGAAGTTTATTACATAAATGGTAATGAAACCTTATTGCCTCCATTAGAAAAAGAGGAAGAAAGTTTGCTTTTAGAAAAAAGTATAAATGGAGATATCGAAGCACGTAATAAATTAATAGAGCATAATCTTCGTTTAGTAGTTTATGTTGCCAAAAGATTTGAAACTAATTCTTTTAATTTGGAAGATTTAATAAGTATTGGAACATTAGGGTTAATTAAAGCAATTTCTACCTTTAAAAGCGATAAAAACATTAAACTAGCAACTTATGCTTCAAGATGCATTGAAAATGAAATACTTATGTTTTTAAGGAAAAAATCCAAGACAAACAGAGAAATTTCACTAGATGAGCCATTAAAAATGGATTATGATGGAAATGAATTATTACTTAGTGATGTTTTAGGAACAGATTCTAATGAAATAAGTGATAATTTAGTTAATGAAGAGAAAAAAGAAGCTTTGTATCACGCTATTGAGAGTTTAAAAGAGAGAGAAAAACTTATACTAAAAATGAGATTTGGTTTATTTGAATGCGAAGAAATGACTCAAAAAGATGTAGCAGATACCTTGGGAATATCACAATCTTATATTTCTAGACTTGAAAAAAGAATTATTAAAAAACTAAAAAACAAACTTGTTAAATAACTGAATAAAGAATATTTTTTTGGGAATACTCCTACTAGAAAGTGGGAGAAAATATGGCCAAACATAAAGTAGAAATTACGGGCATTAAAACAACAAATTTACATGTTTTACAAAACGAAGAAACAATTGAATTATTAAAAAAATATAAAGAGAGTAATGACAATCTTCTTCTTGAAAAAATAATTATGGGTAATATGAAACTAATATTATCTGTAATTAAAAACTTTGCTAATAGGTGTGATAATCAGGATGATTTATTTCAAATAGGATGCATAGGTTTAATAAAAGCTATTAATAATTTTGATATTCAATTTAATTTAAAATTTTCTACTTATGCTGTACCTATGATTATAGGTGAAATAAAAAGATATTTAAGAGATAATACACCAGTTAGAATATCTAGACAGATAAAAGATTTGGCATATAAAAGCTTAAAAGCAAGGGAAGAATATATAGAAAATAATCATCAAGAACCAGATAACAATACTTTAGCAAACTTACTAAATGTAGAAACAAGTGATATACAAGAAGCATTAAATTCAACTCAAAGTATTGTTTCATTATACGATACAGTATATGGCGAAGGAGATGAAAGTATTTTAATAATTGATCAATTAAAAGATGAAACACAAAGCAATGAGAAAACAATTAACTATATTACTTTAAAAGATGCTGTTTCAAAACTTAATGATAATCAAAAAGAAATAATTAAAAACAGATACTATCTTGGGAAAACACAATTTGAAATAGCAAATGAATTTAATATTTCACAAGCTCAAGTGTCAAGAATAGAAAAAAGTGCTATTGATTCATTAAAATCATTTTTTTATTAATAATTCATATAATTAAAATAGGTGATTATCGTGAAATTAAAACATTTAAAAAAAAGAAGTATAATAAATGTTTATAACGGAAATTTCATGGGATATATCATAGATGTTAATATCAAATTACCAGAAGGTAATCTTGAATCCTTAATTATAAAATTACCCTTTTTTAAAAGAATAACTAAAACATTTTCTAAAAACACTTTTACAATTCCTTGGAATAATATAGTTTCTATTGGAAAAGATGTAATTTTAGTAAATATAATTGATAATTAACTAATTTTTTGTATAATAAAATAAATAGAGGTGTTCTTAATGGGGTTTTTAAATAAATTAAAAAACAAGTTATTTCCAGAGGAAAAAGAGATATTATATTATGAAAATAATAGTGCTAAAAAAGAAAATAGATTTATTAATGAGTCTTTACTAGAAAATAACATTGTTAAGTTCACTCCTAAATCTTTTGCGGATACTCAACAAATAAGTGATACTTTAAAAAAAGGTAATACCGTTGTAGTGGATATAAGTGAATTAGATAAAAGTGAAGCATTAAGGATGATCGATTTTTTAGGTGGGGTCATGTATGCCTTAAATGGAGATATGAAAAGAATAAATAAGACTGTTTTTGAATTTAGTACCCCAAAATAACTTGAATACAATATAATGACAACAGAGAAAAATAAAAAATAGTTTAATTATATTAATTGTATTGCCATAAACTTTGCTTTTTGCTATAATTGTGACATGCGCAAATGGCGGAATGGTAGACGCAGTGGACTCAAAATCCACCGGTTAACAGCCATGAGGGTTCGAGTCCCTCTCTGCGCACCAGATTGATAGGAAACTTGAACACTTTGTTTCGAGAGTAATAAATGCTAACTAGAAATAGTTAGTTTTTTTGTACTTAAGAAATGGAGTTGATTATATATTTGAGTTAGAAACAAAAAAAATTAGAGATAAGTAAAACACTAAAGAGAAAGATAGAAATGATATGTAGGTTTGCTAGTGTTAAATATGAACTGATAAGTGATGTATTAAATCAGTTAAAAATAGTAATTTGTCTCTCAGGTTGTAATTTTAAATTTAAATAAAATGAGTAAATAATTGTATAAGATTTAGAGTGAGTATATTAGTTTTGATATGCTCATTTTTTATTAACTAACGTAGAATTTCTCATACCTCCTTTATTAATTATGTAAAATGAGCAAAATGTTGTAAAATATAGTTGTAGTTTTATATTGCAATACTTCTAAAGTATAGGAGGTAATTGTCATGATAGAATTATTTGTGAATAAAGTGATTGACTTAACAAAAGAATTTCTAGACAATAACCAAAGAACGAAGTTAAAAAAATTAGATGCTAAAGCAAAGGAGACTGCTAATATTTTTAGTTACAGTTTTGGTATTATTATGACTTTAGTGCTTGGAACAGGTATGTGTTTAGCAATGAAAGTAATTGGAGAAGGAACATCAATGATGATTTTAGGTATTGTTATAGGAATTATAGGAATAATAGGTGTTTCTATAAATTATCCTATCTATAAAGTTATTTTAGAAAAGAATAAAGAAAAATATGGTCCAACCATTATAACTCTAGCTAAAGAAATTATTGATGAAGAATAGTATGAATAAATATGAAGCAAAATATTTTTATACAGCATCATTAATGAATGAAGCTTTATTAAAAATTCTTGAAGAAAAAGAATATAATTTTATAAATGTTAAAGAAATATGTGAAAAGGCAGGGGTTAATCGCTCTACCTTTTATCTTCATTATGAATCTATTGATGATCTATTAAAAGAAACAATAGATAACATTAATAAAGCTTTTTTTGCTTCTTTTGAAGAAAAATTATCTAAAGAAAATATTTTAAAAGAACACACGATGGATGATTTATTATCGGAAAAATTCTTAAAAGTTTATCTTGAATATATTAAGAAAAATCAAAGAATTCTAAAATTATATAAATTAATTCCACATATTCTAGATGCTAATAAAAATTATGATTACTTATATAATAAAATATTCAAACCAATTATGGATCTTTATAACATCCCTGAAAATGAGCAAAAATATTACATGGCTTTTTATATTGAAGGAATTATGGGAATCATTTATAAGTGGTTAGATAATAACTGCGATACTGATATTGAAAGTATGATTATCATTATAAGAAGAGCATTTTTAAAAGATTTATGGTAAGGAGCAGTTGTATGAAATATAAAGAAATATTAAAAAAAATCTTGTTTCCACCATTAATTATTATGGTTTTATTATTGGTTTTTTCTATTATTTTTTTAATATATTCTTTTGCTAATTTAGAATCTAATTCTATTATAGCAATTATTTCATATGTTCTTTCTGCTTATACTTTAACTATTTGGTGTTTTAAGATTCCTAATATAATTAACTTTATAAAAAAAATAAGAAAAGAGAATAAATATGTAGTAGAGTGGCTATCAAACCCACGATTACGCATTAATACCTCTCTTTCTTTTTCATCTATTTTTAATATTATATATGCTATTTTTAATTTATGCATAGGTCTTTTTCATGATTCAATTTGGTTTATATCCGTAGCCATTTATTTTGCACTTCTATCTATAATAAGAGTATATTTGCTTAGTTATGCTAGAAAAAATTTACCTGGAGAAAATATGCAAAAAGAATTATTAAAAAGCAAAATATGTGGGATAATTCTTTTATTTATGAATATATCTTTAACGGTTATGACTTTTTTAATGGTAAGTAATTATAAGGTATTCATACACCATCAAATAACAACAATCGCTATGGCTGTTTATACCTTTACTTCTTTTACTATCGCTATTGTAAATATTGTTAGATATAAAAAATACAATAGTCCAATATATTCAAGCTCCAAAGCAATTAATTTAGTATCAGCAAGTGTTTCCATGCTTACTCTAGAAGCAACTATGTTAACAGTATTTTCTAAAGAGAGCACATCCATCATCGAAAAGAAAGTTTTATTATCAATAACCGGTGCAATTATTGCTATCTTTATTACTTCATTAGCTATTTACATGATTGTAACAAAAAAAAGAGTAAATATTAAAAATAATAAAGAAAATATATTATAATGGAGCAGTAATAGAAGTATAGGAAGTGGTTAAATGAAGATAATCGAAGTAAATAATTTAAGTAAAGTATTCATTATCAAGAAAAAATATAAGGGGAAAGAACGTTGGAAAAATCTTTTTAAAAAGAAAGAAAAAACAATAAAAAAAGCTGTAGATAATATCTCCTTTTCTATAGAAGAAGGAGAATCTATTGCTTTTATTGGCCCTAATGGTGCAGGTAAATCTACGACAATAAAAATGTTAACAGGAATTCTTTATCCAACGGAAGGTACTATCCGTGTCTTAAATTTGAATCCTAGTAAAGATAGAGTAAAACTTTCATATAATATAGGTACCGTTTTTGGTCAAAAAGAACAATTGTGGGTTCATTTATCCGCGATGGATAACTTTTTGTTTTTCGGATCAATTTACGATATTCCTAAGAAAGAATTACAAAAAAGAATTAAAACATTAGCAGAAACTTTTGAAATAAATGAATTTATTAATCAACCAGTTAAAAGTTTAAGTTTAGGACAAAGAATGAAATGTGAAATGGTGGCAAGTCTTTTACATAATCCCAAAATATTGTTTTTTGATGAGCCTACGATTGGTTTGGATCCTGTTGCTAAAGAAACGTTGCGTAAACTTATAAAAAAGATGAATAAAGAATTAGGTGTTACGGTCTTTTTTACTTCACATGATGTAGGAGACATAGAAGAGTTATGTAAACGAGTTATTATTATAAATGATGGAAAAATAATGTTAGATGATAGTATGAGAAATTTGAAGTATCATTATTTAAATAAAAAAATAGTAGAAGTAAATCTAAAAAAGGATATTAAAATAAAAGAATGTGAAGGAATCAAAATTTTAAAACATAAAGACACGATGTATAAAATAGAAGTTGATATGAATTTTAAAACTATGGATGATATGATGGGTTTATTTAAAGCCGATGATTTACAGGATATTTCTATTTCAACAACGCCACTTGAAGACATTATTAAACTAATATATAAAAGAGGAAATAACAATGAAAAAAATTAGAAAGTATTTTTCTGTATTTCATACTAGTTTTAAGCAATCTAAAGATGTTGTGGTAGATATATTATTTGGTAGTATTTGTTTTCTTATTTTTATGTATGTTTTCATTCAATTATGGGGTTATATATACAAGAAAGATACAAGTAGTTTAATAAATGGATATTCTTTAGGACAAATGATTTGGTATTTGATTATCGCGGAGTTAATTACTAGTGTTTCTAAAACTAATCATTTTACAAAAACTATTTCAAACGAAGTAAAAACTGGTAATATATCGTATAAATTAAATAAGCCATATAACTATTATTTTTATCAAATAACATCTTTTATGGGAAACTCCGTATTTCAACTTCTTTTTTATGTTCCAATTGCTTTAATCATTGGATTTATATTTATAGGTAATATACCTAGCTTTACATGGACACAAATAATACCTTGTTTAATAGTTATTATCTTATCTATTCTAGTTAACCTCACTCTTTTTGCTATTGTAGGTTTGATTTCTTTTTGGATTCAAGATTCAACTCCTTTTGTCTGGATTATTAAAAAATTTTTAATGATTTTTGGTTTGTTTTTTCCACTTGAATTTTTCCCATTGAAACTACAGCCATTTATTAAATATAGCCCAGTTTATTCCATAATGTCTGGACCATCTAGTTTAGTAGCTAACTTTTCATGGAATCTTTTTTTACAAGTTAGTCTTTCACAAGTTTTTTGGATTATCATTTTTGTGATTATAGGATTGCTAACGTATCATTTTGGAAAAAGGAAGGTGGTTTCTAATGGCGGGTAATATATCATTAATATTTAAGTATCTTAAATTGAACATTACAAAAGTTATGCAATATAAAACATCTTTTATAATGCAAATAGTAATGATGATATTAAACAATGCTTTTTTTATCTTTCAATGGATAGTAATATTTAACATAACTGACTCAATTAATGGATATGGTTTTAATGAGGTTATGCTTTTATGGGGCTTGACTGCAGGCAGTTATGGAGTAGCTCATTTGTTCTTTAATGGGGCTTTTAGTATTGGCGATTTGGTATATGAAGGAAAAATAGATGTTTATCTCACACAACCTAAAAATGTTCTTATTAATATTTGCTCATCATCTTCTTCTATATCTGCGATAGGTGATATCATATATTGCTTTTTAATGCTAATAATTGCTAAGGCTGCATGGTGGTGGTATTTAGCAGCAATCCCTATCATTATAATTGGAGGCTTAATATATACGAGTATTATTGTATGCTTTCAAACAATATCTTTTTATGCTAAACAAGGAAATTCTGTAGCGGATATAATTTCTACTGGTATCATTAATTTTGCCAATTACCCAATAGGCATTTTTAATGATTTTATAAAATTTTTAATGTTTACTATAATTCCATGTGGATTTATGGTTTTTGTTCCTGTTCAATATATCTTTTTATCATTTAATATATATTGGGTACTAGGTCTTATTGCTTTTACTATTTTTGTTATGTTTTTAGCTTTTTTTCTTTTTAATAGAGGATTAAAAAAGTATTCATCTAGTAATTTAATGACTGGAAGATTATAAAATAGTTATTTTTATATAGATAGTAACTTTTTATTAGTTTTTTTTTTGAAATATGTTATTATTTTAATGGGAAGTGATAAATGTGATGAAAAAATTAGCGTTTATATCTAGCCTTTTAATATCAGTTTTATTAGTGGGAGGATGTTCTAATAATGATACTTTACAAGTAGAAATAATAGAAACTAGCCTTCAAAAAGAATATGTTGTTAGTGAAACCCTTGATATTAATGATTTTGAAATGAAAGTAAAAATAAATAATGAAGAAGAAACATATTTAATTACAAATGATATGATTGATTTAACTAATATAGATAGTACTAAACCTGGAGAACAAAAACTAATTATTAATTTTGATTATCTAGATAATAATATATCTGTATCAACGTTTGTTAATTTTGTTTTGCCAAATGAAGTTATTGAAATTAATAATTTAATTGAAGAATTGCCTAACGATATTGCTCTTAGCGATGAAATCGTTATAAAAGAAATTGAACAAAAATATTCTAATCTTAATTCTTTTTATAAAAATTATTTAGCAAATTATAGTAAATTTTTAGATGCTAAATTAAATTTAGATACTTTAAAAGGGGAACTAATTACCGTTGAAATAATGAATGAACGATACATATTAAAACTAAGTTTAAATAAATTCTATAACTCTTTAAATAAAGAAGATTACATTGAAGAATCTTGGAATAATATTACTAATTTATATAATAATGCTATTGAAAGTTTAATGTATGATGCTAATTATAAAGATATTGAAAAAATCTATTCTAATTGTAAAAATGATATTTTAGAAGTTACTAGCATTACCCAGGAACACTTTGAAAACATGAAAAAAGAAAATATTAATAATTTTGAAAAATACTATAAAACCTTAAAAATTGAAAACTATAGCAGTGTCAATTGGCAAAATATTAATGATACTTTTAATAAATATATTAAATATATGGAAGATACCTATTCAATTGAAGAAATTAATCAAGTATATAGCAATGGGATAAGTGCTTTAAGTTCAATTTTAACCATTCAAGAAGAAAAAGCAATTGAACACAATAATATAATCAATAAAAAACTAACAGATTTATATTATAGTTACGTTACTATAGACATTAACTCATATAATGACAATAATAAACAACTCATAGAAAAAATGTATTATGAAGCTTTTGATGATATAAAAAATGCAGTTAACGAAAGCGAAATGAGTGAAATTATTTCAAATTATAAGGCACAAGTTAGACAATTACTTACACTTGAACAAGAAAGAATAATTTTACTAAATAAAGATAAAAAGATAGGTAAACAAGAATTAGCTAATTTCTATAAATCATTAAATATTGCTCAATATGATTCAAATAATAGAACTTACATTAATAAAATAATAAATGAGGCTTATAATCAAATTGAATTAGCAAATTCAAATAATGAAATATTAAATATCATTAACGATGCAAAAGCTAATATTGATACATTGTCTACATTAGACGAACAAGCATTAGATTATTTATCTACTATTATTAATGATGCCCAAATAGTAATTGAAAAATATTTAGAAAGTCTTAATCAAGAAGAATATAGTAGCGAAAATTGGAATATTATACTAGCTATTGCAGACACGTACAAAAATGAAATAAAAAATATGATAAATATTCTTTCTACTTCAAGTGATGATGTTAATAAAAAAATTGATAATTTCAAAGAAGAAATCTCACATGTTTTAAAAATTAGTGAAGAGGATTCTATACAGTAACCTTAGAAGAAACTAAAAATAAATATTTATACTAAGACATTGATGAACCAGTTAGTGAGTCATCTCCTTTAATAGTTTGTGTTGATTATTAACTATTTAAATGGTATAATCTTTTTAGGTGATAAAACATGCAAGAAACACTAGTTAATCAAATAATAGAACTTATACAAACGATTGCTTCTATGCATCAAAAGATTTATAACATTGATAATAAAATTGATTCTTTATCTAGTTATTCTAAGGATGAAAGCGAAATAAAAAAGTTAACAAAAGAGATGGATGAACTCGAAGTGAAGAAAGAAGACTTAGAATTAAAATTATTGTCATTAATTGATTATGATAACGAGAAATTAGAAATGCTAATTGAAAAGATAAATGACATTGATTTGACACACAGTTATAATAGAATGTGTGAGGAATTAAAAGCAATAAGAAAAAAAGTTATAACAAAAAGAATTTCAGCAATTGATATTCAATTAGCTAATGTCAATAACAAAATTGATTCTTTGGAATGTGGTTCTCCTAATAAAAAAAACTTAGATGATTTGTATGATTTATGTAATGAACTAGAAACTCAAAAAGAAACCTTGATGAAGAAATTAAAACAAGATGAAAATAAGCCAAAAAGATAAGTATATTTATACTTATTTTTTTGTTATATATTAAATTTATTAAAAAAAAACTCATCCATGATAACTCAATGAATGAGAAATTTTTTCATTATGGGGCGAACGATGGGAATCGAACCCACGCAATGTCTGGTTCACAGCCAGATGTGTTAACCACTTCACCACATTCGCCATATAAACTGCTTTATAAGTATAATAAAATAGTTTAAAAATAGCAATAGTTATCTAAAAAAATTGAAAAATAAGAATGTTTAGTTTAAGATAAGAGTGTTGTAAGAGGTGAAATTATGAGTAAATACACAGAACCTAGAATTTTATCTGGTTTTTTAGAGTTATTACCTAATGATCAAATATTATTCAATAATATGAAAAATGTAATTGAGGAAACTTATAAAGAATATGGCTTTTTACCGATAGATACTCCAATTATCGAATTAAGTGAAGTATTATTAGCAAAAGCAGGAGGAGAAACAGAAAAACAAATATATCGTTTTAATAAAGGAGACAATGATTTATCATTAAGATTTGATTTAACTGTTCCTTTAGCCAGATATGTTGCTATGCATAATCCTTCTTTAATATTTCCTTTTAAACGATATGCAATAGGCAAAGTGTATCGTGGAGAAAGACCTCAAAAAGGAAGATATCGAGAGTTTTATCAATGTGATATAGATGTTATAGGCAATGAAAAACTAGATTTAATGTATGATGCTGAAGTTCCTACAATTATTTATACGATTTTTAAAAAATTAGGTTTTAACAATTTTACTATTAATCTTAATAATTTAAAAATATTAAATGGTTTTTTTGGAAGTTTAAAAATTAATTATGAAGATGCTAGTTTAATATTAAGAATTATTGATAAAATTGCTAAAATTGGAAAAGAAAACGTGATTGAAGAAATAAAAAACTTAAAGATTACTGATGATAAGAGTATTACAAAAATTATGGATTTTATTGCTATCGAAGGAGATTATAAACAAGTAATTAGTAAACTGAACTCTTTAAATGTTAGTAGCGATTTGTATTATGAAGGGGTTAAAGAATTAGAATTTGTTTGTGATAATATGCATAAATTAGGTGTCCCTTATGAAAACTACAAAATAAATTTAACTATTACTAGAGGGTTAGATTATTATACAGGAACAGTTTACGAAACATTCTTAAATGATTATTTATCACTTGGATCAGTTAGTAGTGGTGGACGTTATGATTCATTAACTAAATATTATACCGATAAACCTTTCCCAGGAGTAGGAATGTCCATTGGATTAACTAGATTATTTGCTAAATTTAAAGAATTAGGTATTATTAAAGAAAATGAAACAAGTAGCATCGATGTAATGGTTTTATCTTTAAATCAAGATGATGAAGCCTTTAAATTAGCGACTAAATTAAGAACTGATGGGATAAAAGTAGATATGTGTTATCTTGCTAAAGGAATGAAACAGAAAATGCAATATGCAAGTAGATTAGGCATACCATATGTTATCCTTCTTGGAGAAGATGAAGTAAAAAATAATCTTTTAGCTTTTAAAAATATGTATACAGGAGAGCAAGTATCAATTAGTTATGAAGAAGCTATACAGATACTTAAAAATAGATAATGGATGGTGTGTTATTAGTAAATAAAGAAAAAGGAATGAGTTCACATGATGTAGTAAGAAAACTACGTAAGTTTTTAAATACTAAAAAAGTTGGGCATTGTGGTACTCTAGATCCTTTAGCAACAGGTTTACTAGTAGTAACAGTAGGCAAAGCTTTAAAGATTTCTCGTTTCATTGAAAGTGATGAAAAAGAATATATTGCTACGATTAAGTTAGGAGTTACTACGTCTACTTTAGATAATGAAGGAGAAATTATTAAAGAAGAAAAAATAAAAGCCTTTACTAAAGAAGATATTTTAAAAGTATTTTCTTCATTTATTGGTAAAAGCAAACAAACACCCCCTATATATAGTGCTTTAAGTGTAAATGGTAAAAGACTTTATGAATACGCTAGAGAAAATATTGATGTTGAAATAAAAGAAAGAGAAATAGAAATAAAAGAAATGGAATTATTAGAATTTGGTGAAGACTTTATTAAATATCGTGTAGTGTGTTCTAAAGGCACTTATGTTAGGGTTTTATGTAGCGATATTGCTTTAAAGTTAAATAATATTGGTTATATGGATGATTTAGTGCGGGTTAGAATAGGCAAGTTATATCTTCAAGATAGTTTTAATCTAAATGATATTGAAAATGGTAATTATAAATTAATAAGTATGGAAAAGGCTTTAACTAATTTTGTTATATTAAAAGTAAAAGATAATGATTTATTTAAAGCTCTGAATGGTAATTATTTAGATTTATATATTGAAGGAAATATTTTAGTTATTAATGATAATAATGAAGCGATAGCAATATATGAAGGCAATAAAGAGTTACAAAAATTAAAATGCGTAAGAGTATTAAAGGAGAATAAATAAAATGCGGGTTCAAATAGCAGGTATTAAAACAATTTATGATGCTTTAATGTGTGCAAAATATGGTTGTGATGCGATAGGTTTACTAGTAGGGCAAGGACATAACTCTAGTGATTTTATTAGTGTAAGTGAAGCTAAAAAGATTATTGAAAGCTTACCACCATTTGTTTCTTCCGTTATTATCACACATTTAGAAGAGGCTAAAGAAATTATTAATATTTTAAAGGAAACTGGTGCATCAACTGTTCAATTACACTCTTATATTAAAGAAAGCGAAGTAAGAAAAATTAAAGAAACTCTTCCTTACATAAAAATATTACGTTTACTTCATATAAGTAGCAAGGGAGAAATTTTAAATAACTTAGAAGATAACTTTATTGGCGATGCTTTATTTTTAGATTCTATTAATCTTCAAACTAATCAATTTGGGGGAACAGGATTAGTACATGATTGGAACACTAGTGCATCAATAGTTCAAAACAGCACCTTACCAGTAATTTTAGCAGGCGGATTAACTGTTGATAATGTAAAAAAAGCCATAAATATCGTTAAACCATATGGAGTAGATACTAATTCTGGGTGTAAAGGGATAGATGGATATCGTGATAAAAATTTAACCTATTTATTTATTAAAAATAGTAAAGATAATAGTTAATAAAGACTTTTTAATGTTTATCTTTTGTAGTATAATTTACTCGGTGATATTATGATAAGTTTTTTAAAGGGAAAAGTAGAAATAAAAACTATTGATACTATTTGTTTAGATGTTAATGGGGTTGGTTATGAAGTATATGTTGCTAATCCTGAGAAGTATAAATTGTATGATGATATTATGATTTATACATACCTATGTATTAGAGAAAATGATACTACCTTATATGGTTTTTTTTGCAAAGAAGAAAAAGAACTATTTTTGAAATTAATAACGGTTAAGGGTATTGGACCTAAAAGTGCTCTTTCTATGTTATCTAAAGCTGATTATCATAATATAATAGAAGCTATAGAAACTAGTAATATAGGTTATTTAAAGAAGTTGCCTGGAATTGGACCTAAAGCAGCAGGACAAATTATTTTAGATTTAAAAGGTCATTTAAGAACCGATTATAGTGTTACTGTTAAAGAAAATCCTATCTTTAAAGAAGCTAAAGAAGCACTTAAAACTTTTGGCTTTAAAGCACAAGAAATTGATAATGCTTTAAGTAAGATACAAGATGAAAATATTGAATTAAATGATTGTGTGTTTAAAGCATTACAATATTTAAATACTAAATAGGAGGTATTTTATGGATCGTTTATTAGATAGTTGTAAAAATCAAGAAGATGAAGAAGAATTATCTTTAAGGCCTTCTACTTTAGATGAATATGTGGGTCAAAGTGCTATTAAAGAAAATTTAAGAGTATTTATTAAAGCAGCACTTGAAAGAAAAGAAACATTAGATCATGTATTACTATATGGCCCACCTGGGTTAGGTAAGACTACTTTAGCATACGTTATTGCTCATGAAATGCATGGTAACATAAAAGTTGTAAATGGGCCTTCAATTGAAAAAAGTGGTGATCTAGCTGCTATTTTAGCAAGTTTATCACCAGGTGATGTTTTATTTATTGATGAAATACATCGTTTACCAAGAGTAGTAGAAGAAGTCTTATATTCAGCAATGGAAGATTTTTCTATTAGTATTGTTGTTGGTAAAGATAGTGGTGCTAGATCAATCAATATTGATTTACCTCCTTTTACTTTAGTAGGAGCCACAACTAGAGCAGGAGACTTATCTTCGCCTTTAAGAGATCGTTTTGGTATTGTTTCTAAGTTAGAGTATTATTCTTTAGAAGAATTAGCAGCCATCGTTAAAAGAACATCTAAAGTATTCGGAATGGATATTGATGATGTTGCTAAATATGAAGTAGCTAAAAGATCTCGTGGAACACCTAGGATTGCTAATAGGTTATATAGAAGAATTAGAGATTTTGCTACAGTTGAAGGTTTAACAAAAATAGATTTAAAAATAACCAATTCTTCATTAAATGCTTTAAAAGTTGATGAACTAGGTTTAGATGATGTAGATATTGCTTACTTAAAAGGTATTATTGAAAGATTTAAAGGTGGTCCAGTAGGAGTAGAAGCCATTGCTCTAGCTATTGGAGAAGAAGTAACAACTCTTGAAGATGTTTACGAACCATATTTATTACAAATTGGGATGATAAATCGTACTCAAAGAGGCAGAATCGCTACTGAACTAGCCTATAAACATTTAAAAATGGATTATCAAGGAACATTATTATAGTTCCTTTTTTATTTTTTTAAATTAACACCTATAATACTACCAATAATAATCAATAAAATTTTACTAATAAATTTTAAAATAATTTTATAATTAGTAAAACTTAAACCACATATTAAACTAATAATTATATAAAAAATGCTTAAAATAATCCCATTTATTAATCCTTTACTTTTTTGTTTCATCCCTAGAATAAGACCTGCGATAAAATAGATAGATAATGATAATATATTACTAATAATATTACTTGTTCTTACATTAATTAAATCATTTTGTTTTAAAATAGTTAAAAACAGGGAAAAAATAAAAGTAGTTAGGATAATAAATATAAAAGTAAAACTATAAGATTTCAAAGATGTTTTCACTTATGATTCCTCCTGATTAAATGTATGAAAGGAATAGATAAATTATGAATGACTATTTAATAATTGCTTTAAAAACGTTACTGTTTTTAGTTGTTATACTAGTAATTATGAAAATTATGGGTAAAAGAGAAGTAGGGCAATTAAATACTTTTGATATTGTTATCTTTTTTATGATTTCAGAATTATTTTCTTTATCGATAGATAATTATAATCAAAATGTTTTTAAAGTTTTACTCCCAATTTTAATTATTTTTTTAGTGCAGATTGTTATATCTTTTTTGGTTTTAAAAAGTAATAAATTAAGAAAAATACTAGAAGAAAACCCTACTTTTATTATAAATAATGGGATAATTGATAAAGAAAAAATGAAAAAATTAAGATATAATCTTGATGATTTGATGCAACAGATTAGAAGTAATGGGATAGATTCCGTTAGTCAAGTTAAGTTTGCTATTTTAGAAAGTAATGGCGAGTTAAGCATTATTGAAAAAGGGAAAGAAAACACAAAGGTTCCTTTTCCTTTAATAAAAGATGGTAAAATAGATGATAAGATTTTAAAAATATTGAATAAAGATGATAAATGGTTAAAAGATAAGCTTATAGATAATGGATATGATAATGAAACCCAAATCTTTTTGTGTATGCTAGAAAAAAACGATCATCTTTTCATTGTTGAGAAGTAATTTCTTTTTTAAATAAATTTTTATAAATAATTATTCCAAAAATAGCTACAAGTATTACGAAAGAAATGGTTGTTGCTATAGCTACTCCCATCATTTCTAATGATGGTAATAAGACAAACAATAATCCTATTCTAATAAAAGAAGTTAAAACATCATAAAACATTATCTGTTTAGTTTTACCTAAAGCTGTAACAGCACTTATAAAAGGTGATTCTAAGTAATACAAAATAAAAGGTAAAGCAAAAATTCTTACATAATTATAACCATCACTACTTTTATATAAAATAGTCATTAATTGTTTAGGAAATATAAACATTATTAAAGAAAAGAATAAACCAATAATTAATGAAGCTCCTGTTAAAGAAAGAAAAAGTTTTTTAGCTTGTTTCTTATCGTTTTTAGATATTGCTACGGTCATAGGTTGTAAAAGCACCCTTCCAAAGGCATTAGCAAAAAAACCAGGCATTAAAAGTAATGGCATAGCATAACCAGATAAAATTCCATATTCTAAACTAATAGCATCATTACTCATTCCCGTTTTTAATAAAACATTAGTCATAATAATAGGTTCTAGCATATAGGCAATTGACGCTATTAATTTACCTCCAGTTAAAGGTAATGACATATTTAAAATATCTTTAGTTTCTAAATTCTTTTCATCTATAATTCCTTTAAATAATTTTTTAGTTTTATTCTTTAAATTTTTCAAAGAAAAAATCAGATGCGTTAAAGAAAACACTTCTCCCATACATAAACTAAGAATCGCACCATATGCTCCATACATTTCTCCTCCTTTAACAAAATAAGAACCAAACAATAAAATAAAAGCAATTCTAGCAATCTCTTCACTTATTTGAGAATAAGCCGTTATTTCAATTTTACCAATACCAGCATAATATCCTTTAATTAATCCTCCTAAACTTATTAAAGGAATTAATAAAGCTAAAGCATTAATGGCTAATACTGTTTTTTCATTTTTTAATATATTATTAGCGATAAAAGGGGCTAATGAAATGATTAAAATCATAAAAATGCTATTAACAATTAAAGCTATAATTGAAGAAGTAATAATAATATTTCTAGATCTTTCTGGTTTTTCTGCAATTAGTTTATTAATACAAGTAGGTAAACTAAGTTGTATGACATTAATAAAAAAAATGGCCGCAGGCATAACCATCATATAAATACCCATGCTAGCTTGTCCAATTGTTCTAGCAGTAACAACTCTGCCAATAGTAGATAGTACTTTTGTGATAAATCCTACAACTATTAAACTTAAAGTTGCTTTTAATAATTTCTTTTTTAGCATAAAATCCACCTTTCTATTGATAAAATAATTATAATTTGCTAAAGTATAAGAGCATGATTTGTTATTTAATATTCCAATATTAAAATTAATGCTTGTTCATTTTAAATTAGAACTTTTGAGGAGGAATAAAATGAAAAAAAAGATCTTTTCATTTGTAATTATGGTGGTTACTTTAATAACTTTAATAGTTATTGGTAGTCCTAATATTAAAAACACTGCTAAAACAGGAATGGAATTTAATGGTGGTTTTGATATACTTTATGAAATTAAATCTGAAGATGAAGGTTTAGAAAAGAAAGAGTTAGCTAAAACGGCTGCTGAAGGTATTAAGAAAAGATTAGATATTTCTAATATTATTGATCCAATTGTTAGTACTGAAGGAAATAATTATGTTCGTGTTACCGTTAGTGCCTCTAACCAAATAATAGCTGATGAAATACGTGAAGTTATTGAAAATAATGCGGAAATAAGTTTTAGAGATTATCAAAATAACTTGCTTGCAACTGGTGAAGAAATCCTTGAAGAAGTAGGAGCAGAACTTAGCAGCGAAACAGATTCTTATGGCAATCCAATTATTTTACTAAAAATTAAAGATACTGAACTACTTGGAGAAATCACAGAAACGGTAAGTGGTTTAGACGATACACATTTAGTAGTATGGTTAGGGTTTGAAGAAGGCGATGATTATGCTAATTTAAGCACTGATGCTAGTGTTGCTAAAAAAATTATTTATAATGCTACTGTTTCAAGTAGATTAGAAGAAGAAACTATTACTGTTACTGGATCTTTTACGAAAAGCCAAGCACAATCTACAATAGATTTAATAAATTCAGGAACTGTTGATTATTCGTTAAATGTTGTTCAAATTTCTACAATTGATACTGATTCAGCTTCAATAGCTTTTGATAAAGTTTTAATTGCTGGATTAATTGTAATTGTTCTAATTACTATTGCCTTATCTATTTATTATAAATTAGGTGGTTTATTATCTTCGTTATCATTAGTTTTTTCAGTATTTTTATCATTAACACTATTTGTTTCTTTTAAAGGAATCATAAATCAACAAGTAATTGCAGCTTTAATTGTTTCAATTGGTATTATGGTAGATGCGATTATTATTTTACTTGAGAGAGTTAAAAATGAATTATATAATGGCAAAAACGTTGAAAGAGCCTTAAATGAAGGATATAAAAAATCTTTAACTTCAATTATAGATGCAAATGTAGTTATCTTCATAATGTCTTTAGTTATGTATTTCCTTGGTAATAGTGTAGAGAACTTTGCTTTAATGATATCTTTATCATGTGTTTCTAATTTATTAAGCATGATTATTATTAACAAATTATTACTTAGTTTATTAATTAGGTTAAATTTAAAAGCTACTAGTTTAGGGGCAAAGAAAGCCTATTTAGAAAACAAAAATTTATATTTAGAAAATAAAATTAATAAAGTTAATCCTCTTAAAAATACCAAAAAATTCTTATTAGGCAGTAGTGTATTTGTAGGAGTAGCAGTCGTTACAATGCTAGTTTTACAACTTACAATGGGAGCAATGTTTAACTACAATAAAAGTACTAGTCAAAATAGTGTTGTTACTATTGTTTCTAATGAAAATTATTTTCAAAATGAAAGTCAAGTTATGGAATTTTTTGATCAAGAAGATCTTAATATTAAATTAGATTCTGTTAAAATATCATCTTATGAAGAAGAAAGTGTAACAAAATATAAAGTTCATGTTACTAGTGATGAGAACATTGCTGAAGTAGAAACAACTTTAAAAAATAAAATAATTGCTGCTTTTGGAGAAAATACAGATAGCGAAGAAAATTATGAATTATATATAACTAGCATTAATCCAAAATCTTCTAGTGTATCTTTATTAAATGCTTTATATACGACTGGTATTGGATTATTAGTAGTAGGTATCTACCTTTCTATTAGATATCGTTATAGTTATGCAATTGCTGCTATTATTTCAACAATATGCACACTTGTTTTAACTGCTTGCTTCTTTGGCTTAACTAGAATAAAAATAGGTAGTGATGCTATAACTTCTATTTTTGCAATTACCGTTTTTAGTTTGAACACTTTAATCGTTATTTATGATCGTTTAAGAGAGATGTTAGTTGGTAAAAATAGAAAATATATTTCTAACGAGGAGAGACAAGAAGCCGTTATTAATGCTATTAAGGTATCATTACCAAGAACTATTTTAACAACTATTTGTGTTACACTTATCTCTATTATCTTATTAGCTTTTTCTACTACTGCAAGTTATAGTTTCTACCTAACTATGATTATAGGTCTTCTAATAAGTTCAATTTGTGCTATTATTATATCAAGTCAAGTTTGGTTATTATTTGAAAAAAGAACTGATAGAAAGAAAAGAACTTTTAAACCTAAGAAGAAATCTTCTAAATTTAAAGAATTAGAAGAACATGTCTTCATTGGTATTAATGATTAAAGAACATATAGTTCTCTTAGACTATTGACAAAGTTATAACATTTTGAAAATAGTCTTTTATTTTGATAAGTTAAATAACAAATTGCGAGGTTCTTACTTTCATACATAAGCTAACATCCTCGCTTTTTCATTAAAAACAGAAAGTAAATATGAAAAAAAGTCTATAAATGATATAATACTATTAAATTGTTTGGAGGAAGTAACATGTATAAAATATTGAATGTTGATGGATATGAAGAAATTATGAAAAAATATCATCTTTCCTCACTTGCTTCAAAAGCAATGGTTGCTAATAATTTAACTCTTACTTCAAAATTAAAAATTAGTGATCCTTATAAATATAAAGACATGGATAAAGTTATTCAAACTATTTTAAAAGCAATTAATGATAAGAAAAAAATAGTCGTGTATGGCGATTATGATGTTGATGGAATATGTTCGGTAGCCATTATTTATCGTACATTTAAATTATTAAATTATGAAATAGGGTATTATTTGCCTAATCGCTATGAAGATGGTTATGGAATAACAATTGAAAAAATTAAGCAAATGAAAGATAAAGGATATTCTCTTATTATTTGTGTTGATAATGGAATTAAAGCTTTTGAAGCTATTGAAGAAGCTAGAAAATATGATATGGATGTAATAGTCTTAGATCACCATCAAAAAGATGATAGTTTACCTAATTTTACTTTATACTTACATCCTGAATATTCATCTTTTTCAAGTTATAATATGTGTGCTACTAGCATTTGTTATAATGTTTCAAAAGCTTTGTTAAACGAAGAAGATGAAAAATGTTTAGCACTCGTAGGTATTGCTACAATTGGGGATGTTATGCCATTAGTTGATCAAAATAAAATTTTAGTAAAAAAAGCACTAGAATATTTAAATACTTTTAAATATCAAGCTCTTAATATATTAAATAATAACTTGCGTTTTGATGAAATGAACATAGCCATGAATATTGTTCCTAAACTTAATTCAGTTGGAAGAATATGTAAAGGAAAAGTTATTAATAAACTTATTACTTTTTTAACATCCAATGATGATAATGAAATAAAAAAAATAGCCTCTTTTATTGAAAAAACTAATAACGAGCGTAAAGTTCTTTCTGATAATCTATTTAATAAATTAGATAAAAATGATTATAAAGAAAAAATAATAGTAGAAAAAGATGATGAAATGCTTGAAGGATTAAATGGTATCATAGCAGCTAAATTTACAAATAAATATCATTTACCTACGATTATCTTTTCTCTTGATGAAAGTAAATTTTTTTATAAAGGAAGTGCAAGATCTATCGATGATTTTGATATTAATGAATTATTAAAAAATAATTGTTTTATTGAAAAATATGGAGGACATAAAAAAGCTGCTGGATTAACGATAAAAAAAGAAAATTATGATTTATTTTCTGAGCAAGTGAAAGAAGATACTAAAGATAATATATATCAAGAAGAGTGTTTAAATGTTATTGAAATAAATGAAGAAGAATTATCTTATAAGTCATATTTAGACTTAGTAAAATTTTCTCCCTTTGGAGAAGGTAATCCTAGTCCTTTATTTTTAATAAAAAATATTGATATAAATAGAATAAATAAGAGTAAGGATAATAAACATTTATTTATTAATTTTAATAAAGAAGTAAATTTAGTAGGCTTTAATTTAGCAAATAATTTAAAAAGTGATATTATTAATTATGATGTTATATTTAAACTAGAATTAAACAATATGTATGATAATAAAATATCATGTAAATGTTTAAAAATGGAGGAAAGCTTATGTATGAACAAATAATTGAAAATTTACATAAATATCTTGATGAGAATGAAATACAAATATTTGAAAAATGTTATAAAGAAGCAACAAAAGAATATAAAAATAAAGTTTTTTTAGAAAAAATAAATACTTTGGAATATATTAATAACGTTCTTTTCTCTTTAACTAAATACGAAGTAGAATTATCAAGCTTATTAGCATGTGTCTTATCAAAAACAGATAATATCAACTATTCTTATATAACTAGAGAATATGGAGAAGATACTTCTACAATGCTTGAATCATTAGTAAAAATAGATAATGTAAAAGAAAAAACAAATTATGAAATAGATAATGAAAATTATCGTAAAATATTTGTTGCGTTAGCTAAAGATTATCGTGTTTTAATAATTAGAATGATAATGCAAGCAGAATTATTAAAATGTTTAGATTTATTTGATCAGGATTTAAAAGAAAAAGTAGCTAAAGAAACTTTAGATGTTTTTTCACCAATTGCCCATAGATTAGGAATGTCTAAACTAAAAAGTTTTCTAGAAAATAAATCTATTTATTATTTAGAAAAAGAAAAGTATCTTTATATAGAAAATATGTTAAAACAAAAAAGTGAAGAAAGACAAGATAAAGTAGATTCGATGATTCTAAAAATAAAAAAATTATTGGATAGCCAAAATATTCCATATTATAGCATTAAAGGGCGACCTAAAGAGATATATAGTATCTATAACAAGATGAAAAAAAAGCATTTAGCTTTTAATGAACTATATGATTTGCTAGCTTTAAGAATTATTACAAAAACGGAAGTAAATTGTTATGAAATATTAGGGTATATACATGCGACTTACAAACCAATAAATGGAAGATTTAAAGATTATATTGCTGTTCCTAAAAACAACATGTATCAATCATTACATACTAGTATTGTAGCAGATGATGGTAACATCTATGAAATACAAATTAGAACTAAAGAAATGGATGAATGGGCTGAAAGTGGAGTAGCAGCACACTGGAAATATAAAGAAGGTAATAATAATCAAGCTGAAATAGAGGAAAAATTACACTTTTTTAGGGAGTTTATAAACGATAATGATTACAATAGTGATAATAAAGAATATGAAGAAAATTTAAAAAAAGAAATTTTTGAATCTAGTATTTACGTTATGTCTCCAAGAGGTAAAGTAATTGAATTGCCAATAGGATCTTGCCCAATTGATTTTGCTTATCGCATTCATAGTAATGTTGGTCATTGTTGTGTTGGAGCATTAGTTAACGGCATAATGGTTCCTTTAAATACAGAATTAAAAACAGGAGATATAATAGAAATAAAAACTTCTAAATTACATACAGAACCAAGTGAGGGATGGCTTCAGTTTGTTAAAACTAGTAATGCCAAAAATAGCATTAGAAAAGCTTTGCAAAAGAAAAATAATGCTGAATTTAAAGAAGAATTAATTAATAAAGGACAATCACTACTAATAGAAGAAGCACGCAATCGTAATGTTAGTGATAAAGATTTAAAAGAATATTTAGAGGATATTAATTTTTTACAACAATATGGAGTTAAAAAAGAAGAAGACTTATATATGGCTATTTCTAATAGAGTAGTTAATCCTCAAAGTGTAATTGAAAAGATTAAATCAAAAAAAATGATTAATACTCCAACATTTGAATTTAAGAAAAAAAATATAAAAGCTAGTAACAGTGAAGGAATCATTGTAAAAGGAATTGATACAATTAAAGTAGAATTATCACAATGCTGTTGTCCTATTCCAGGTGATGAAATAATTGGTTATATATCTAGAGGAAAAGGAGTAAAAGTACACCGAAAAAATTGCCCAACACTTAAAAATTTACCATCACGATTCATTGATGTTGAATGGGATAGTGAAGTAGTTGATAATGTCATGCATCAAGTTGATTTAATCATTAGAGCTAGTGATCGAAGCAATTTATTAATAGATGTAATGAATACTTTAAGTAGTCTAAAAATAACGGCTATAGAGTTAAATGCTGTTTCTCATAAAGAAAATTTAAATGCTTCAGTGCACTTATCAATTATGGTAAAAGATGGTGATCATTATCGTAGTGTTGAAAATGTTTTAAAAAATATAAATGGCGTATTTGATGTAGAAAGGGTAACTAGAAACTAATGAAAGAAAGATTAGATGTATATTTAGTAAACAATAAATATTATGAAACAAGAAATAAAGCACAGAATGCTATTATAAATGGTGATATTAAAGTTGATGATAAAATTATTAATAGTCCTTCTTATAAAGTTAATAATGAAAATAAAATTACAATTATTTCTAATAGTTTACCTTATGTATCAAGGGGAGGTTTAAAATTAGAAAAAGCATTGCAAGTATTTAATATTGACTTAAAAGAAAAGGTAATATTAGATATAGGAGCTAGTACTGGTGGCTTTACCGATTGTTCTTTAAAACATGGTGCTAAATTAGTCTATGCTTTAGATGTAGGAGAAAACCAATTGCATCCCTCTTTACTCCATAATAATAAGGTTATTTCCTTAGAAAAAACTAATTTTAGAAATATAAATACAGACTTATTTAAAGAATATAAAATTGATTTAATTACCATTGACGTATCTTTTATTTCTTTAACATATATCTTTGAAAATGCTAGTAAAATCATTAATAAAGATAAGAAAATTATTTCCTTAATTAAACCTCAATTTGAAACAGAAAGCGAAAAGCATAATAAAAATGGTTTAGTTAAAAACCCTAAAATTCATTTTGAAGTAATAAAAAAGATTATTAAAAATGCTAATAATTATAATTTATATTTAAATGACTTAACAATTTCACCAATTAAAGGAGATAAAGCCGGCAACACTGAGTATCTAGCCTTATTTTCTTTTAACAAAGACAATGTTAGTAATGAAATAATAAAACAAATTATAAATGATAAGGAGTAAAAGATGGAAAAAGCTATTTTCATTAGTATAAAACCTATACATTTATCACGTATCGTGTCAAAAATTAAAAATTATGAATTTAGAAATTACTATCCAAAGCAAGAAATCAAATATCTGTATGTTTATGAATCATATCCTACTTGTTCATTAAAATATATCATAGAATTAGGTGAAATCATTGAAAAGCCAGCTAAAATTACTAAAGAAGGATATGGAAATAGTGAATTTAATAATAAACTATTAAAAGAAAAATATGCATATGAAATAAAGCATCTCTTTAGTTTAGAAAAACCAATATGCTTAAAAGAGTTAAAAGAAAAATATCATTTTAATCCTCCACAAAGTTATGCTTATGATGAAAGATATCCTATATTAACTAGTTATATAAAGGATAGTAAACTAAAACAATTGTTTTAATGTTATCTTAATAAGAAACTTTATAAATATAAAGATTTGTTATATAATTATTGTGGAAATGTATAGATGTATTGAGGTGATATGATGCTTAAACAACTTACGATAAAAAACTTTGCCATTATTGAAGATTTAGATATAACTTTTAATCAAGGAATGAGTGTTTTTTTAGGAGAAACAGGAGCGGGGAAATCAATTATTATTGATGCTTTTTCCTTACTATTAGGACAAAGAGCAAATAATAGCAAAATTAGAAATGGTGAAACAAGAGCCTTTGTTGAAGCCTTAATAGAAATAGATGATCTTGATGATGAATTAAAAGAGTATGTAGATAATGGTAAGCTCTTTACTTTTACTAGAATTATTAACAATGAAGGAAACAATATTTGTAAAATAAATGGAATAACAGTCAATATAAATACTTTAAAAAACACTTTAGGTAAAAGAGTTAATTTGCATTCTCAACACGATTTATTTTACTTATTAGATAGTAAATATCACTTAAGTTTACTAGATAAATTTGGTATTAATTCATTAAAAGATATCAAAGAAGAATATATGGCAAGTTATAATGCTTATCAAGATAAATTAGATTATTATAATAAATTAACTAAAGAAAATAATAATGAAGATATAGATTATTTAAAATATCAATTAGAAGAAATATTAGATATTGATATAAAAGAAAATGAAATTGAAGAGTTACAATTAGAGGCTAGTAGAATTGCTAAGTTTAATAAACTAAATGAAAATCTTACTGGTGCGATTAGTAGGCTTGATGGAGAAAAAGGAATTAATGAATTATTATATGAAGTAAAGCATTATATAAATAATGTAAGTGATGATCCTTTGTTTACTGATTTTAGTAGTAAATTAGAAGATTTGTATGAAACTAGTAAAGATATAACTAGTGACCTAAAAAATGCTTTTTATAGTCTAGATATTGATGAATCTAGAATTTCTTATATTGAAGAAAGATTATATAAAATTAATAAGTTAAAAAGAAAATATGGTAGTTCTTATAATGATATTATAAAAGCTAAGAAAGATTATGAAGATAAAATAGAATTATATGATAATCGAGAATACGTTTTAAATAAATTAAATAATGAACTTGAAGTCTGTAAAAAGGCTATGTTAGAAAAAGCTTCTAAGTTAACATTAAAACGTAAAGAAATAGCTAGTATTTTAGAGAAAAATATTGAAAAAGAATTAAAAGATTTATATTTAGATAAAACTGTCTTTAAAGTTTTTTTTAGTGAAGTAGAATGTACTAAGAATGGTCAAGATAAAGTAGAGTTTATGATAAGTACTAATGTTGGAGAAACACTTCGACCTTTAAGTGTAGTAGCAAGTGGAGGAGAAACCTCTCGATTAACCTTAGGATTAAATGTTGTTTTTAATGATATTTATGGTATTTCTCTAGCTATTTTTGATGAAGTTGATAGTGGTGTCAGTGGTAAAGTAGCAACCAGTGTAGGACAAAAAATTAAACAGTTATCATCTAAATATCAAACACTTGTTATCTCACATTTGCCACAAGTAATAAGTTATGCTGATTATTTTTATTATGTTTATAAAAAAGTTGAAAATAATAAAACTAAGTCTTATGTTAAATTATTAGATAATAATGAAAAGATTTATGAATTAGCTAAAATTTTAAGTGGAAGTGATTTCCCATCAGATAAATTTATCGATAATGCTAAAGAATTATTAATGTATAAATAGGAAAAAATTACCGAGTTAATTATTGTAAGTTTTAAAATATAATAATAGTTAAAAATATAATTGTAATCTTGCTTTCCTTTTTTGAAAGGAGAATATGATGCCTAAAAGAAGTGGATTACTTACATCGTTGTTAACTTTAATTATGCTAGTTACTTCACCAATGACTATATTTGCAAAAAATGTTTATGTTGGTGGGCAAAATATAGGAATTGAACTAAAAAGTAACGGGCTATTAATTTCAGGCACATATGATGTAAAACAACAAAACAAAACATACAATCCTAAAAGCAATAGTGATTTAAGAAAAGGTGATTTAATTATTAGCGTTGGAGAAGATAGGGTTAATTCATTAAATGATCTAGTAACTATTTTAAAAGAGAAATACGCTAATGAAGATAGTGCCCCAATAACTATTTTACGTGATGGAATAACATATAAGAAAAATTTAAAATTAATTAAAGATGAATTTGGTAATATTAAAACGGGGTTATTTATTAAAGAAAGACTATTAGGAATTGGAACAATCACTTATTACGATCCAGAAAATAAGAGCTATGGTGCTTTAGGACACGAGATGAATGATGCTAGTTATAGCCCAAGCATTGATTTGTCTTTTGGAACTATTTATGCAAGTGATGTAACCTTAATTAGAAAAAGTAAAGATGGTGCACCAGGAGAAAAAATAGCATCCATAAATGAAGATGAAATACTAGGTGAAGTAACAAAGAACAATGAATATGGCATTTATGGTAAATATACCGTTAATGTTGATGATTATGTTTCTTTAGAAGTAGGCGATAAAGATGATGTTAAACTTGGGAAGGCTCAAATATGGACGGTTATCCATGGAGATAAAGTAGAAAAATTTGATATAGAAATAGTGAGTGTAAAATCCCAAGAAAAACAAAGTATTAAAGGTATTTCTTTTAAAATAGTAGATAAGAGGCTTTTAAATATAACAAATGGCATTGTAGCGGGAATGAGTGGCTCTCCAATTATCCAAGACAATAAAATTATAGGTGCAGTTACCCATGTTCTAGTTGATAAAGTAGAGTATGGTTATGGTATCTTTATTGAATGGATGCTAGAAGAGTCCAATAACTTATAGTCTAGATAGCAATATCTAGACTTTTTATATAAAAAAATTTATTTGTTATGACCACAGTTTGCTAGTAAAAAAATTCATTAATTTTCATATACTAAATATTTAATAACAATTAAGATTGTATATACCTATAATCATACATAAAGACAAATATTGACAAAATATTAAAAACTTTATATTATTAACCTAAGTTATGGAGGGTTTTATATGAATAAGAAACTCATTTATAAACTTAATAACATGTATATAATCGCAAGGGGAATTTTCCCCTTTTTTGTTACAAAAATAATGCAAGGTGTTCCACCCTGATAGAGTAGATTATAACTTATAAGAATACAAAAAGGGAGGGAAAAGAAAAATGAAATTAAAAAGTAAAATTATAAGTTTTGCAGTTTGTTTAAGCTTTTGTTTGGTGGCTTTATTTAATGCTATATATTATAGAGATGAAAATATAAAAGTTCATGATACAGTTGTAAATAAAACAGATATAGATTATATGTCTTTATTAGATACATTTGATGAAAAGGAACTAATAGTTAAAGAAGATGGGGCTAAATTAGAAGCTGTTCAATATTTAGATACTGATTTCTTTTCTGAACTAGATAATATGAGTTATAATGATGAAGTAGTTACTAATAGTTATATTGATTATTCGTTTGATTTTAATAGTACATGTGATTTAATTATAGTAACAATTAGTTTCTATGAAAATGGTGAATTAGTTTCGGTAGAAATAATTCAAGGTGTGCCTTTTGTTAATGAAGAAGGAAAAACTGATGCTGTTTTTAATGATGAAGGAGAAATTATTTATTTAAGTGATTTTGCCGATTTAAATGAATTTGAAAATTGTGGCTTGTTTTCTAAATTAAAGAAAGTGGTAAAAACAATAGCACAAGTAGCAACAACAGCGACAGCTTATGCATTAGGTGCTGCGACAGTTTGTGGTGTGGTTGCAGTTACAGCAGCTTCAGCAATAGCAAGTGGTGGAGTAACTTTACCAATAGGCTTACCAGCGGTAGCAGCGACATTAGGTTGGGCGATGGTAGGCATATCTACAATAACAGGAACAACAGCAATTGGCTCATGGGGAATCACTGTGGGGATAGAAAAAACGGAAGAATCAGCAAATTCTAAAGAAGAAGATAAAGAAAAAGACTTAGAAGATAACAATAGTTCTAAAGCGGAGACTTCTCAAAACCAAATGCAAAAACAGGTGGAACGTGGACAGGCTCCTAAAGAAGTTGATAGAGTGGACAAAAAACATAATGAATATGGACAAGATCATGTTCATTTCAAAGATGGAACATCTATCAATAAAGATGGAACAGTTCATGATAAAGGACATGGCACACCAAACTTGACAAATGATGTTCTAGATTGGCTAAATAGAAATGGATGGTGTTTAAATGGATTACAAAACTAATAAAACAACTAATATTAATAAAATGGAATTTTATTCTATATTACATGATTGTGTTGTAGGAAAAATTCATTATACAAATGAAAGTTTGACATTTGATATATGGGATAATTCTAAAGTGGATGATACTCCTAAATACAATTTGAATATTCCTTTAAATAGTAAATTAGAAGATTGTGTGAATATTTATAATTATAAATTTGTTAATTACGGGGATATACAAGGAAAGGTCAATGATAGTAATGTTATTCTTAATGATTCTTTTAAGTTTCAAATTATAGATATAGGATATATGTATAACACCGTGTTTTTCAAAGGAAGCATGATTGATTCTAATGGTAATTTAGATAGAAATTACATTATAATAGAAGTTATAATAGAAGAAAATTTTGATAAATTAATCTTAAAAACGAATATCTGATATGTTTTTTAGAATGTGTTTTAAGAGCTGTAAAAATAAGGAATGATAAAATTGAAAGAAAAAAGAAATATATTAAGTCTGATAAATATAATAATATCTAGTTTAGTATTAATAGGATTAATAATATTAATGGTTATTAATTTAAATAAGAAGGATGCTAATGATATATTTAAAGATACTTATGAAAGTATAGTAGAAGTTAAAGTAACCGAAGGTGAAGATATAGGTTATGGTAGTGGAGTAATTATTAGTGAAGATGGTAAAATAATTACTAATGCTCATGTTATTATCTATGAAGAAGATAACTTATTTGATAAAGTAGAAATAAGATTAAGTTATGAAGATGAATACAGAGAAGTAAGTATTTTAAAATATGATAGCGATAAAGATTTAGCATTGCTTAAACTAGATAATGTAAAAGTAAAAAGTATTAAAACAAATACTGAATATAGTTATGGAGATAAAGTATATGCGATAGGTAATGGAAGCAACTATGGTATTTCTATAACTGATGGAATAATATCTAATCCAAAGTTAACAATAGAATTAAGTGAGAGAAATGTTATAACCATACAATGTGATCTTACTATAAGTGAAGGTAATAGCGGAGGAGCATTATTAGATAACAAAGGAAGATTAATAGGAATAACTACATTTAGATTAAAAGATAGTAGCAATAAAGTAATACAGGGAATCAGTTATAGTATTCCTTATTATATAGTTAATGAATTTATTGAATGTGATAATAATTTTTAACAAAAAGTATCTCAACTAGAATACACTAGTATTATATAATTAAATATAAGTCCAATAACTTATAGTCTAGATAGCAATATCTAGACTTTTTATATAAAAAAAATGATTTCTTTGCTATAATAAAAAAGGTGATTATATGCCATATAAATCTTATTTACAAGATAACACTTGCTTTATAGTTCCTAATTCCTTAAAACAGGAAATACTTTTTTATATATCAAATAATAAATTATTAGTTAATGTTTCTTTTTATAATATTGAAGAAGTAAAAAGAAATCTTTTTTTTGATTATGATGAAAAGACTATTTATATGTTAGCTACTCATTATCACCTTTCTTATGATGATGCCAAACTATATATAGAAAACATGTATTACTTAAATGATAAAAAACTAAACCATTTCAAAGTAACTAAATTACAAGAAATGAAAGCATATCTAGATCAAAATAATTTATTAAAATATAACCCTACTTTTATAAATAATTTAAATAAGAAAAAAATTATTACAAGTTATTCTAAAACTTCCTTTTTTAATGAAAAGATTTTTTCTTTATTAAATAATGTAACTTATCTTCATAATGAAATTAGTGAAGAAAAAGAAATTTATGAATTTAATTTTATTGAAGAAGAAGTAGAGTTTATCGCTAATAAAATAGCTAGTTTAATAGATTCAAAAGTCAATATAAATAACATAAAATTAGTAAATGTAAAAGAAGAAGATCTTTTATTTATAAAAAAAATCTTTTCCTTTTTTAATATCCCTCTTCAACTAAATAATAGCACTAATAGCTATGAAACAGAGATTATCAAATATTTTATCAATAATTTAAAAGAAACAAATGATTTAACTTTATCTTTAAATAATTTTAAAGAAAAATATCCTTTAATAAATACAAGAAACAACGATTTTTATAATCTAATAATTAACGTTATGAATAAATTTTACTATATAACTGATTATAAAAAGGATCTTACTTATTTAATTGAAGAATTTAAAAAACAATATATAAGAGAAGAAAAATTAGCAAATTGCATAGAAATCATCTCTTTAGAAGAAATGAATAATAATGATAATTACTACTTTTTAATGGGTTTTAATAGTTATTTTCCTTTTCTATATAAAGATGAAGACTATTTAAGTGATAAAATAAAATTAGAATTAGGCTTTAAAACAAGTACTTATATCAATAAAGAAATCAAAAAATATACATTAAATAAAATAAAAGAAACTAAAAATATTATTATTAGTTACAAATTAAAAGATTACTTTAACTCCTATCATATTTCTACTTTAATTGATGATTTATCTTACAATTTACATCAAAATTATCAAAATAATAATGACTTTAGTTATTCTTCAAAATATGACAAACTAAAATTATCCAAATACTTAGATGAATTTTATAAATATTCGTATAAAAATAGTGAACTAGAAAAATTATATTCTAGTTATAAAGGGGATTATTATAATAGTTATGATAATCGGTTTAAGGGATTAGAAAAAAATAAATTTATAAATTATTTAAATAATGAATTAACATTATCTTATACTTCCTTAGATGACTTTTATAATTGCTCTTTTAAATATTATCTTACAAATTTACTAAAAGAGAATACACCAACTTTTGCTTCTAGTATTGGCAATCTTTTTCATTATGTTTTATCTAAAATGTATCAAAAAGATTTTGATTTTGAAAAAGTTTATAACGAATATTTAAATACTTTAAACTTACTTGAAAAAGAAAAAGTTTTATTAATCAAAATTAAAGAAACTTTAAAAAAAGATATTGATATTTTAAATGAACAAATAAATAAAAGTTCTTTTGTTAAATGTAGATGCGAAGAAAACATTAAAATTAACATTAAAAGTTCTATTTCGGTTATTTTAAAAGGATATATTGACAAGATTATGTTAACGGATGATTATAAAAAAGCTTATATTGTTGATTATAAGACAGGAAATCCTAAATTTAGTTTTGACTATTTAGAAAACGGGTTATATATGCAACTTGCTATATACATGTATTTATTAAATAAAAGTAAAGAATACGCTGATGTTTTTTTAGTGGGTTGCTACTTACAAAAAATACTCGATGATGATTTAAATAAAGAAGAATTAAAGTTAGAAGGGTATACTTTTAATGATTTAAATATCGTACAAGAAATTGATCACAATTATCAATCTGGCAGTTTTATTAAAGGTATAAAAGCAACTAAAGATGGTGGATTAGGAATGTATGCAAAAACCTTTAATAGTGACACTTATAAACAAATTATTGAAACAATTGGTCGTAAGGTTAAAGAAGCTATTAATGATATTATTGATAATAAGTTTACTATTAACCCTAAAATTGTTAATGGGAACAATATTTCTTGTAAATATTGTGAATTTAAAGATATTTGTTATCGTAAATATCAGGATTATATTAGAATTGTAAAGGAAGGTGATGAAGATGAGCAAGAATTGGACTAATGAACAATTAGAGGCCATTAATTCACCTACTGGAAATATACTTGTAAGTGCAGGAGCAGGAAGTGGCAAAACAGCTGTTTTAACTGAAAGAGTTATTACCTTACTAAATACGAATATAAAAATAAATGAATTGCTAATCTTAACGTTTACTAAAGCAGCAGCAATGGAAATGAAAGAAAGAATTAAAAAAGCTATTAAAAAGAATTCAAAATTAAAAGAACAGTTAGATTTATTAGACAATGCTTACATTACTACTTTTGATAGTTTTGCTTTATCTATCGTTAAAAAATATCATTATTTATTAGGTGTTTCTAGTAATGTTAAAATTGTTAATGAAGCAGCACTAAAACTAGAAAAATATAAAATTATTGATGAAATAATGGAAGAAAAATATCATAGTAAAGATATCCATTTTACTTCTTTAATCTATCGTTTCTGTTTAAAAGATGACCAAGATTTAAAAAATTTATTTTATGAACTGAATGAAAAATTTTCTTTAATAATTGATAAAGAAACTTTTTTAGAAGAATTTTCTAATTCTTTAAATGAACAAAGAATTAAATCTTTATGGGATTTTTACTTTAATAAAATTTTAGAAGAAATGACCGTTTTACAAAACTTATATTATGAAATAGAAAATAGTTTAGAAAGTGTTGAAGATGAAAACCTTTTTGAAAAACTTTCTCTAATCATGGAACCATTTATCAATAGTAATGATTATGATGTTATTGCTAGTAACATTAATTTTAATTTATCAAGTCTTAGAAACACTAAAAATATTAATGACACTTTTTTAAATAATAAAAAGGAAATGAGTAAAGTAAGAGATAAAATTAAAAAGATGATTAGTTATCCTCATAAAAAAGAAATTCTTGAAGCTTTAAAAGAAAATCAAAAATATGAAATAGAAATTATTTCAATTATTAAAGAAATTAATAAAAGAATTAATAAATTAAAGTTTGATAATCAAATGTTTGAATTTATGGACATTGCTAAATTAGCTATTAAAGTATTAAAAGAAAATAAAGATATACGTGAGGAATTTAAAGATAGTTTAAAAGAAATTATGTTAGATGAATATCAAGATACTAGTGATATTCAAGAAGCTCTTATTTCTTTAATATCTAATAATAATGTATATATGGTTGGAGATATCAAACAATCTATTTATCGTTTTAGAAATGCTAATCCACGTATTTTTCTAGATAAATATAATGCCTACTTGAATAATCAAAATGGTAAAGTTATTAATTTAATGCGTAATTTTAGATCTAGAGAAGAAGTATTAAATGATATTAATCTTTTATTTAATGAAATAATGGTCTCTAAACTTGGAGGGATAGAGTACTCAAATGGGCATAAGTTTATATATGGAAACATTGAATATGATAAAAATAAATTTTCTAATCAATCAAATAATCTAGAAATATATAACTATGATCGTAAAAAACTTAGTTCGCTTTCCTTTGATGAAATAGAAGCCTTTATTATCGCTTATGATATAAAAAATAAAATAGAAAGTAACTATATGATATATGATAAAGATAACAATATATCTAAAAAACTTGAATATAAGGATATTACCATCCTTATCGATCGTAAAACAGGATTTGAAACTTATCAAAAAGTTTTTGAATACCTTAAAATACCTTTAAGCATTTATAAAAACAACGATTTAACATTTAGCAATGAAATACTTTGTTTTAAAAACATTTTCAAACTACTTTTAAAATATAAAGAAAATAATTTTGATAGTGAATTCAAACACTCATTTATGTCTGTTGGAAGAAGTTTCCTATTTGAAATTAACGATAACGACTTATTTGATATAATTAGTAAAGAGAACTATTTTACTAACCAAATATATTTATCCTTAAAAGAAATTATCGATAATATAGATTATTTAAGTCTTAAAGAAATAATGAACAAAATTATGGAAAAACTAGATGTTTTTTATAAAATAGCAAAATGTAATAACATTGAAGACACTAGTGCGATTATCCATTATCTCAATGAATTAGTAGGGGATTTAAGTACCTTAAATTATGATTTAAAGAAACTAGTAGAATATTTTGAAGTCGTAATTTCTAAAGAATTTAAAATTGAATTACCTGTTCGTAAAAACAGTATGAATTCTGTTAAAATTATGACAATTCATATCTCAAAAGGATTAGAATTTAATATATGTTATTTTGCAGGATTTAATAAACGATTTAGCGAATTTGATAGTAAGAAAAAGTTTTTATATGATGATGAACTAGGTTTTTTATTACCTTTATTTATTAATGATGAAAAATATAAAAATATTGGAAATTATTATTATTTTGATAAATATTATGAAGAAGAGATAAGTGAAAAAATTAGATTATTATATGTTGCTTTATCTAGAGCCAAAGAGAAGATGATTATCGTAGGAGATTTTAGTGATACCAAAAATAAAAAAATTAACTTAAATGAAACACGAAGTTTTTATGATTTGATTAAATATGGAGAGTCTGTTTTAAACAAATATTACCGTTTTATTGATTTAACAACATATAATATTGACCCTAATTATAAATACTATCGTCCAGTAAATAATTTATTTAAAAGTACTGCTAAAAAAATTATAAATAAAGAAATAAAGATAAATAATCACGTATTAGAGCGAACTAGTTTTTCTAAAAAGCAATTAAATCTTTTAGATGAAGATACTTGTAAATTATTAGAAAAAGGTAATGAGTTGCATCATATTTTAGAAAATATTGATTTAAAAAATCCTGATTTAAGTATATATAAATTAAAGGAAAATGATTTAGAATTAGTTAAAGGATTCTTAAATAGCCCTTTAATAAAAAACATTAAAAGCGGAAAAATATATCAAGAATATGAGTTTATGTATCAAGAAAACGATGAAATAAAACATGGCTTTATTGATTTAATGATTGTTTATGATAATTATATTGATATTATTGATTATAAATTATCTAATATCAATGATGAAAATTATGTTAAGCAATTAAAAGGATATAAAAATTATATTACTTATTTAACCAATAAACCGGTTCATTTATATTTATATTCATTATTTAAAAAAGAATATTTAAAGATAGGAGAATAGTAATGAAAATTGGTCTTTTTATAGGAAGTTTTAATCCCGTTCATAATGATCACCATAAAATAGTAGAAATAGCCAAAAGTTATGTAGATAAAATTATTGTTATACCCACGAATGAAAAATATCATTTAAAAAGTAATTTAATTTCTTTTAAACATCGTTATGAAATGCTTAAATTAGTTTTTAAAGAAGAAGATATTATCGTTAGTGATCTTGAAAAAGAAAAGTATCATTATACTTATCAAAATATTAAAAAAATTAGAAAGGAATATAAAAATGATGATTTGTTTTTAATAATGGGAGCGGATAACTTATTAGAATTAAAAACATGGAAAAACTATCGTTATCTTTTAAATAATTGTTTTTTTATTATTTTTAAAAGGAACAATATTGATATAGAGACACTTATAAATAATTGTTTTACAAAGCATCTAAATAAGTTTATAATAGTAAGTAGCAAGCTAAATGATATTAGTTCAACTTTGATTAGAAATAAATTAGAAAATAATGAGGATGTTAAAGTTTATTTAAATGAATCAATTTTAAACTATATCAAGAAAAACAATTTGTATAAAGGAGAATAAAAGATGAACGTAAAATATGATAAATTAAAAGAAGTTTTAGAAAAAATGATAAGCATGAATCATATGATTGCTACAATGGAATCTTGTACTGGTGGAGGTGTGAGTAGCGTTATCACTAATGTGCCTGGTGCTAGCGAAGTTTTTCATTTTGGGGTAGTAACATACTCTAATGATTATAAGGTTAAAATGGGTGTCGATCATCGTATTTTAGAAAAATTCGGGGTATATAGTATTGAAACATCTAAAGCCATGGCTAAAGCTATTTGTTTATTAACAAATGCTGAAATAGGTATTGGTGTAAGTGGTAATTTAAACATGGTAGACCCTATAGAAAATAAAGGTGGCATCGTTTATTTTTCAATTTATCAATTAAAAGAAAAGAAATTTTATAGTAAAGTCGTAACAATTACTAAACCCCAACGAGAATATTCTAAAAAAGCTATTATTAACGTTATTATTGACACTTTATACGATATTTATTTTTAGTTTTCTTCCGTCTTTTTTATTTGATTTAAGAGCTTTATAAGAGCTCTTTTTTCAATTCTTGAAACATACGAACGTGAAATATTAAATTTTTTTGCTATTTCTTTTTGCGTTAATTCTTTACCATTAATTCCATATCTCAAATCAATTATTTCTTTTTCTTTATCATCCAAAACATTCAAATTTTCACTTAATATTTTTAATCTATCATCATGCAAAAGTTTATCTTTTATTGCCTCATCATTAGAAGAAATAACATCAATTAACGTTATTTCGCCACCATCTTTATCTTTTCCAATTGAATCAGAAAGGGAAGCTACTTGAAAATTTCTTTTATTAGCTCTTAAATGCATTAACATCTCATTTTCTATACATTTTGCAGCATACGTAGCAATTTTAACACCCTTATCAAAAGAAAAAGAATCTACTGCTTTAATTAAACCTATCGTTCCAATAGAAAACAAATCATCTTGTGTTTCACCACTATTTTCATATTTCTTAGCAATATGCACCACTAAACGAAGATTATGCTCAATTAACTTTCTTCTAGCATTCTCACTATGATTTTTAAATAATTCATTAACATAATAATCTTCCTCTTCCTTACTAAGAGGTAAAGGATAAGCACCATTCTTCAAATAACCAACAAACAAAAAAATCTCTTTAAAAGTATCAAAAACAAAATTAAACATATAAACCTCCTATATATTTAATTAAATGCACTTAAAATCTTTAAAATTACTATTATTTGAAGTAAAATATTACTGGGTGATTTTATGTCTAATTTAATACCAACATGGTATTCAAGAAGTATTTATGATATTGATATTGATAAATTAAAAGAAAATAATATTAAATATATTTTATCTGATTTAGACAATACTTTAGTGGGGTATGATATTCCTACACCAAACGAATCAGTAATCAATTTAGTTACTAAATTAAAAGAAAATAACATCAATTTATTAGTAATTTCTAATAATAGTTATAAAAGATTAAAAACTTTTTCTAATCCATGTTCATTAAATTTCTTATCAAGAGCTAGAAAACCTGGAAGTAAAAAACTTGCTAACTATTTAAAAGAAAATAATATTGATGTTAAAGACTGCGTTTTTGTAGGAGATCAACTATTAACTGACATGTGGTGTGCTAATAAATTAAAATGCAAATCGATACTAGTAGACCCACTTCAAAAAAAAGAATCAATTTTTACTTTTTTTAACCGCCTTATTGATAAAAAAATTCGTAAGAGATATCATAAACAGGGAAGATTAGTTAGCATTATGAAAGGAGAATAAGTTATGGAAGAAAAATTATATTGTTATGGATGTGGTCATATCTTGCAATCTAATGATGAAACTAAGGCTGGTTATGTGCCTGAAAAAATCTTAGAAACGAAAGAAAACATACTGTGCCAAAGATGTTTTAAATTGCAACATTATAATACTAATAGTGAAATTCAATTAGTAGAAGAAGATTACATAACTATTCTTAAAAGTATTGCTAAAGAAAAAGCATTACTTGTATATGTTATCGATGTTTTTAACTTTGAAGCAAGTATTATTAAAGATTTTACTAAATATGTAAATAATCAAAAAATTCTTGTTCTTGTTAATAAAAGAGATTTAATTCCTTCATCAGTAAAAGATGAAAAATTATTAGAATGGATAAAAGAAAAATTATATGTAAATGGGATTAAAAATATTCATGATATTATTATGAGTAGTGGACAAACTAATTATAATATTGATTTAATTTTAAATAAAATAGATGAATTAAGAGAAGGAAGAGATGTTTATGTAATTGGTAATGCCAATGTAGGAAAATCAACTTTTATTAATTCACTATTAAAAAATTATAGTAATGAAACCGATAAATTTATTACTACTAGTTCCTTTCCAGGAACAACATTAAATGTTATAAGGATACCATTAGATATGAATTCTTATATTTACGATACTCCTGGAATTATTGAAAAGAACTCTATGTTATATGCTGTAGATCCACATGTTTTAAAATATATTTTACCTAGAAAAGAAATCAAGCCTTTAACTTTCCAATTAAAGCAAGAACAATCATTATTAATTGGAGGTTTAGCGGCATTTGATTTTGTTAAAGGTCGCGAAATAGGTTTCACTTGCTATTTTTCTAGTTTTGTTAAAATACATCGTTGTAAAAAAGAAAAAAGAGAAGATATTTTTAATAGTTTAGTAGCATCAAAAAGCATTTTGCCTACTTCTTCTAGAATCAGCAAATTTAGTGATTTAAAGTTAAAGAAAATAGAATTAAATTCTCCTGGTAAAGTTGATATCGTTATTTCAGGATATGGTTGGATAAGTTTTGAATATACTAATCAAGAAATAGAAGTTTATGTGCCTGGTAATTGTAAAGTATATTTAAGGGAGGCTCTTATTTAATGCTAACAACTAAGCAAAAAGTTAAATTACGTTCACTAGCAATGAATTTAAGACCCATTTTTCAAGTTGGTAAAGATAGCCTTAGTGCTAATTTAATCGAGGGCTTAAATAATGCTTTAGAAGCACATGAATTAATAAAAGTTACTGTTTTAAAAAATTGTTCTGATTCAATTAAAGAATTAGCTTTAGATATTTCTAGTAAAACTCATAGTGAAATTATCCAAATTATTGGAAGGAATATTGTTTTTTATCGTAAATCTAAAAAACAATTAATAGATTTATCATGAAAAAAATTATTCTTTTTTATGGAAGTTTTGATCCCATACATAATGGACACTTAAAAATTGCTAAAGAAGCTTTAAAATTAATAAAGGGTGATGAATTATACTTTGGGTTAAATAAAAACTCACATTTAAAGAATTTGACCCCTTTTACGAAAAGAAAAAAAATGATTGAATTAGCAATTGAACACAATACCAAGTTTTTTATATCTAATATCCTATTTGATTATAATGATATTGAAAAAACTTATACTGAAATATTAAATAATTGTAATGATGATAATGAATATTATATACTAGTTGGACAAGATCAATTAGCACTCTTACATAACTGGCATAACTTTTCTTTACTAAAAGAAAAGTTCAAATTTATTATAGCAAATAGAGGAAACATTACTTTTGATATTAATCCTAATTATATCTACCTTAATAACAAAGTATATAATATCTCTAGCAAAGAAATAAGAGAAGGGAATTATAAAGATATTCCTTTAAAAGTTAAAGAGTACATCATCAACAATAATATATATTTAGAAAAACAAATAAAAAAATATATGTCACCTAGAAGATTAAAACATACTTTATCCGTAAAAAAATTAGCACTAAAAATATATAAATATAATAAAAATGACTTAAATACAAATAAAATAATAACAGCATGTCTACTACATGATATAGCAAAAGAATATCCTTTAAACAAAACAAAAATAATCATGAAAAAGTATTATAGTGATAAAATCAAAGAAAATGCTTCTGTATATCATCAATACATAGGAGAATACATAGCTATCAAAAAATTTCACATACAAGATAAAGAAATACTTGAAGCAATTAAATATCACACAACAGGCCATAAAAACATGTCAAAATTAGCAAAACTAGTATATGTTTCAGATAAGCTCGATCCACTAAAAAAATATGATTCATCTTTATTAATAAATGAATGTTTAAACAATCTAGAACAAGGATTTATTAGTGTGCTTAAAAAAAACATTGGATTTTTACATATTAATGGTTTAAAATATAATCATGGTGATACGAATAGTACTATCGACTATTATTTGAAGGGAGACATATTATCATGATAGAATTAATTGTAAAAACATTATTAGACAAAAAAGGGGAGGATATTACTATTATAGATGTTTCAAAAAGAAATCCTTTATGTGACAACTTTATTATTTGTTCAGCAAATAATGTACGTCAATTAGAAACTTTAGCTAAACAATTGGATGATAAATTAGCAGAAAATAACCTTCCTACTAAAAAAATTCAAGGAAAAGGTTCAAATTGGTTAATTGTAGATGCAGGTGATGCTATTGTACATATCTTTACAAAAGAAGAAAGAGAAAAATTTAACTTAGAAAAATTATGGGGTGATTTTCCTATTAAACATATCAATACTAATGTAGAGAAAGTTGCTACTAAAAAAAGATAATTTTAAAAAAAAGGTATTATAATCTAATAACCTTTTTTTATTTATAGATTATATTTACATTTTTTCTTTTTTAAAATATACTTAAAGAAAATAAGGAAAGTGATAAAAATGATTCAAGAAAGTAAAATATTATCTCTAGCTAAAAAGAATAGGGGAGTAGTAACTACTAAAGAAGTAAGTAACCATAACATAGCAAGAACATATTTAACTAAACTTGTTAATGAACATAAATTATATAGAGTAGAAAGAGGAATTTATTCTACCTTTAACAAAAAAATAGACTTGTTTTATAAAATTCAAAATAGTAGCAAAAAAATTGTTTTTTCACATTTCACTTCCTTAGATATACAAGGATTTTATAAAAACATTGATATAACAGAACAATTGAGCATCCCACAAGGATATAACGCAAAAAATTACTCTAATTATAAATTATTTTATAATCACTTAAATAATTATCAAAAGGGGATGATAAAATACAAATATAATGATTATACTATCAATGTATATGATATCGAACGTTCAATTTGTGACATAATAAAAGATCGCCATCGTTTTGATGAAAGTAAATATAATAAATTTATAAACTTTTATTTTAATAAAACAGATATTAATTATAGTAAATTACTTGAATATTCAAAGATGTTACACATAAGCCCTTTAGTGCATCACTATTTATCATTATTTAAAGCTTAGTAACTAAAAAAATATTTATACATATTAATAATTAGGGTGATATGTATGAATAATTTTGATGAAGGACTAAAAGAAACTAGAAACTATTTATATCAACAGGTAGATACTCTTGCACTTTTAAATAAATTATCTACTTCAATTAATTGTGAAATTTTAAATTTAGAAAATTATCGAATTAATGTAATAGATGAAAACAGTTATATAATAAAATTTAATTTAACAAGCTTAATAAATAAACTAAAAGAATTTTTAAATGAAATTCATATTTTAATAAAAGGAAAAAAAGGATTTCCTATCTTTGGGTTAGGGGATATAGAAGCCATCTCGATAATAAAAGTAGCACCATCCACAGACTACAAACAATACGTAATATCAAATAACTTAAATAAAGAATTCAAAAACTTAAAAAACATTACATCAGAAATATTAAAAAATGCTCAAAAAGAAAATGATTATGACACTTTAACCTTAATAGGTAACTTCTCGCTATTTTTAAATAAGAATATAAACTCCTAAATCATAACTTCGCATAATATATATTATGTAATTTTTAAAGCAATAAAAAAAGTATTCCTAATCGAATACTCTTTTATTTATACATTCATTCTTGTAAATAACGGCTCAATTTCTTTCAATTTTAAATCTTTTTCTATTTCAGTATAATTCCATGAAAGACTATCTAAATCTAAAATATCTTTAATTTTTAGGCTTGTTTCAGGCATAAAAGGATTTAAGATATTAGCAAGATTAGCAATTATATTCAAACAAGTATAAATAACCTTATTAAATTCACTTATATTCTCTTTAAATAAAACCCATGGCTTACTATCATCATAATACTTATTAGCATACTCAAGCAACAATAACACTAAATGACAAGCTTCTTTAAATTCATATTCTTCAATTTTAGCACCAATCTTCTCATAATACTCTAAAACTATTTTCTTAACATCTACATCCATTATATCCTTTTTAATTTCACTCAATCCTTTAAACTTTAACGTCCTATTAACAAAATTACCAAGTTTATTAACAATTTCATTATTATGAACAGTAGCATATAACTTCATACTAAAATCACTATCTTTTTTCTCAGGCCCATACCCTAGAATAAAAAACCTTAAAGTATCACTACTACCCTTACTAACAATATCAACTGTTTCTTCATAATTACCTGTAGATTTAGATATCTTATCACCATTTAAAGTTAAATACTCACTAGAAACAATTTCACTAGGCAATTTATAATTTTCATTAAGAGCCATTAATAAAGCTGGGAATATAATCGTATGAAAATTAATATTATCTTTACCATGAACCATATAACAAATATCACAACTATTTTCTTTTAAATAATCATTATAATTTAAATTATTTTCTAAACAATATCTTTTACAAGCAGTAACATAACCTAAAACAGCTTCAATCCATACATAAATCCTTTTATTATCATAACCTTCAAAAGGCACTTTTATTCCCCAATCTAAATTACGAGTAATAGCCCTATCAATTAATCCCATCTTTAAATATTTTTTCGTTTCATTAATCGCATTAACTCTCCAATGACTTTCATGTTCTTTTAAATAATCTTCAATTTTAGACTGAAAAGCACTTAATTTAAAATATAAATTTTTATCCTTACCTACAATTAATTTATTATTACAAACCGCACACTTACCTTCCTTTAAATCTTCAAATGTAGGAACTTCACCACAATCACAACCATCACCTTTAGCCGTTTTACCACATTTCTTACAAGTATAAATTATTTCCCTATCTTCCACAAACTTTTGACAATGCTCACAATACAAAGCATTATCTTCCTTTTCATAAATATAGCCATTATCATACATTTTCTTCAATAATTCTTGAACTTCTTTCTCATGAAAATCAGTTGATGTTTGAGTATATAAATTATAAGAAAAATTTAATAAATTGAAAGTCTCAACAAACCCTTCATGAAATTTATCACTAATAACTTTAGGACTAACTTTTTCCTTAACTGCTCTTAAAGTAATAGGAGTACCATGACAATCACTACCAGAAACATACACTACATTATCCCCTTTTAAACGATGATATCTTGCTAGTGCATCCCCTGGCAATAACCCTGATAAGTGTCCAACATGTAAAGTACTATTTGCATAAGGCCAAGCACCACCTATTAAAACATTTCTTTTTTTACTCATTTTATTGCCCCCTCAATATCCTCTAATAAAGAATCACCAATTTGATGATCTAACTTATTAATGCCAAAATTATCTATAATTGTAGCACCTATACAGGCAAAAGTCATCCTTTCTTTTAATTCTTTCCCTTTTTTTATCTTATTATTATAAATAAGTAATGGTACCTGTTCCCTTGTATGATCAGTTCCCTTATAACACGGATCATTACCATGATCAGCTGTAATTATCAATAAATCATCATCTTTTAAATATTTTAATAATTCTTCAATTTTATCATTAGTTTCTTTTAAGCAATTATAGTAACCAAGACTATTTCTTCGATGCCCATACTCACTATCAAATTCTACTAAATTAACAAAACATAATCCTTTAAAATCTCTTTCTTTACAAATTTCAATTGTCTTATTTAACCCATCCAAATTAGATTTAGTTTTACTAAAATCACTAATACCTTGTCCATTAAAAATATCATTAATTTTTCCAATAGCAATAACTTCAAAATTATTATCTTTTAAATTATCTAAATATGTTTTAGCAAAAGGACTAAGAGCATAATCATGCCTATTAGAAGTCCTCGTAAAATTATCTTTATTAGTACCAACAAAAGGCCTAGCAATAATCCTATCTACTTTCCATTTATCTTCTAAAGTAACCTCTCTTGCTATTTCACACATTTTATATAATTCATCTAAAGGAATAACCGCATCATTAGCAGCCACCTGCAATACAGAATCTGCCGAGGTATAAACAATAGCTTCACCCGTTTTTAACTGTCTTTCACCTAACTCTTTAATAATTTCTGTTCCACTCGCACTCTTATTACCAATAATTTTCCTCCCCCATCTCTTTTCTAACACATCAATTAAATCTTGAGGAAAACCCGTTTCAGTAAAAGTAATAGATGGCTTAGTAACTAAAAGACCCATCATCTCATAATGCCCAGTTAAAGTATCTTTACCCGCACTAGCTTCATTAAGCTTACATATAAGCCCTTTATAATCATTAATGTGATACTTAGCATCACTACTTAAATTCAAAAAACCCAACTCTTTTAAAGTATCAAGTTTTACTTCACTAGCGCTTTTTAAAACACTATTTAAAGTATTACTCCCTACATCATCAAATTTACTTGCATCTTTTCCATTTCCAATTCCAAGCGAATCTAAAACAATTAAAAATATTCTTCTAAACATTTATATCCTCCTCAACAAAATATTTATCATAGTTTTCAATAATATTACTTACATTCATATGTGTATATATCTCTGTTGTAGCAATACTCTCATGCCCAAGCATAACTTGCACAGCTCTTAAATTAGCCCCATTTTCTAATAAATGAGTAGCAAAACTATGCCTCAAGGTATGTGGAGATATCTTCTTATTAATATTCGCTCTTTTAGACAATTCATTAACAAGACAAAACACATACTGCCTAGTAACCCTTTTCCCTTTATTAGTTAAAAATAATAAACTATCACTAGCCTTATATTTCAATTTATCTCTAACTTCTAACAAATACTTTTTAATACTTGCTAAAGCTATATCATTAATTGGAACAAATCTTTGTTTATTACCTTTACCCTTACATTCTATCACTTTTTCTTCATTATGAACATCTTTAAGCTTCATATTTATAATTTCACTAACCCTTAAACCACATCCATATAAAACTTCTACAATAGCCCTCATTAAATATTCATCATCTCTAATACTTCTAATTAATCTATCTACTTCTCCATAAGTTAAATAAACAGGCAATTTTTTCTCTTTTTTAGGATGATCAACGTTATCAAACAAAACATAATCTACATATTTATTTTCATATAAAAAAACAAAATATTGTTTAATAGAAGTAATCTTCCTATTAAGCGAACTAACCTTAATCCCCTTATCATTTAAATACTTCAAATAACCAAAAGAATCTTTACCCTCCTCATCATATTTAAAGAAATCTTTAATATCAATAATATAACTATTAACGGAATTAATACTTAAACCTTTTTCCACCAACAAATATTGCTTATATAACTCTAAATATTTAATCATCATTACTAACCTCACTAGCTTTCTTAAATACTTTATCGCCCACTAAATCATTCAATCTTTCAATAATTTTATCAATATTTTCTTTATTATCAATATTAATCTCAAAAATATTCATTTGCCTAATAATATCCTTCTTTTCCTTAAGATCATACAAAGTTATCCCAAGCAACCTAATAGGTTTATCATAATAATAATTGTTTTCTAACAATTTCAAAGCTTTTAAATATATCTCATCATCATTACAAATAGGTTCATCAACTTTCATAGATCTATTAATATGCGTAAAATCATTAAATTTAATAGTAATAGAAATTCCAAAAGCTAAATTAGAAACCAAACATATCCTTCTAGAAACACTTTTTGCTAATTCTTTTAACTCCTTCTTTATTTCATTTTCTTCAATTAAATCATTATAAAACGTCGTAGAATTACCAATACTTTTAGCATCAACCTCATAATCAATAACTTCACTATCATCAATACCATTAGCCAAATTAACATAAACATAATAATTCTTACCAAGTATTTTCATAACTTCATAATTATTTTGACAATTTGCTAAATCACCAATTGTAAAAATGCCTACTTCCTTTAACCTAGGTGCCGTCTTATTCCCTACACCATACATATCTTTAATATCTAAAGGCCAAAGCATCTTACTAACATCTCTTTTTCTTAAAATGGTAAACCCCATTGGCTTATGCATATCACTCGCCATTTTAGCTAAAAATTTATTAGGAGCAACCCCAATAGAACACCCCAAATTTAAAGTGTCTTTAATATGTTTTTGCATCTTTTTTAAATAACTAACAATATCACTACAATAATTTGTATAATCAGAAAAATCTACATAACATTCATCAATGCTTGCAACTTCTATTTTCGATCCACACCACTTCTCTATAATATTAAAAAACTTCTTAGAATACTCTTTATAACTAGACATATCAACAGGGTTAATAATTAATTCTGGACACAATTTCAAAGCTTGCCCTACAGGCATTGCACTATGAACTCCTCTTTTACGAGCTTCATATGAACAAGTAGAAAGCACTCCCCTTTTAAGACTCCCCCCAACAGCATGAGCCTTTCCAATTAATCTAGGGTTTTTAATTTCTTCTACACTAGCAAAAAACGCATTTAAATCGATATGTAAAATGATTTTTGCCATACAATCAACTCCATATACATTATATCAAAAACCTATATTTTTAAATATAAATAAAGACACAAAACAATTTTACAATTATTCTTTTATAAATTAAAATTAAAGATACTTTGTAAAATTATTTGTAAAAAAAAAGAACTTTTTTATAAATAAAAAGTGTAAGCAGATGCATACACTATCATTAAATTGTTCTAACAAAGTAATTTTCTTTTTGTTTACTAACGTGTTCAAGTCTTAACCTATCAGCAATCATTGAAATAAATTCAGAATTCGTAGGTTTAGCCTTATACGCATTAATAGTATAACCGAAAATATCATCAATAGAATCTACATTACCTCTATTCCAAGCAACTTCAATCGCATGCCTAATAGCTCTTTCAACTCTAGAAGATGTTGTCTCATATTTCCTAGCAATTAAAGGATATAAAGTTTTAGTAATCTTCCCTTGCATATCCGTAGAATAATACATCTCTTCAATACCAGTTCTTAAATAGTTATAACCCTTAATATGTGCAGGTATACCCACTTCATGTAAAATATGAGTAATATCATTTATTAACATATTTTTTGTTAAATCACTACTTAAATTATTATCATTTCCTTTAACCATTAAAGAATAATGGTGTTTGGACTCACTACATACTAACTTACTAATTTTAGAAATTAAAGAATCTAAATTATATGGTTTCATAACTAAAAGTTGCACTCCATATTCATTTAAAAAATCTAATAAACAATCATTAATTAAACCAGAAGTAACAATAATATTTTTAACAACACACCTATAATCGTTCCTAATTTGCTTAATAATTTCAAAACCATCTAAAGAAGGCAAAACAGAATCAATCACCAATACATCAATATCATGATACAAAGCAATCTTCTCTAAACAAACTTTACCATCACCTACTACATCAATTAAATTAATATTGTTCTCTAATTTAATCTTCTGCTTAATTTCTTCTTGTAATCTGACATTTGGTTCTGCTACAAGAAGATTAATTTCTTTCATAAATTTTCCTCCCCTTTTTACACAATATACGCAAAATTATATGTTATATAACATTTTTTTACAAACAATCCCAGTATAAATTCATAAGCAAAAAGGAAAGAAAACAATTATCGACAAAATAAAACACTAAAAAATAACCAAACAAGAAAATTATACCTTTTTTTGTCTTATTTTGTCAAAGAATACCCCTTTAAATTAACATAACAGCAATTATTTATTATTTAATAAGCTTTTAATATAAAAATTCAAACTAAATGCACCTAGAATCAAAGAAAATCCTAAAAATAAATAAATATTCATATACATAGAAACATACTCCATATATTCACCATAGTTAACAATATTAGTAACATCACGATACCCTACAACAGTATTTAAAATAACCAACCCTAAAACAAATAAAGACTCCAAAAAAGCAATTAACAAAACTTCATGACTCTTTTTACTAATAAAAGCCTTATTACTAGCAAATAACGTAGTAATAACAGCAACTAAACCAAGCACAATTTGAGCAAATAACAAATAAGAAACAACTACCCCACTCTTAGCCATAAAATTAACATAAATGGAACTTCCTACTAACAAAAACAAAATAACCCCTAAAACAATAAACAAAACTTTTTTACTCATCACTATTTTCCTCCAATTCTTTCAAAAATATTTCATAACTTGTATCACTAGACATTCTTAAATCCCCTCTAGGAGACATACTAATCGTACCTACTTTAGGCCCATCAGGCATAGCGCTTCTTTTAAACTGTTGACTAAAAAACCTTTTAATAAATACTTTCAACCATTTCATAATTTCTTCTTTACTATACTCATCAAAAGTTTTAACCGCTAAATAATATATTTTAGAAAACTTCGCCCCATATCTTAAAAAATGATAAATAAAGAAATCATGTAAAATATATGGCCCTATTTTATCTTCGCTAAGTTGAACAATCTGCTTATTATCACTAGGTAATAACTCTGGAGAAATAGGAGTATCTAAAATGCCATACAAGACTTCCTTAACTTCATCATTATTATCAGCATAATACTTAACCAAATGCTTAACTAATGTCTTAGGAATAGAAGCATTTACATTATACATAGACATATGATCACCATTATAAGTACACCAACCTAAAGCACTTTCAGATAAATCACCAGTACCCACGACAATACCATTTTCCTTATTAGCAAGATCCATTAAAATTTGTGTTCGTTCCCTAGCCTGTACATTTTCATATGTAACATCTTGCTTACTACAATCATGACCAATATCTTTAAAATGAACTAAACATGCTTCCTTAATATCAATTGTTTTTGAAGTAACATTACCCAATCTCATTAACTCAAGCGAATTATGCAAAGTTCTATCACTAGTAGCAAACCCTGGCATCGTTACACCAATTATTCCCTTACTATCTAATCCTAACTTTTTAAAAGCTTTTAAACACACTAAAAAAGCCAAAGTAGAATCTAAGCCACCAGAAACGCCCAAAACCACTTTACTACACCCAATATGCTTCAATCTTTTCTCTAAACCTGTAGATTGTATCTCCATTATTTCTTCATAATTATCATTAACAAAAGGATATTTATCATATTTTCTTACTAAATCATTCTTTTTCTTATATAAATCAAAATATATTTCTCTAAAATTATTTATACACCCTTCATAATCCATATAACTTTTTTCTTTATATCTAAGAGCCTTTAACTTAAAAATATCAATATCATTATAAATTAATTCGCTATCAAAACTAAATCTCTTAGTTTCATTTAAAATTTTCCCATTTTCACATATCATTGAATGCCCAGAAAAAACTAAATCGGTTGTAGACTCACTACTACTAGCAGAAGCATACACATAACCAGTAATAGTTCTACTAGATTGACTGCTAACAAGTTGCTTACGATACTCATATTTTCCTACAATTTCATTACTAGCACTCAAATTAAAAATAATACTTGCCCCATTATACGCTAAAATGCTACTTGGAGGAAATAACGACCATAAATCTTCACATATCTCTATCCCAAACATAAAGTCATAATTACTACATTTAAACAACAAATCATTACCAAAAGGAACCTTATTCTCTCCTATATCAATCTCTTTTTCATATGCGTTACAAGCACTTGAAAACCATCTTTTCTCATAAAACTCACTATAATTAGGAATATAAGTCTTAGGAACAATACCTAATATCTTACCCTTTTCAATCACACACGCACAATTAAACAATTGATTACACGCATATATCGGCAACCCTATAATACTAACAATATCTAATTCCTTGGTTTCTTCAACTATTTTAATTAAAGCAGTCTTACTTTCACTAATAATCGTATCTTGCAAAAACATATCCCCTAAAGTATAAGAAGTTAAACTAAGTTCAGGAAAACAAATTATTTCAACACCTTTATCATAAGCTTCCTTAATACCCTTAACAATACTCTTATAATTAAAATCAATATCTCCTACCCTAACTGCACTAGAACATGCTCCAACACGTATAAAACCATATTTTTTAAGCATACCATCACCCACCATCATTATAGCACAACTCTAATTTATGCCATCAATCAATCACTAAATTATTATATTTTTGATAATCAATCTCATCACAATCTAACTCAATATAAATTCCATCATCTCTTTCTTCTTTATAATTAATAAAAGAGTTTTTATTTAATTCATAAAGAACATTAGCTCTCTCATAAGGAATTAGCATTTTACACTTTTTAAGATCACCAAAAACAGTATTTAAAATCATCTTAACCAAATCATCAATACCCTCATTATTTTTACTAGAAACAAATACTTCATTATCCTCTAATTCAATAATATTATTCGTAGGTAAATCTATCTTCGTATAAACATTAATAATCTTCTTATCACGACCTTTTAAAACCTCTTTTAAAGTAATTTCAGTTACTTCTTTTTCCCTTAAATAATTATAACTAGTAATATCAATAACATTTAATAATAAATCGGCATTAACCACTTCATCTAAAGTAGATTTAAAAGCTTTAATTAAATGATGAGGTAAAGAAGAAACAAACCCAACTGTATCCGATAAAATAAAACTTTTCCCATAAGCATTAATTTTCCTCGAAAAAGTATCAAGTGTAGCAAATAACATATCTTTTTCAAAAACAACCTTTTCTTCTTTTTCTCCAAACAAAGAAACAATACAATTCATTAAACTAGATTTACCTGCATTCGTATAACCTACCAATGCTACTTTAGGAATCCTGCTAGAGTTACGAAGCTTACTAGTTAATTCTTTTTGTTTCTCTATTTCCTTTAACTCTTCTTTTAAATTATTAATTTGCACATTAATTTTTCTTCTATCTAGCTCAAGAAACTTCTCTCCAACACCTTTATTTTTACCCCCACGTTGCCTATCTAAATTACCTTTTAAACCCACTAACTTTGGACGCATATACTCAAGACTCGCTAATTCAACTTGTAACTTAGCTTCTTTACTTTTAGCTCTTCTAGCAAAAATTTCTAAAATTAACATCGTTCTATCAATTACCCTAACATTTAAATACTCTTCTAAATTAGTTAATTGTAAAGCACTTAACTCATTATTAAAGATAACAATATCAATTTCATGCTTATTAAGATAACTTTTAATTTCCTTTACTTTACCACTACCAATATAAAAGGTAGAAGAGGTTTCTTTAATATTTTGAGAAATGGAATTAATTACTTCTAAATCTATGGAATCTGCTAAAGCAGCCAATTCAATCATCGAAGTTAAAAAATCTTTATCATCATTAATATTAGCACCCACTAACAAAACCTTTTCATTCATAACATTACCCCTTAAAAGTTATTATAACTAATAATTAGTATTATTAAAATAAAATAAATGAAAAAAGCTCAAAGAGCTTTCTTCATACAATCATAATGTAGATAATTTCTTCTATCTACAATATTAGTATTTACAACTATCTAAAATTCATACAAAAAAATGACTTTTCAGTCATTCTTTAATTAATCTCTTCTTTTGTTTTTACGTGCTTCTAGTGATTTCAACTTGCGTTTTACACCAGGCTTAACATAGAATTCGCGTTTCTTCACTGCAGCAAGAGTACCTGCCTTGGATACTGATCTTTTAAAACGACGTAAAGCATCGTCTAAATTCTCATTATCGCGTACTGCTATTTTTGGCATCAATTTCCCTCCCCCTGAAGCAAACTAGCTAATTCGATAAAATTATATATAACATAACAAATAAAATCAATAAAAAAGTGCATTTTTCCTTAATTTTCTTGATTTATTCCCTCTTTTACGATACTTACCCCACTAGAAGTACCTATACGTTCTGCTCCCACTAGGATAAATTCTTGAACCTGTGCCAATGTTTTAATCCCCCCACTAGCCTTAATCTTAAGTTTATCTTTACAATATTCCTTCATTATCTTAACATCCTCTACCTGTGCACCATTAATCCCATAACCAGTAGAAGTCTTCACATAATCTACACCACACTCATAAACTAACTCACAAGCTTTAAGTATTTCTTCCTTACTTAAATAACATGTTTCTATAATTACTTTAACTAACACCTTTTTATTACATAAATCAACAATCTTAGCTATTTCTTTACCAACATAATTATATTTCTTATCTTTAAACTTAGCAATATTCATCACTACATCAACTTCATCTACCCCATCCGTAATAGCTTTTTTAGTTTCTAATAATTTAACTTTACTAACATTTGCACCTAACGGAAATCCAATAACGCAACAAACCTTAACTTCACTATTTCTTAAATATTTTTTAGCTAACTTAACATACATAGGATTAACACAAACACTAAAAAAACCATATTCCTTAGCCTCTTTACATAGCCTTTTAATATCCTTTTCACTAGCATCTGCCTTTAATAATGTATGATCGATATAACTTGCATAATTCATAATATTTCTCCTTTCATCTCATAATCATTATCTTTTTCTATTAAATCAGTAATTATTACTTCTTTAAACTCATTTAATAAACTCTCATCACCAACACAACGAACTTTAATATAGTTACCGGTATAACCACTAACCATCCCACTTTCATTATCATAAGTTTCAAACAAAACTTCCCTTTTTTTATTTAAAAACTTACTATAATACTCTTTTCCTAATCTCTTAGACAAACTTATTAACTCATTAACCCTCTTTTTCTTAACCTCCCCACTAACCTGCTCTTTCATTTTAGAAGCTACTGTACCACTTCTACTAGAAAAAGGAAAAACATGCACTTTCGTAAACCCTATCTCTTGAATAGTTTTCATCGTTTCCTTAAATTCTTCTTCGCTTTCCCCTGGAAAACCTACGATTACATCCGTTGTTAAACTACAATCTTCCATATTTTCTCTAATTACCTGAACTCTCTTAGAAAAATAATCTAAATCATACTTTCTATTCATTTTCTTTAAAATAGTATCGCTCCCTGCTTGTAAAGGAATATGAAAATGATTAACAAAACACTTATGCTCTTTCATAATTTTTAAAACATGATCATTTAATTCATGTATCTCAATTGAAGAAATCCTAATTCTCGCCTTATCTTGCACTACATTAGCTAAATCCTCCAACAAATTTTCAAAACGATAATTAACAAAATCTAAGCCATAAGCACCAGTATGAATACCAGTTAAAACAATCTCTTTATACCCATTATCTACTAATCTTTTAGCCTCTTTTAAAATTAAATCTTTATTTTTTGAACGAACACGTCCCCTAGTATAAGGAATAATACAATAACTACAAAAATTATTACACCCATCTTCAATCTTTAAATATGCCCTAGTATTAGAAAAATAATCTACTACTTCTAAATTCTCAAAATCTCTAAACGTATTACTATCTTCTATTAAAACAATTTGTTTTCTTTCTTTCTCAAACTCTTTAATTAACTCCACCATTTTATCCCGATACTTAGTACCTATAACTATACTAACACCATCAATATTTACAACTTCATTAGCCTTAACTTGACTATAACACCCCATCACACACACAATAGCACCTGGATTACTATTAATCTCATGTCTAATCTTTTGCCTAGACTTACTATCACTAGTAGAGGTAACACTACACGTATTAACAACAATTACATCAGCCTTATCCTCACTTCTAACAAATCCTTCCTTAATTAACATATTGGATATTGCTTCACTCTCATAAGCATTAACTTTACACCCTAACGTAACAACCTTAAATTTTTTCATTAACTTCACCACACTCATACATATAACTAATTATACTCAATAAAAACAAAGGTGCCGTTTCACTTCTTAAAATTCTTTTACCTAAAGAAACAACCTCAAACCCATTATTAACCAAATAATCAATCTCTCGCTGCTCAAACCCACCTTCAGGCCCAACCACTAAAGTAACACTATCAAACCTATTACTTAATAACTTATTTAATTTATTACACCCTTCATTACTAACATCTTCATACGCTACTATATTAAGTTTAGATTTATAATTTAATAAACTATCTTCATCACATATTCTCTCTACTTTAACTAATTTATTTCTTTTAGCTTGCTCACTAGCTTCTTTAGCTATCTTATTCCATCTCTCTACTTTCTTATCCTCTTTATCCCTAGAAATAACACTAATGCTTCTACATGCCTTATAAGGAACAATAGTCCTAACACCTAACTCCGTAGCTTTCTGCACTACAAAATCAAATTTATCCCCCTTAGGCAAACCATAAATCAAAGTAACATCACAATCTAATTCGTTATTAATAACTGTTTCCCTAACAATCTCCACATTAACTTTCTTATTAATAAATTTAATAACGCATTCATATATTTTATCTTCATAACTCACATAAACAAGATCATTATCTTTCATTCTCATAACTTTTTCGATATGAAATAAATCTTGATCATCAAGAACAAATCGATTATTAATCTTATCTTTAGCAAAATATTGTTGCATACCATTCACCACCAATATCATACCATATTAACGTAAAAAAAGCCCCTATAAAGAGGCCTTTTTTTATAACTAATCTTTTAAATTACATAGCTAATAAGTAAACAGTCGTATTAGCAATAGCAATCATTGTAAACAAGAAAGTATTAAAGAATGCACTAGTCCAAACATTGTTTGTTTTCTCATAGAACTTTCTAGCAAAAATAGCAGCAACAGCAAGTGAAGGAATTAATCCAAATAACAAGATAGGTTCTAATGATAAATCAGCAACACCAGCTGTACCTGTAATAAATAACTTTCCATAATGCCATGCTAAGAACAACAACAATCCACCAATATTTAATGCCAATGCATATAAATAACCTTTCCATCCCTTAACATTCTTCGTATTACTTGTAACCACAATACTATTAATGAAATAGTATACAAAATAAACAGGAACATAACGTAAGAATGATACAAAATGATGCCATTCAAATGATTTAATTGCATAAACCCATAATCTAAAGTCAGTATTAAATATCCAACCAACTAAGAATACAATTGCATATAAACCAACGAACAAAATAACGGAAATAAGAAAAGCTAAACAAACTTGTTTAAATGAAGCCACTAAACCATAAGATTTAATAGTAACTTCATCTTTCCTTCTTACGATGTAATGAACTATGACTAAAGTAAGTAAAGCAATACCAGCACTAATTAATGCCCAAAAACCAATACTACTAGCAGTAGGTGCATTATAATAATAACCAGTCTTTAAAATATCAAAATTATTTGCTAAATAACGAACAAATAATGCTACAAAACTAATCATAATAGCGCCTTTAGTAATACCCCATGCTACTTCACGAGATTTAACAGACTCTTCTTCCGTTTTAAACATTCTAGAAACAAGATAAATAATCCAACCTGCTACTGCAAAAACAGTACATATATAGATAATATCTTCCATTAAATCAGAGAACATTGGTAGTTTCTCACCTGAACTAATGAATGTAGGGAAATAATAAGCAGGAATAAGTGAAGTAACAAGTGCTACAACAGCTAATCCTATTTTCTTTCCTTTTGAAGTTTCTTTCTCTACTGGAATAGCAGAGTCATCTGTTCTAACTTTAGCAAAGAAAGGAACTTTTAATAACATAGCCAAAGCAGGAACAATAGCTACTAATAAACCTATCAAAGCGATAAATTCAAAAGTTTCCTTTAACCACCATGTTTGCCCACCCATATCATCTGCAGAAAATTCACTAGCTAAACCAGCCTTTTCTAATTGATATGAGAAAGCTTCTTCATAGAAATCAATCATATAACCAGTAGTTTCTGTAGAAAAATGATTCCAAGGATGGATTTCATAAGGAGTATAAATAACTCTTTGTCCATCAGTAGCATTTACTTCATAAATTTTACCTGCTTCAAACTCTTCATTTTCACTCAAAGTATATCCAGCAGATTTCAAGAAGCTTTGACCTTCTTCTGTTTCAACATAATCTTTATAACCAACCGTATTTCTTCCAAGTTCACCATCATCACCAAAGAACTCATCAAAATGTGCAAGAATCATACCAGATGATCTAGTACCATACATATTAATAATAGACTCATTAGTATACCTATAATCAGCACCAACAGTTAAACTTACAGCAATCTTTAAATGACCTTGAGTACCATAAGCCAAAGTATCATACATAACAGCCATTTCTGTTGAGAACCCACCCATTGAGTGCCCACTAACAGCTATCATACCATTACCATTAGCATCTTTTAAAGTATATGGCTGATCATAAACCCACTTTACAGCATCCCATAAAGATACAGTATAAAAAGCGAATTGTGCAGGAGTTGTCCAAGTAGACTCTCCATGATCATACATATCTAATGCTAATACAATATAACCCCTCTTAGATAATTCAATCGCAGGAGCATCTTGCATTTCTTTTGAGTTTAGATACCCATGTGTTGTAACAATTACAGGACACGGATTATCTTTATCACACCCTTTTGGAGTGTAAAGTAAACCTTCAAGTTGTCCCTCATATTCTTCGCCAAAAGCAGTACCTTCTGTTTCAAAAGCCACATTTTTAACTTTTACAGAATATAAGGAAGTATTAACCATATTAGCTAACAAACTAAACAAAATCACGACACCCATACAAAGAGTAAATAACCATACAGGTGTTTTTAAAATTTTTTTCATTATTTACCCCCTTTCAATTACATTGATAACAAATAAATAGTAGTATTAGCCACAGTAATTAATGTAAATAACATTGAATTCAAGAAGGCAGCAACCCACACATTATTTGTCTTTTCATAAATCTTCTTAGCAAAAACAGCAGCTAAAGCAAGAGATGGTATTAAACCATACAATAAAATTGGTTGTAATGCAAGTGTAGGAAAAGCACCAACACCCGTTAAGAATAACTTACCATAATGCCATATTAAGAATAAGATTAATCCACCTGCATTTAATGCCATTGCATATAAATAACCTTTAAAGCCCTTAACATCTTTAGTATTAACAGCTACAACAATAGCATTAATAAAGTAATAGATAAAGAATACTGGAGTATACTTTAAGAATGCCACAAAGTGATGAGCACCAAATGTTTTAACAGCATATACCCATAACCTAAAGTCTGTTTTAAAGATTAAATCAACTAAGAATACAATTACATAAATACCTACAATAACAGCAAGAGCTAAAACAAATGCAATACCAACTTGTTTTAACGATGCCTTTAATCCATAAGACTTAATTGTAGCCCCATCTTTTTTATTTACAGTATAGTGAGTAATTACTAAAGAAAGTAAAGAAATACATGCACTAATTAAAGCCCAATAACCAATTGAATTAGTCGTAGGAGCATTCCACCAATATCCTTCTTTTAAAATATCTCCTGCATTAACACACAAATACCTTAAAGCTAAAGCAATAAGAGCAACAACTAAGCAACTCTTTGTAACTTTCCAAGCATAAGCACTTGCTTTGTTAGTAGTCTCTTCTCCTTTACTAACACGTGACACTATAACAGCAACCCATAAAGCTACAATTAATACAAATAAGATATAAATAATACCTTCAGCTATTCTAGTGAAAATACTCAAATCAGCTGATTTTGTAATAAATGTAGGGAAATAGTAAGCAGGAATAAGCGATACTAATAATGAACTTATCACTAAGCCAATCTTCTTACCTTTATTTGCCTTCTTATTATCTTCACTAACTTCTTCTTCACTAGTAACAGTCTCACCTTCAACAGTAACAACACTTGCAAAGAAAGGAACCTTTAATAATAAAGTAATCATAGGAATTATTGCTAAAAATAAACCTATCATAGCAACAAACTCAAAACCTTCCTTTAACCACCAAGTTTGTCCTCCACCACTAGTTAAATCTAACGCATTAAAATCTAAATCAGCATGTAATCCCATCTGATATTCAAATGCTTCATTGTAAAATTCAATCATATAAGCAGTAGATTCTGTAGAAAAATGATTTTGTGGATGTGTTTCATAAGGTGTATAAATAACTCTTTGACCAGTATATGTCTCACCAGTTGTTACATAATTACCATCATCATCTAATTTAACATCATAAAACACCCCAGCAGCATATTCTTCATCAACACCTAAATTAGTACCATTACCTAAATAGTAACGGCCAGTATCAGTATCAACAAAATCTTTATAAACAACTGTATCATTTGGGAAATTATAGCCTGAACTAGAATCACCAGCTACAATTTCACTACCTCTATCTAAAAAGAAAAATTCATCAAAATGACCAGCAATTGTACCACTAGTACGATCTGCATAAGTTGCTAAAATTTCTTCATGAGATTTAATAACTCTCATTTCTTCAGGAGTTCTAGCATCAGGTGACTCCATTCTTTTAAAGTCAGCACCTGCAGCTAAATTAATAGCAATCTTACGATGTGCCGTAGTAGGATCAGCAGCTACCATTTCTTGATAGTTCAATTCATCCCAATAAATAGCAAGATGAGATGAAAAACCACCCATTGAATGACCACTAACAGCAATCATACCATCACCATCAGCAGCCTTTAATACATAATCTTTTTCATACATTACCTTTACAGCATCCCACAAAGCAGTTTGCCAGAAAGTAAATGTAGCAGGAGTATCCCAAGTAGAATCTCCATGATCATACATGTCTAATGCTAATACAATATAACCCCTCTTAGATAATTCAATCGCAGGAGCATCTTGCATTTCTTTTGAGTTTAGATAACCATGTGTTGTAATAATTAATGGACATGGCTTATCGTTACTACAAGTATCAGGCATATATAACAAACCAGAAAGTTTACCATTATTATTACCAGTCTCTAATGTAACTTCATCAACATCAACTTTATAAAATGAAGTATTAGCCATTTGAGCAAAAATGCTTCCTAGTAATACAAGAATCATCGCCAATGATAATAACCATGTTGGTTTTTTAAAATTTTTCATAAAACTTTTAAAACGACATTCTTTTTTTACATTTTCTTCCATTAAAGAAAATTCCCTCCTTTTTATTTATATTTCCCAAAAAAATAAATAAAATAGCAAATTTTCCCTCCCTTCCTTTGTTATTTATTTTTCTGCAAAACAACAAAAGACACATAAAACAAAACTTAACTACAAATTAATTATAAAAAATAAAAAGCTTTTACTCAACTAAATAAACCTTTTTTCTAGATATTTTTCTATTTATTTCCCAAATAAAAAAAAGCAACATATGTTGCTCCCTTAACCATGTAACCCGTTACTTTGCCTTTGCATATCCTCAACCACAATATCAAAAATATCACCAATCGAGGCACAATATTTCAAAACTTCCCATGGAGTATTCGTATGAAAATGAATTTTAATCAAGTTTTCATCCCCCACCACTAACAAACAATCACCTTCAATATTATTTCTAATATAATCACTAATATCATCTTCAGACAAATTATTTCCCTCTATCAATAACTGCGTATCATACTTATACTCTAACATTCTATCACTCCTTATTTACTATTCTTCTCTAATAAAACTTGTTTTCTTTTAGCTCTCTTCTCTTTATTAACCTTATTCATAGCCTCTACTTTTTTATCAATCTCTTTTATCTTAACCTCATAAACTTTAATTTTTTTCTTATACTTTACAATATTCTCTTTCCATGCCACTTGCATCTTCTTTAGATTAACAATTTCTTTTTTATTATCTACAACATTAACTTTATTATTAATTTCCTGCTTAAGCATATAAATAGTACCATGACTCTTTTCAATATTACTATCACAAATCTTAATTTTATTCATTAAAACATTAATTCTATTATTAAAAATATATTTACGATCTCTAACCTTCTTAACAGCCTTAGACTCTTGCTCAATAATAGCCTTTTCTTTTCTAATACGAGCCCTCCTCATCATCTCTTTACGAGCTTCACTCTTTTGCTTCAACAACTCATCAATTTCCTTTTGTTTCAGCCTAATATATTCCCTTTTATCATTTTCTATTTCCTTCAATTCTTGCTCTTTTTGCCTATGTTTTTCAATAGTAAGACTAAGCTGCTCCTTCAAATAAGCCTTCTCCTTAATTAACTCTTCTAATTGTTTAGCCTTATCTTCACCAAATAAATATGGATCAATCTCTTCTCTTACTTCCACATTCTCATTATTATCCATAACTTTTTTAATCTTTTTAATTTTATTATTTTTAATAACTAAATTAATAGATTTCTTTAATGCCTCATTATACTTTTCATTATCTTTTTGACAAGCATCAACTGCAGAATACATATACATTATAGCCTTATTCATCTTCTTCTTATACTTATCAGTTAACTCAATAGGAATCTTCTCAACCCTAAAATCCAAAACCATACCCTCATAATTACTAATATAATTCCATAAATTATAACAAATATTATAATTAGGCTCCTTAGTAATAATATTTGTTCTTTTAATTGCTCCTACTAAAGGCCTAGCCTCTGCTAACCTTTTCATAAACATACTACCATAAACTCTACCTAATGTTCTTCTAATCCATGCTACTCTTCTAAACAAATCATCCATCTTCATAATATCATCTTTATTAAAATTATCCGTAACAATATCTAAATTCATCTCAAAATTAACCCTAGAATTCTTAATATTAAAAGTCGTTTTATTCTTTAAAGCCGTCAAAGAAGAAAAATCAATATCATCTAAAAACTCACTAAATCTCCTATCAAAAAAAGTAGCTAAATTTAAAATTAATGACTTAATAAAAATATTCTCATATAAAACAAAATTATCATCAGATAACCCCGTCAAAATCCTTGTAGGAACAACCATTCCATCTTCATCAACTCTACTAATCAAATGAGAATGACTAGATAAATGCTTAATAGAAGCCGTACCCGTTTTCCTAGCTAACTCAACGGGAATAATTTCATAATCGGTCTTTAAAAACTGCTTAGGTGCTCTAGTAATAATATCAAGTGCTACTAAACCATTCTCAATCATTTTCAAACACTCTTCATCATATTCCCTAACAACAACTTTAGTTATATGGTCAATTTTAATATCTGCTTTATCAAATCCATTACTAAACAATGCATAAAAAGTATCATCTTTACCAACATTATCATGACGACGACTAAGTTTTTCCCAAAATCTCTTAATAATATCCACAGCCATCTTCTTAACCTCCTATTATACTTGTTTTAATAATTCATTAATATACTCAATAGAATCTGCAAAAACACCCTTACCAAACTCTTTATCCAAAACATTTAATAAGCCTTTTAATTCATTCTTAATAAATGAAATATTTAAAGCTTCAAGTTTATGTAAAATCTTTCTAGTTAATAAATGGTCAACTGCTTCATATTCACTACCACCACATCCCATATAACAAGGAACAAATCTCTTTATTTGCTTCATAATACGGTTACCAAAAGAAATCTTAAAGTTAGTAATCATATACTTATCTACATTAGCTAACTTTTGTAAAGTCTCTTCACTAATCGCATACTTAGTACAAGCATCATCAAATAACTTCTCAAAATATTCACTAGTCATTGTAATACTATCAGCATCAAACTCAGGCTCAAATGCTACTGTCTTTTTATTTAAAGACATTGACATCGCACGGTCATAAACTTTATCGGTAATAAGGAAAGTAGAATCATCATTATTCGCCGTACCTAAAAACCAAACATTTTTAGGAATTAGCAACTTACCGTGATCTAACAAAATAGGATCACCCTCCATAGTAGTATTAATAATTTCTATAATCCATTCATCTCTATTAGGCATTTCCATAATAGACAAGAAATCAGCAAAATAATACTCAATACGAGCTAAGTTCATTTCATCAAGTACAAGTATCATTGGCTCTTTATGTTTCGCACATGTATATAGTTCCTCCAAAAAAGCCGACTCATTAAACTTCTTTGTAAATTCATTTAAATAACCCAATAATTCAGATCTATCTTTCCAGGATGGTTGAACTGCTACAATTGGTGTCCTACTCTTAAAAAACTTACCAAAAGCATAAGGAAGTGAAGTTTTACCAGTACCAGATATACCCTCCAAAATAGCAAAGTGAGTGGTACCTAACCCCGCAAAAAACAATGCCAAAGTTCTAAAACTATAGTACAACTTAAGCTTACCTGCTGCAAAGTTTCTAAATCTTTTAACTAATTGCTCTAAAGTAATTGTTTTTTCTTCTTCACTCATTTCAGGAAAAGAATAATTACGATAATCAAAATCAATTGTAATAAGCTTAGGAAAACGAGCTTTCTCTAGTACTTCTTTAGGAAGTCTCTCCTTACCATCTTCTTCATCTACTACTTCAACTTCTTCTACAGAATCATCTTCCTTATCTTCGCTATCAACAGGAATTGGATACCCATTAACATCAAATAAAAACTTCCCTTTTTTATCTTTTTTAAACTCAATAAGAGGAATAGGTTTCTTATTCTCATCTAATAAAACATTACCCTCTTCATCTTTTTTATACTCTAACTCAATCTCAGGAAAACCATTCTTACCAAATTTAGGTCTCCCTTTTTTATCAACTTTAAATTTAAAACCAACAGTCTTAACTCCATCAGGATTAAGAATAGCCTCTTCTGCTCTCTTTCTCGCATTTTCCATATTCTTAAGATCTTCTTTAGTAGGAGCATACCCTAACTCTGCAACCTTTAAAGATAAAAGTTGACTCCTCTCATCCATCAAATCAATAACCTTATTATTCAAAGTTTCAATTTCCCTTAACAAAACAATCTTATCTTTAACCTTTCTTTTAGCAATATATCTTCTTTTAGAAACCCTAACAATTAAATAAACCAAAGCACCAATTGCCGCTACAAAAACTAAAATAGAAAGAACAAATAAAACCCAACCTAGAAAATCAAAACCATCTGAATACAAATCAAAAACAGACTTATAATAAGAAAAATTACCAATAATAGCTCGCCATACAGAAACTAAAAAATCAATTATTAACTTAAAAAAATCAATAATATCCTCCCATAATACTTTAAGCAATCTCCCAATATACTTACCAAACGCTGCCATTTATAACTCCTCCTTTTTCTCACTAATCATCTTAATAAACTCATATAACGTTATACAAAACATCACGCCTAATGGACCAATAACCAATAACCAATAACCTAAACTAGTCCTTGAAAACCTTATAACATACCCTAATAATGGTATCCTAAAGCCTCTATATACACCAATTATCTCACTAGCACTTACCATTTTATCATCAATATTAGGATTATTAACCCCTTTTGTAACATATTTATCTTCATAAACATCAACAATCTCATGAGTAACAATCTTCTCTTCACTATCAATAATAGTAATAAAACTAATAACATCACCAATTTCATATTTCTCTTTTTTATTCTTATCAATAGCAATATAATCCCCATCTTTAATAAGCGGCTCCATACTACTGCCATTAACATCTAAAAAAGAATACCTACCAAACTTACTAACCCCATAATCATTACTCATAAAACTAATGATTAATAAACCTAATACGAAAATGATAAAAATGCTAATAAAACAACCACTAATAATTTTAAATACTCTTTTCATACTATCACCCTAGCTATCATCTCCTTCTCTATCAATGGCCTCAAAACGCACATTAACCCGCAACTTACAATCAAAAATAGAAATATCACAATTAACATCATCACTCTCTAACCAAACAAAAACATCCATTTTAGAAATTTTATTAGCATATAAATCTAATAACAAAACATCATCACTAGACCCTGTATATCCTAAATTATTAAAAGTTTCATATTTTAATAATCCCCCTTTATAAGACGAATTATCTTTAATCTCTGTCGCATACACCTCAGTATTAATTGGTGCATAACTAATTTCAATACCTGAACTAGTAGGAGTTTCAACAGTAGTATAAGAAACAAAACCAACCCTAAGAGACTTAACAATCTTATTTTTTTGCTCATTAGTAAAGATACTAGACTCATCAACAATATCAATAACAGTCCCCGAAATTGAACCCGCTAAATACAAATCTTTATCATCGCTAGCCGAAAAATACAAACTAAAAGAAATATACCCATCAGTCGCCGTATTACTACCATCAAACAAACTAATATAATTATCACCAACAGTACCAAGCAATGGCTTTAAAGTAACTTCATTATCGCCTATCATCTCATTAAAACTAATACTATCTTTAAAAGTTCCCTTAACCCCACTAGTAGAAACCATCACATTTTCTTGTGTGGCTACATTAAAAACTAAATTATCAACGCGTGGATGTAACTGCTCAGAAAAATAAGCATAGGTTGCACTAGCGAAAGTAACAAAAGAAACAATTAATAAACTTAATAAAAAAACCATCTTCTTTTTCATAACTTTCACCCCTTATAAAACACCCAAAACATCAAAAGACATTGAAAGTGAAATAGACCCACCTATTTTATCATTCGTACAATCAACATCAGCACCCTCAATCCAAATAACTAACGAATACTTTGTAACTTCATCAGGTTCAAAATCAGTAACAGTATGACTAACAATAACTTTATCATTTTCAAAAGCAACAGTTCCACTCTCAGGTTCATTAGTTAAACTATTTTTCTTCGCATAAGTCGCATTTAAAAGAGAATTACTATCCTCATCTATAACATACAACTTAACCCTAATAGCCTCATCCAAATCATTACTTTTATTTTCAACATTCAAACTCATTGAATAATCCAAATTTTCAATTCCACTATTAAAAACATAAAAAGTATAAGCAATATAATTATCACCGCTACTATCACCATCAATTAAATCAGTAATCGTAGGAACATAATCTTCTGTAGTATCCCATGCTTCCATAATTGAAGGGCCATACATCTTACCCTTAGGATCACTCAAAGTTTTAGACTCTGATAAAGACAAACACTTTCTAAGACTACTACGATCAACAAAAATAGTTAAATTGCCTTGACGGTTACTAGTAACAGCAATAACAATTAAAAAGAATATTGAACATAATAAAACGGAGATTAAAATAGGTCTTATTTTTTTCCAATAAAATCGCTTACTCACCTATTACACCCCCATCATAAAAAGACTTACACTATCAATATACTTTTAATGACTAAATTAATCAATATAAAGCCTTTATTTTTTAAAAAAGATAGGTCTTTTTGTCGAAAAAAGCTGCATCTATTTTCACCTATTTTTACAAAAAATGTAATTAAAAAAAAACGATATCCTCATCGTTTCTTTATCACTAAACAACTAATTATAACCTTCTATCTTATCAAACTACTTAATATCAAAATCAAATTAAGTTATTATTACGCAAAACACTTTCAATATACTTTATTCTTTTAGCTAATGACGCACGATCTTCATAATTAGCTCTATCATTCATATCCTTTCTATCACTCTCCACCTGCAAAACAAATCCTTGATGAGAAGTAATTAAAAATAAATTAGTAGTAATCGTTGAAAAAATACTTCCAATTACTGTTATTTCTTCAATAGTAAAAGACTCTGTTAAAACAAGTGCAATAACATAACTTAGTATAGGTAACTCATAAGAATTAAACTTTAATAGCCAAGAACAAAAATTTCTTACATTTTCAGCTTCAAAATCTTCTAAAAAAGGATCATTAGTAAAATTATATTCAGGATTCATAAAATCACCATCTATAAATATTATGCAAATAAAAACTCACTTATTCAGTGAGTTATTTATTTTTAAAAGCTTTTTTAAATTTTTCAAAAATAGAATCTCCTTGCTTACTTTCTAAAGATTTAAGTTTCACATACAAATCTCTTTCTTCCTTAGATAACTTAGAAGGAACTTTAATATCCAAAATAACGTATTCATCACCAATACTAGTACTTCGCAAATCCTTAATACCTTTACCCTTGATTCTTAATTTTTGACCATTTTGAATACCAGCAGGCACTTCTACTTTCACATCCCCATGAATAGTAGGAACATCAATCTTACACCCTAAAGCAGCATCAACATAAGAAATAGGAACACTAACGTACACATCATTATTTTGTCTTTCAAAATATTTATGTTTAGAAACAATAATCTCAACATACAAATCTCCATTAGGCCCTCCATTAATACCTTTTTCGCCTTTACCCGTAATTCTTAATTGTTGACCAGAATTAATCCCTGCAGGAACACTAACATCAACATTAACTTTCTTACGCACATATCCTTCACCCTTACAATCAGGACACTTATTTTTAACAACTTTTCCTTTACCTTTACAATAAGGACAAGTTGTTTGACTTTCAAAAGTACCAAATATTGTCCTTTGTTGAGTTCTAGTCACACCACTACCATGACAATGTGAACATGTTTCAACATCCGTTCCATTAAGTGCACCAGTTCCCCTACATGAAGTACATCTCTCATCAATAGTTAAAGAAATAACTTTCTTAACACCAAAGGCAGCTTCTAAAAAACTAATTTCCATCTGCAAATATTTATCTTCACCTTGCATAGGACCTGAACTTCTTGATTTTTTACCCCCACCAAAGAAAGAAGAAAAGATATCACCAACATCAAAATCACTAAAGTTAAAGCCACCAAAGCCTCCACCCATGCCACCATTAGCATTAGGATCAACCCCAGCATGACCATAACGATCGTATAAATTTTTCTTTGTCTCATCACTCAATACTTCATAGGCTTCTTGAACTTCCTTAAACTTTTCTGGAGCATCCGCAGACTTGTTAATATCCGGATGATATTTTTTAGCAAGTGTTCGATAAGCTTTTTTGATTGTATCATGATCGGCATCCTTAGAAACCCCAAGCACCTCATAATAATCTCTTTTTTCAGCCATTTACTTACCCCCCTTTAAAATATCATATGATTTCATTACTTTTCACTATAATCAACATCTACTACATCTTGATCATTATTTGGTGTAGCCCCAGCATTAGCATCAGAAGTACCAGTAGCAGTATCAGTAGTCTCACTAGTATTTGCTTGGTTAGCATATTGTGCCATCATAGCAGCAGCTTGCTCTAATTCACCAATTTTATTCTTAAGAGTTTCATAATCATTAGTTTCTAATGCCTTCTTTAACTCATCTCTTAACTTTTCAGTTTGTTCTTTTTGATTAGCATCAATCTTATCTTTTTGCTCTTCTAATCCACGATCAATTGAAGAAATATATTGTTCTGCTTTATTACGAAGTTCAATTTCTTCTTTTCTCTTTTCATCTGCTTCTTTATTCAATTCAGCTTCTTTAACCATTCTTTCAATATCTTCTTTTGAAAGCCCACTATTACCTTGAATAGTAATAGATTGTTCTTTATTAGTATCTAAATCTTTAGCCTTAACATTAACAATACCATTAGCATCAATATTAAAACTTACTTCAATACGAGGTTCTCCACGTCTTGCAGGTCTAATACCATCTAACTTAAAGTGACCTAACATCTTGTTATCTCTAGCCATTGGTCTTTCACCTTGGAAAACAACGATATCAACAGCAGGTTGATTATCCTCAGCAGTAGAGAATGTTTGTGACTTAGTAACAGGAATAGTAGTATTACGAGGAATTAAAACAGTCATAACTCCACCTAAAGTTTCAATACCCAAAGATAATGGAGTAACATCAAGTAACAATACATCCGTAACATCACCTGCAATAATAGCACCTTGAACTGCTGCACCAATTGCTACAGCTTCATCAGGGTTAATTGATTTATTAGGCTCTTTACCAAGTAATGACTTAACTAAATCATATACTGCAGGCATTCTTGTAGAACCACCAACCAATAATACTTCATCTATCTTACTAGCATCAATATTAGCATCCTTTAAAGCTTGTTTAACAGGCATTTCTGTTCTTTCAAGTAAATGTCTAGTCATATCTTCAAACTTAGCTCTAGTTAATGTAGATTCATAGTTGATAGGACCAGTAGGAGTCATTGAAATAAATGGTAACATAATCGTAGTTTGCAACATACCACTTAAATCAATCTTCGCTTTTTCTGCTGCATCCTTTAATCTTTGCATAGCCATCTTATCATTTGTTAAATCAACATCATATTGTTTCTTAATATCTTCCGCAATATATTTAACGATAACTTCATCCCAATCATCTCCACCTAGTTTGTTATCACCAGCTGTAGAAATAACCTCAAAAGTACCATCACCAATCTCAAGTACAGATACATCAAATGTACCTCCACCCAAATCATATACTAAAACAGTTTCATCTTTCTTCTTTTCCATACCATATGCAAGAGCAGCAGCAGTAGGCTCATTAATAATTCTAACTACTTCTAATCCTGCAATTTGACCTGCATCTTTAGTAGCTTGTCTTTGAGCATCATTAAAGTATGCTGGAACAGTAATAACAGCTTTCTTAATAGGTTGTCCCAAACTTTCTTCAGCATATTTTTTCATATAACTAAGGATCTTAGCACTTACTTCTTGAGGAGTAAAATCCTTATTTAAACATGAAATATGTACTTTTTCAGTAGTACCCATTTTTCTTTTAATAGAACTAATAGTATCAGGATTAGTTACACTTTGCCTTTTAGCACCATCACCAACTACTTCTTCACCATTACTCTTAAAAGCTACTACAGAAGCAGTTGTATTCTTCCCCTCTGGATTAGGAATTACCTTCCACTTACCATCTGCCTGTAAGTATGAAACAACTGAGTTAGTTGTTCCCAAGTCAATACCAATAATAATTTCTTTAGCCATCGTTTATTCCCCCTTATCTTCGCTATTTTCACTTTTGGCTTCTAAATTTTCTTGTTCAATCTTTTCTTCTTTTTTAAAACTATATACTTTCACAGATACAGGCCTTAAAACCTTGTCCCCAATCTTATACCCTTTCTGCAAAATCTCACAAATTTGCTCATTTTCTTCTTCATTCAAAGTTTCTACTTTTTCCACCCCATTATGAAGATTATGATCAAACTTGTCCCCTACCTTACAAACAATCTCACTAACCTCATGCCTAGACATCAAATCTTTAAATTGATTAAACACAAGTTCAAACCCTTTAAAATAAGCACTAACTTCACTAGGCACATTAGGACTCTCTAAAACTAAAGAAAATACATCAATAATAGGAAGTAACTCCTCCATCAAATCATATGTAACATATTTAACAGAAATAGCATTTTCTTTTTCATATGTTTTATGCAAATCTTTCATCTCTGCTAAAGCATACAAATACTTTTCATTTAAAGCTGCATACTTTTCCTCTAACTCATTAATTTTCTTTTCTTCTTTAGAAAGCTTTTTCTCTTTCTTCTTTTCTTTCTTCTCTTCTTCAACTTCTGAATAATTTACTTTTTCATTAGTTTCTTCCACTACTCATCATCCTCCTCTTCACCATATGTCAAATTCAATTGATCTACCAAAAACTCCATAACACCTATAACCTTTGCATAATCCATTCTAGTAGGCCCAACTAAAGCAATCTTCGCCCCTTCTTGTCCTTTAACATTAACATCCATACTTACCACACTAATATCATCTAAATCACCATCAATCCCAATTTGAACGTTAATCTTTTGCTTATCATCACTATTTACAATAAACTTCCAAACATTATTACTCTCAATAAGTTTAACCATCTTCTTTAACTTATCAATATTATTCGCATACTCAGGCTGTTCAAACAAATTAGAAGTACCCCAAGCATTTACCTTACTATTATCATTCATTTGATTAAACATATTAACAAAAGCATTAATCAAAACTTCATACTTCTCAATATGCAAAGACAAAACAGGTTTTAAAGCTATCATTTTTTCTACAACAGCATACAAAGGAGTACCTTTTAACCTATCATTTAAAATCTCTACACACTTCTCAACATCCACTGCATTAACCCCATTAGGAATATTAAAAGTCTTATGTTCAACATGCCCGTTACTTGTAATAAACACGCACACTGCACTATTGCTACTAATAGGTATAAGTTGAATCTTTGCTAACGTTTCCCCTAACTCATCAGGACCAAGCATAATTGAAGTAAGCGAAGTCATTTCACTTAAAATCGCACAACTATGCCTCAAAACATCACTAACCTGCGTAGACTTATCATTTAAAATCTTCTTAAGTTTATATAAATTGTCTTCATTCAAATTCTCATCTCTTAAATTATCGATATAGTAACGGTAACCCTTCGCACTAGGAACTCTCCCACTAGAAGTATGAGTCTTCTCCAATAATCCCATATTCTCTAACTCCATCATATCATTACGAATAGTTGCACTAGAATAACTAAGATTATACTGTTCAATCAAATAATGTGACCCAACTGGTTGAGCTGTCTTAACAAATAATTCTACAATATATTTAAGAATTAAATCTTTTCGACTAAGATTACCCAAAATATCACCTCTTTAGCACTCTTTCATTTTTCGTGCTAATTATAGTATACACATATTTTTAGCACTGTCAACAAAATATTGCTAATTTTATACGATATACAAAAAAAATAAACTATTTTTTACCTTCGCTTTCATTTCAAAACATCCTATTATTAATTAAAATAAACCTTTTATCACTACAAAAACGCACATCACTGCACTCACCAAATTAATTACCAATTAAATAAATTTTACTTATGCTTTTTTATCTTATCAATTATTTTAGTTGAATCCACATGATAATTAGTCCCCGTATTAACAACCATCGTCTCACTAATATCATCAAATAACGTAGTAGTCTTAGTCCTATAAACACCCATATATAACAAATTAATAACAAATAAAACAGGAATAGATATACTAATCGAACGCAAAATATTCTGCTTAAAACTAACCTTTTCCCAATCAAAAGATAATAACTTTAAGCCCATTAAAGCTAAACCTATTGTTTTATCTTTAAAAAATAAAACGCACAAAAACTGATACAAAAACATCGTTAAAGTAAACATAAACATATAATAATAATCAAAATTCATAAATCTAACATCCAACAACACATTCAATAATAAACTAGTCAAAAAAGCCAATATTAAACCTATGCCCGCATCAATTAAAGTAGCAAGAAACCTTTTTTCATGCAACATAATATTCATACTACTCGCCTCCCCACATAAGTTTAATTAAAACAGAATCTAGTAACATCATACCTTCATAAGTTGTCTTCAAACAATTATCTTTAATCTCAACTAACCCTTTACTAACCAATTCTTCAACAACTCTTTCATATTTTATCAAAAAATCACCATTAAAGATAGATTTATAATCATTTAAATTTATTCCTTCATCTAATCGTAACCTAAGCATAATCTCTTCTTTTTCTCTATCAGCCACTTCTTTCTCTTTATTAACAATCCCTTTAACATATTTAGTTATACTTTTACTAGAAGTATACCTAACCCCATTAACATAACTAGAAGCACCCGCTCCTATCGCATAGTACTCTTCATTATGCCAATACACTAAATTATGTTTACACTCATACCCTTTTAAACAAAAATTACTAACTTCATATCGATTATATCCATACTTCTTTAATTCATTATAAATGTAATCATACTCTTCCCTAACTTTATCTTGCTCTTCTTCTTCATAATTATTTATTTTTAAAAGAGTATTATCTTCTAAAATCAAACTATAAAAAGATAAATGCTTAGGCTTTAAACTAAACACTTTATCTAAATAATCAACCTTAAATCCTTTAATTCCATAAATAAAATCCATTGAATAATTATTAATATCATATTTACTAAGCAAACTAACACAATTCTTTACATCTTCAAAATTATGCTTCCTATTCAATAATTTTAAAACACCATCATCAAAACTTTGAACTCCAATACTAACCCTATTAATCCCATATTTTCTAAATAATTTTATTTTATCTTCACAAACACTTTCAGGATTAACCTCAATACTAAACTCATAATCATCATCTAAATATTTATTCAATTTACTCAATAATCTATCCAATTGATCTACACTTAAACAACTTGGAGTACCCCCACCAATATAGATAGTCTTAAGTTTACTAACATTTAAATTATTTAATTCTTCAAATAAACACCCTAAATAATTATCTACTACCTTTTCATCATAAAACATTTTACAAAAATCACAATAACTACAAATATGATCACAAAAAGGAACATGAACATATAAAGAACTATTTATTTTCTTCATCATCACTTTTAATTCTTCTCTCTAAATAATCATCTTTATCACTATAATCTTGATCATCTACCCTTAAATGAAAAACTTTCTTTAATAACATTACAATCAAAATTAAGCAAACTATTCCAATAAGAAAATATATCATTAATCGCACCTTCCCTTATAACTTAATTGTTTGCTTTCTATCAGGACCAACTCCAATATAAGAAACTCTTACACCAGTATACGTAGAAATAAAATTAATGTACTTTTGAGCTTTTACAGGCAAATCTTCAAACTTTCTAACTTTAGAAAGATCACCAAAATTACCATCAAACTCTTCATAAACTGGCTCACATTTCTTCAACACTTCTACATTTGGAGTATAATCACCACTAACTTTACCATTAACTTTATAACCCGTACAAACTTTAATCTTTTCTAACTTACCAATCGTATCAACATGATTAATAACTAAATCAGTAATTCCATTTACCCTAATCGCATACTTTAAAGCTACTAAGTCCAACCAACCACACCTACGAGGCCTTTTAGTCGTAGTACCATATTCATGACCAAGTTCTCTAATTAAATCTCCTGTTTCATCTAATAATTCAGTTACATAAGGCCCTTCTCCAACACGAGAAGAATAAGCTTTAAGAACTCCATAAACTTTCCCAATTTGATGTACATTTAAACCACTACCAGCACAAAAACCACTAACTGTTGGATTAGAAGATGTAACATATGGATAAGTACCAAAATCTATATCAAGTAACGTTGCTTGTGCCCCTTCACAAATAACTTTCTTACCATTCTCTATCTCATTATGCAAATAATTGACTGAATCAATCATATAAGGTTTTAATAATCTAGCATACTCTTTATATTCATTATAAACTTCTTCAAAATTCAATTTTTCTTTACCATATAACTCAAAAAAAGCATTTTTCTTTTCAATATTTATTTTTAATAACTCTTTAAAATTATCACCAACAAAATCAACAAAACGAATACCACATCTTTCATACTTATCACAATAACAAGGCCCAATACCTCTAGCGGTAGTCCCAATCTTATTACTTTTTCTAATCTCTTCAAGCAACTTATCCATCATTATATGATAAGGTAAAATAACGTGTGCATGATCACTAATTTTAAGCTTATTAGTATCAATACCATTATCCTTTAATAATTTAATTTCTTCTAATAAAACACGTGGATCAATAACTACCCCATTACCAATAACTCCAATAGCATTATTAAGTAATCCTGAAGGAATTAAATGCATAGCAAATTTCTTTCCCATCGCTTCTACTGTATGACCTGCATTATTGCCACCAGTACACCTAATAGAAATATCAGCTTTACTAGCTAAAAAATCAATAATTTTACCCTTTCCTTCATCACCAAAAAAAGTTCCAATTACAACATCTACCTTTTTCATATAGTCTCCCCCTTAAAACACATATAAGTTTATCATAATTAAAACTTTATTAAAATAATATCCTTATTTATTCATCATCAACAGACAAAACAGCCATAAAAGCTTCTTGAGGAACTTCCACACTACCTACTGCTTTCATCCTCTTCTTACCCTCTTTTTGCTTCTCTAAAAGTTTCTTCTTACGCGTAATATCCCCACCATAACACTTCGCAAGCACATCCTTTTTCATAGCCTTAATTGTACTTCTAGCAATAGCCTTATTATTAATACATGCTTGAATAGGAACTTCAAATTGTTGACGAGGAATAATCTCCTTTAATTTCTCACAAATATAATTACCACGATGATAAGCAAAATCCTTATGAACAATAATAGACAAAGCATCTAAACTTTCCCCATTTATTAAAATATCCATTTTTACTAATTTTGCCTCCTTATAACCCGCTAATTCATAATCAAAAGAAGCATACCCCTTAGTACTAGACTTCAACTTATCAAAAAAATCAAAAACAATTTCCGCTAAAGGAATTTCATAAATCAATTGCATTCTATTATGATCAATATAAACTAAATCAACATAACTTCCCCTCTTCTTTTGACATAACTCCATTAAAGGCCCAACATAATCATTTGGAGTCATAATACTAACCTTTACAACAGGTTCTTCAATTTTAGATATTCTTTGCACATCAGGAAGTTTACTAGGATTTTCTATTTCAATCATTGACCCATCAGTTAAATAAACATGATAAATAACAGAAGGAGCCGTAGCAATTAAAGGAATATTAAACTCCCTTTCAATTCTCTCTTCACTAACATCCATATGCAAAAGCCCTAAAAAACCACATCTAAACCCAAACCCTAAAGCTGTAGAAGTTTCAGGTTCAAAAACTATAGAATCATCATTTAATTTTAACTTTTCCAAAGCATCTTTTAAATCATTATATTTAGCATTGTCAATAGGATAAATACCAGAATATACCATAGGAACCATCTCTCTATAACCAGGCAAAGGTTCTTTACAAGGATTATCCGCTAAAGTAACCGTATCCCCAACATGAACATCTTTAACTTGCTTAATAGAAGCACCAATCCAACCAACTTCACCAGCCTCTAAACAATCTTTCTTTTCTTCTTTAGGCCTCCTAACACCTAATTCTATCACTTCATATATAGCCCCATTAGACATTAGTTTAATCTTATCACCAACTTTAACTTTACCTTCTTTAATCCTAACTTGCATAATAACCCCTCGATATGAATCATAGTAAGAATCAAAAATTAAAGCTTGCAAAGCATTTTCATCCTTCCCACTAGGTGAAGGAACATACTTAACAATAGCTTCTAAAACATCTTCTACCCCCATACCCGTTTTAGCACTTATTAAAGGAGCATGATCGCTAACTAAACCAATTACATCTTCAATTTCTTGCTTAACTTTATTAGGATCAGCACTTGGCAAATCTATCTTATTAATAACGGGAATAATCTCTAAATTATTATCTAAAGCTAAATACACATTAGCAATCGTTTGAGCTTCTATACCTTGAGTAGCATCTACCACTAACAAAGCTCCCTCACATGCTGCAAGTGAACGCGACACCTCATAAGCAAAATCAACATGACCTGGAGTATCAATCAAATGAAAAATATAAGTATTGCCATCTTTAGTTTTATACTCTAACTGAACACTATTCAACTTAATAGTAATTCCTCTTTCTCTTTCTATATCCATATTATCTAATAATTGCTCTTTCATCTCTCGTTTTTCTACTGCCCCACACATCTCAATAATGCGATCTGCCAAAGTAGACTTACCATGATCAATATGTGCAATGATAGAAAAATTTCTAATCAAACTTTTATTCATATTATAAACTCCTATATATATCTATTAGCGTTTTAATTTGTTGACCCCCACTAGACTGATTATCATCATCACCAGGTGGAGCTTCTTCTGGTAAAAACCACATTAAAATATAAGATAAAAAAGTAGAAATAATCGTAGACACAATTGCCCCAAACATAATAGCTTTAGCCCTATCTCTTTCAGAATCATACATAATCCACGCTATTAAAAAACCAACATATGGCAAAATAAGCCCTATTAAAAACCACAAAATCAACTTATAATTACGAATCTTTTTACCATGATTAATATGATAAACGTCCATATACTCCTTATTTTCTACATAGTTATCCGTCAAAGCCCCACATTTAGGACAAATTAAAACATTATCACCACATACCTCACCACAATGCAAACACTTTTTCATATAATCACCCATATTAATTATATTTAATTTTAAAATATAATCTACAAAAATAACTATTAATTTATTTTTATATCTTCAAAATCAAGCTTTATTCACCATTCTAAGTTTAAAATTACTCTAGTTCCTTAACCTCACCATTATCAAAAATTTTCACAGCTTGACTTTCAATATTTTTCAACTTCTCCTCTAATATTTTACTTAATTTCATACCCTCATCAAAAGCCACCAAAGATTCATCTAACGTTAACTCCCCACTCTGAAGTTGCCTAACTAACTCCTTTAATCTCTCTAAATTTTCTTCAAAACTCTTCTCTTCCATCTTATTTTTCCTCCTTTTTAGTAACACTTGCATAAAACTTACCATCACTCACTCTAACCTGCACAACATCATTAACTTCAATATCCTTAACACTACTAATAACCTTATCACTAGTTTTAACTACACTATAACCCCTAAGCAACACTTTTAAAGGAGAAATATTATCTAAAACACTAACAACATTAAACCATTCATTTCTACAATTAAAATACTTATCTTTAAAAGCATTCCTTAACTTATTAACTTCTTCTTTAACAATCAAACTATAATCATTATAAATATTTAAAGCATAATTATTTAATAATAATAACTGATTATGAACATCCTTCTTCTTATTATTCACTAAACTAATCAAACTATCTTTATTAAAATTCAAACTTAAATTACTAATTAATAAACGATAATTATTTAAAGTATTATGAATATACTTACTTAAATCTAACTTATAATTATCTATTTCCTTAATCAACTCTTCAATACTAGGAGTAACAAGCTCTGCTGCCCCACTAGGTGTAGGAGCCCTCACATCACACACAAAATCACTAATCACAAAATCCGTTTCATGCCCTACTGCACTAACGACAGGCACTTCATAATCATAAAGATAATAAGCTAACTCTTCATCATTAAAGCACCATAAATCCTCAATACTTCCTCCACCTCTACCAATAATCATTACATCTAAACTAACTTTTTTACTATCTTCTAAAGCCTTTATAATGCTCTTGCTAGCTCCTTCCCCCTGAACCAAGCAAGGAAAAACAATGATTTCTCCAATTGGCCACCTTCTTTTAATAATAGAAATGATATCCCTCAAAGCAGCCCCACTACTAGAAGTACAAACTCCTATTTTAAAAGGATATTTTGGCAATTGCTTCTTATGATAACTAGAAAACAAGCCTTCTTCCTCTAACTTCTTTTTAAGTCTTTCAAACTCTAAATATAAATTACCTATCCCATCTTTTTCAATATTCTTAACATAAATCTGATAAGTACCACCTTGAAGATAAACACTCAAACTACCACTTACAATAATTTTATCCCCTTCATTTAACCTAAAATTAAGATTACTAACATTTGAAGCAAACATCACACACTTAATAACACTCTCGTTATCTTTCAAAGAAAAGTAGATATGCCCACTTGGATGATACTTTAAATTAGAAATCTCCCCCTTAACTAAAAGGCTATTAAAAACAACATTATCATCAATAATATTTTTCAAATACGTATTCAATTGCGTAACACTAATAATTGAAACATTACTATTTAACATAAGCAATTATCTAAAACCCCATTAATAAACTTATATGATGTTTCATCACAATATTTCTTAGCTAACTCTATCCCAACATTAATAACAACTTGTTTAGGTTGCTTCATATATTTAAACTGCGTATAAGCTGACAATAAAATAGCTTGCTCTATTAAATTCAAACGATCAAAAGACCAATCATTTAAATACTTAGAAATATCTTTAATACTATCATCAGCATATTTAATACTATCTTTAAATAATTTTCTTACAAAAGGATCACACTCTTTAACATCACAATCAAAAACCCCACCAAGTATCTCACTAATAGATGGTTTCATCTCACTATTATAATAAAATAAATATTGATATATACAAAAAACTGTTAACTCTTGCAATTTATTACGCGAATAAGCCACTTTAATACCCCACTTCTAAGATATTTTACCATACTTAACCTAAATTGAACACTATTTTATTAATTATTAATTTTAATTAATTTTTTAGTACAATTAGTCAATAACTCACAACCATTTTCCCTAACAACCACATCATCTTCTATTCTAATTCCACCAAGCCCTTCAACATAAATTCCAGGTTCTACCGTAAACACCATACCTTCTTTTAAAACAACATCACTAAAAGGACTAATAGCCAAACTATCATGAACCAAAATACCTAACCCATGCCCTGTACTATGCGTAAAATAATCTCCATAACCCATCTTACTAATATAATCACGACACGCAAAATCAACCTCTTTAGCTTTAATACCAGGCCTAATAATATCAAGTGCTTTTTGTTGAGCTTCCCTAACAATCTCATAAATCTCTAACATTTTTTTACTAGGCTTACCCACTACAAAACTTCTAGTAAGATCACTACAATAAAAATCTTTTATACACCCAAAATCTAAAGTAACAAAATCTCCTTCTTTAATTCTTTTATTACTAGCAATACCATGAGGCATCGCTCCCCTAGCCCCACTAGCTACAATGATCTCAAAAGACTCTTTACTAGCCCCAAGTTCAAGCATATAACGAATCATCTCATTACGAACTTCCATTTCCTTCATCCCAACTTTAACAAACCCCAAAATATGCTTATAACACTTATCCGCTATCACACAAGCCTTTTTAATTGCTCTAATCTCTTCTTCATCTTTAACATACTTCAAAGACTCAATATTTAAACTAACTAATTCTTTATTTAACCCTTCACTCCAAGCTTTATAACGATTAAAAGCTAAATTCTCCTCAAAACCAATTCTTACAATCTCTTCGCTAATTAATTCCCTAAAAACACTCAAATAACTCTTAGTAATAGTAATAACTTTAAAATCTCTCGCTTCTTTACTAGCTTGAATAGTATATCTACTATCAGTAATCAAATAACACTCTTTCATAGTAATAAAAAGTAGGGCATCTTCACTAGTAAAATGCGAATAATAAAAGATATTAGCAAAATTACTAATAATCATTGCATCTATCTCTTGTTTCTTCATATATTTCCTTAATTTACTAATTCGATACATAAAAACACCTCCACCACAAAAAAAACTCTATAAAAGAGTTTTACTTAACAACAATACCATCTACCCTAACATTAATTTTAGGATTCCCAATTTCACACATATTAACAAGTGCTGTTTCAACCTTCTCTTGAATAACACCTGTAACTTGATTAACGTTAACCCCATAATCTACTTTAATAGCAATATTAACAATAAAAGTTTCTTCTTTTGTTTCACAATTCACTTTCATAACGCTAATATTTTTAACATCTTTCAACGTTTCCTTAATAACGTTACAAATAGCTTCATAAGCAATACCAATCTTTCCAAAATTAGAATAGTTTTTAATATAATGATACACGGCTTGAGCCATTAAAATCCCCCATTTCACATTATTATTATAAAACTATTTATCCCTCTTTTCAATTATTTATGCTTTAAATGATACACTAGGAACATACTTATTACCTAACTTTTCATAAGCAATTTTAATAATGTTAACAGCATCACTCTTACTAGCATCTTTCTTAGCAACTAAAATATTAACTACATTATCTTCATACTCTACATAAGCATTACTATATCCTGCTTCCTTTATAGCTTGCTTCAAACTTTCTTCTTCCTTAGTCATCTTCTTCTTATTAGCAATCATCTCCAAAGCCTCAATCTTTTCTTCCATAGTAGCACTACTAGAAGCAACAATTTGATTCAACTCATCAATATCATCATTAATCTTACTAACCTTAGCCAACTCTAAACTCTCAAAATAAGCATCCTCACCATCACTAACACTAACAACGGCATCTTCCCCACTAGTAGGATTCTCTAAAGTAGCGTTATTTACAGGAACTAACACATAATAAATAGCAAGAACTAACACCAAACTAAACAAAGATAAAAACGAGATTAAACGACGATTTTTCATATAAATTTTTCCCCCTTAAATTATTTTTATTAATATATATTAAAGAAGAATCACATATAGAACACTTTTTATAAATTTTTATCACAAAAAACTAAATTACTAATAATCTCTTCACCTAAATAACTAGAACAATATTCAACACATTCCTTATAACTACTTATTTGATTCCTAAAATGAGCATCTACACCATACACTACCTTAACATGATATTCACTAGCAATCTTCCAAAATTCTTTACAAGGATAAGCTATCTTCTTACTCTCCTTAACCAAAAACATTGCAATTCTAGTTAAGTTAATTTCTAATGGTACACCATACTTAACTGCACTCTCACAAATAATTCGTGTAGCCCGTTGCTCAGTTTCACCAAATCTCTCACTAGATAACATAAATAAATCAGGATGAGCCACGATATCTACAAGCCCTTTTTCCATAGCTTCCTTCACCAAATAAGCATACCTTAACACATCCTCACTAGAATTACTACTATACCCAATTATCTTAAAATTACTACCATCATCATCACAAACAAAATGTTGCCCTAAAATCATTTTATCTGTCTCTTTTTTTAATTGCTTCAAATATTCTTCTTCACTAGGAACATATTCAAACTCAAAACCAACTTCTATATCAATTAAAATTTTATACTTTTCTTTTAAAGTTTTAATACTCTTATAATATTCATCTTTCATCGAATAATCCATACGCATATTATTTCTAAAATCAATTTTATTCATAAAAGGAACATGATCCGTAAAAGCAATCTTCTTAAAACCATATTCAATAAACATTTTTACATATTCTTCATCAGACATACTCATATCCGCATGCCCACATCTATACGTATGCGTATGATAATTAAAATCTTGCATAATATACCCCCATTTAACAAAAAGGTAATGCTTTAAACATTACCATAATTTATTCCAAAATTGCTTTAATTCTACGAACCCCAGCACTACTAGCTTCTTCTTTAGTAATCTTAAAATGCCCTAACTCGCTAGTATTACTAACATGTGGCCCACCACATAATTCTTTAGAAATATCACCAATCTTATAAACCGTAACAACATCACCATACTTTTCAATAAACATAGCTTCTGCTCCCATCTTCAAAGCTTCTTCTTTATTCATTTCTAATTTCTCTACTTCTAAACTTCTACTAATATACTCATTAACCAAGTCTTCCGTTCTCTTCAATTCTTCACTAGTCATCTTACTATCATGAGAAAAATCAAAACGCATTCTCTCTACCGTAATATTACTACCTTTTTGATGAACATGATCCCCTAAAACAACTTTTAAAGCTGCATTCAATAAATGAGTAGCCGTATGATACTTAGTCTCCATTTCCCCAGTAGATGCTAACCCGCCTTTAAACTTACCTGCTGCTCCTTGTCTAGACTTCTCTTGATGCTCCATAAACTTTACTTTAAACCCTTCTTCATCAACTTTAATACCCTTTTCTCTAGCAAGTTCAACCGTTAACTCTAAAGGAAAACCATAAGTATCATATAACTTAAAAGCATTAGAGGCATCAATAACCCTACTAGATAACCTACTAACAATCTTATCAAATTCTTTTAACCCTGTCTCCAAAGACTTAACAAACTTCTTTTTCTCTAAACTAATTTCCTCTAAAATAATTTTCTCATTTCTCTCTAATTCTTTATAAGTACCTTTAAGCTTATCTATAAACATCTTACAAATAACTAAATCAAAATCACTATTAACATCCATATTTAACTTACGTGCATGCCTAATAGCTCTCCTAATTAACCTACGCACAACATAACCCTGATCAGTATTTGAAGGTTTAATAAGTGCATCATCACCACAAATAACTACTACACTACGATAATGATCAGCAATAATACGCATGCTAGCCTTATTATTGTCATCCTCATAAGATAAACCAGATAACTCCTCTATCTTCTTAATAACATCTTTAAATAAAGAAGTCTTATAATTATCATCTACATTTTCTAAAACAGCAGTAACCCTCTCTACTCCCATACCAGTATCAACATTTTTATTCTTTAAAGGCTCAAAAGTATTATTCTCTAAATGATTGTACTGCATAAAAACATTATTCCAAATCTCAACCCATCTTTTATCACTAGGATCAAAAACCTCAGGAACTTCCTCATCACTTCTAAAATAAAAAATCTCCGTATCAGGACCACAAGGACCCAAAAGCTCCATATTAGGCCACCAGTTATCATCTTCTCCTAAAAAAGCAATTCTCTCTTCTTTAATTCCTAAACTTTTCCAAATAGAAGCACTCTCTTCATCTTTACCAACTAAATCATTACCCTTAAAAACCGTAACAGCTAATTTACTAACAGGAATATTTAAAATCTTAGTTAAAAATTCAAAACTCCAACTAATAGACTCTTTCTTAAAATAATCTCCTAAAGACAAATTAAATAACATATCAAAAAAAGTATGATGATAACTATCACCAACAGAATCCAAATCATTCGTTCTAAAACACTTTTGCACATCTACTAACCTTGTCCCTAAAGGATGCTTAGCACCCTTTAAATAAGGAATAAGAGGTTGCATACCCGCTGTATTAAATAAACATGTAGGATCATTCTCAGGAATAACAGAACTAGAAGGAATAATCACATGACCTTTACTCTTAAAAAAACTTAAATATTTCTCTTTTAAATCTAACATATATAGACCTCTTTTCTTTTACTAGCATATTCTAGCAACAAGACAAAAACAAGTCAATTATTACTTTATTTTAAAATAACTTTAGCCTATAATTAATAAAAAAACAAAATTCAAGTTAATTTCAATAAATATTTTCTACAATAAAAAAGGGGTGAGATAATGAAAATATTACTAGTAGATGATGAAAAGCAACTAACAGATGCCCTAAGTGCCGTTCTTATAAAAAATAAATATAATGTAGATGTAGCAAATAATGGTGAAGATGGTTTAGAATATGCTCTTACTGGTCTATATGATGCGATTGTTTTAGATATCATGTTACCTTATATCGATGGATATGAAATTTTAAAAAGAGTAAGAAGCAAAAAGATTACCACACCAATAATTATGCTAAGTGCTAAAAGTGATGTAAATAATAAAATAATGGGCTTAGATTATGGTGCGGATGACTACTTATCAAAACCATTTGATACAGACGAACTACTAGCAAGACTTAAAGCCATAACTAGAAGAAAAGGAGAAATAGCAGATAACATCCTAACTTTTGGAGATCTTTCTTTAAATTGTAATTCACATGAACTAATAAAAGGAACGCAAAGTATTAGTTTAGGACTTAAAGAATATGAAATTATGGAAATATTGTTAAAAAACACATCTTCTCTTATATCAAAAGAATTTTTTATAACTAAAGTATGGGGATATGATAGTGATGTAGAATATAACACTATTGAAGTTTACATTTCCTTTTTAAGAAGAAAATTACAATCTTTAAATTCCATAGTAAAAATAAAGTCTTCAAGAGGAAGTGGCTATAAATTGGAGTACACAAATGATTAAGAAAGTTCAAATGAAATTTGTCGCCGTTATGATGATCATTTTAAGTTTTATCATGATTTTTGTAAGTGGTGCAGTTTTACTAAACTTAACTATTAATGAAAATAAAGAAATAAAAGTTTCTTTAAATCTTATTATACGTAACTATCGAAACGAACTTTCTCCTTTCGATGATAAAACTCCTGAAGAAAACCTCAACAATTTACGTAGCTTTGCAATTGAACTAGATAATAACTACAACATTATATACATGAAATACGAAGAAAACACCTTTACTAAAGAAAGCATTATTACTTTAACTAATAAAATCATTAATCGTAAAGATAATGAAGGAAAAATTGATAACATCGCTTACCTAAAAACAACTAATGAAAACGGAATGGTAATTGCAGCAATTGACCGAACAATTGAAAACAGCGTCTTTTATCAAACAATCATCAGTATTATTATCTTTACTATCGTAGGGTTACTAACACTACTAAGTATTATTATTCTTCTATCTTTTTGGATTGTTAAACCTATAAAAGAAACATTAGACAAACAAAAAAGATTTATTTCCGACTCAAGTCATGAACTAAAAACACCATTATCCATTATTAATGCTAATGTTGATGCCCTAAGTAATGAAATAGGAAATAATGATTGGATTAATAATATTAAATCACAAACTTCAAGAATGAACACTCTAATAATTGATATGCTACAATTAGCTAAACTTGAAGAAACTAAAACTATTATTAACAATCAAATTGACTTAAGTCACATCATTGAAAACACTATCTTACCATTTGAAGCCCTAGCCTTTGAAAGCAATAAAAAACTAACTATTAATATTGAAAAAAATATTTCTTACATTGGAAATGAAGAAAACATTAAAAACATTACTAATATTTTTATGGACAATGCAATAAAATATAGTAACGAAAAAGGGAAAATAAAAGTAACTCTAAAAAAAGAAAAAAACACTCCTTTTTTAGAAATATATAATACAGGCTGTACTTTTCTTAACGAAGAAAGAGATAAGATCTTTCAAAGGTTTTATCGAAATGATAACTCAAGAAACAGGGAAACTGGAGGAAGTGGCTTAGGATTATCCATTGCTAAAACAATCGCCGATAAAAATAACTGGAAAATAGAAGTAGACAGTGAATATAATAAATACACCAAATTTACAATTTATTTTGAATAAAAAATCGCCCATTTTGGACGATTTTATTTAATCATGATTTTTTCTGTTCATTCTTTTTTCAAGTATTTTTATTTTTCTACTTGAAGAAGAAACCTCTTCAACCTCTTCCCCTTTAACCTTTTTAATAAAATTATTAACTGTTGTAATAGGCCTTTTCAAGTTTTCAATATCTTTATTCCATCCTTCAATCAACAAATCCTTTTTATCCTCAAAAATAACTACAATTAGTTCTAAAATAACCTCTAACACCCAAGTAATAATCATAAGTGTAGCCAAAATAATAGAAAATCCTGAAACATTACTAGAAGCTACATACACTCCATAAATCATTACTCCTAAACTAAATGTTTTATTAATAAATTTAATTCCCTTATAACTTCTTCTAACAAACTTTTTTAATAACTTAAAATGCTTTCTATTAGTAAAAAAATCTAAAATCATATAAACAACAAATAAAACTAACAAAGTTAAATTAACTCCAAAATACCCATAATCATTACTTAGTACATAAACAAAATAAAGCATTGTAAAAATCATCGAAGAATACTTAAAAATATTATAATACTTTTTAATATCCTTAATTATTATATTAATTGCCGTTTTAGTATAATCAAACACCATTATCACTCCTTATAAATAAAAGAAGAAAGATAACCTTTCTCTTTTAAATATTATATTCTTTGCTATTAATTACTTCTTTTATCTTCTTCAATAATTCTTCTTTACTACAAGTTATTGTTTCTTTACTACCATACAAACGATAACTAACTAAATTATGATCCTTTTCATTATCTCCAATAATTAAAGTAATAGGCACCTTCTTAGTTTGTGACTCTCTCATTTTATAAGAAAGCTTCTCTTCTCTATCATCTAACTTAACTCTAACATCATTACACTTAAAATACTCAAACAATTCCTTAGAATACTCTAAATGATACTCATTATTTACAGGAATAACATTTACTTGAACAGGTGCTAACCAAAGAGGAAATGCTCCTGCATAATGCTCAATTAAAACCCCCATAAATCTCTCAATTGAACCAAAAATAACACGATGAAGCATGATAGGCCTTCTCTTACTACCATCTTTATCAATGTAAGTTAAATCAAATCTTTCAGGCAAGTTCATATCAAGTTGAATCGTTCCACATTGCCATTCTCTTCCAATAGAATCTCTAATATGGAAATCAAGTTTAGGACCATAAAAAGCCCCATCGCCAGGATTAATTTTAAACTCTCTACCAGCCTTTTTACAAGCACTAGCTAAAGCTTCCTCAGACTTATTCCAAATAGCAATATCACCAATATACTTCTCTTCAGGTCTAGTAGATAACTCAATCGTAAACTCTAAATTAAATACCTTATAAAATCTTTCAATAAAATGAATTAAACGAATAACTTCTTCTTCAATTTGATCTTCCCTCATAAAAATATGAGCATCATCTTGTGTAAAAGTTCTAACTCTAAATAACCCACTTAACGCTCCACTTGCCTCATGTCTATGAACTAACCCTAACTCACCACACCTAATAGGTAAATCTTTATAAGAATGAATACTATTTTTATAAGCTAACATACCACCAGGACAATTCATAGGTTTAATTGCAAATACTTTATCATCTATCTCACTAGTGTACATATTTTCCCTATAATTAGCCCAATGCCCACTAACTTCCCATAACTCTTGATTTAACATAATTGGAGTCTTAATAAACACATACCCTTCTTTTTCATGCTCTTTATACCAAAAATTCTCTAACTCATTACGAATAATCATCCCATTTGGTAAAAAGAAAGGAAAACCTGGGCCATATTCACTAATCATAAATAACTCTAACTCTTTTCCCAATTTACGATGATCCCTTTTCTTAGCTTCTTCAAGCATCGTTAAATACTCACTCAAATTTTCTTCATTATCAAAACAGATACCATATATTCTTTGAAGCATCTTATTTTTAGAATCTCCCTTAAAATAAGCTCCATTAACCTTTAATAACTTATAATATTTTAACTCCTTAACACTCTCTACATGAGGACCTCTACATAAATCAGTAAAATCGCCTTGACTATAACAACTAATAACATTACTATCATCCATATTATTAATCAAATCAATTTTATACTCATCATCTTTAAACATTTCCAAAGCTTCTTTTTTACTAATTTCTCTTCTAACAATTCTCTTCCCATCTTTAGAAATCTTTTTCATTTCCTTTTCAATCTTTTCTAAATCTTCTTCTTTAATAACTTCTTCTCCTAAATCAATATCATAGTAAAACCCACTCTCAATAACAGGACCTACCCAAAACTTAGCCTTTGGATATAAATGCTTAACAGCTTGAGCCATCAAATGAGCACAACTATGATTCATCACACTAAGTTTTTCATTTTCTTTAATATTAATCATAAACTTTCCCCCTATTCATTAATATTAACTCATAAAAAAAGAGTTCCTAACATATAGGAACTCTGTATAAACAAAGCGGTACCATCCTACTTCATAGAATATCTATGCTCTTAATTTGTTATTAACGCTAACTAACGCTACTCCATTACAGGTAGAACTCCTAGGTAGTAACTATATATCTTCCTTATTAGTTTTCACCAACCACTAACTCTCTACAAATTCCAACATATAATCATGTCCTAATCAACATTCGCTATATTATAAAATATATTTTTAAAAAAAGCAATACTAACAAACACATATTTACGATTACTCAAATACATGATAAAAAACTATAATTTACGCTTTTTCGCTCCTTGACTATTACTCTTTTCCTCAATTAATTCCTTCTTAGCATTCTCTATTTCTCTAATAATAGAATTAATAACTTTATTTTTCTTATTCCACCAATCTCTAGTCCAAACATGATACATTCTCCATCCCCTAGACTCCAAAAAACTCAAATGATACAATTGATTTTCAACCATTTCTCCAATAGTTTTATACTCTTTATTAATACACTCTATACCTAATAAATATTGCTTAAAATCTTTATCATATACTGCTATATCAACTTTTCTTCTAGTATTACCAACATTTGTTTCAACAATATACCCATTTTTCTCTAAACACTCTTTAATCTCTTTAGCAATAATATCACTAGAAACAACATCACTCTCCATATTATCCTTCCTACTATTCAACCAAACTTTTACTTCCTTATCATTATTAGAAGAAACAGCCCTAACATAACTCAAATATTTTTTCAAAATCTTAGGACCATCATTCTTAGAACCTTCAACTTTTAAATCCTCAGGCTCAATAGAAGTAACTACAAACATACTATCTTTAGCCCTAGTAATAGCTACATTCAACCTATTTTCACCACCATCTAAAGATAAAGACCCAAAATTAGCAATTATCCTACCACTCTCATTAGGAGCATACCCAGTTGACATAATAATAATATCTCTTTCATCGCCTTGTACATTTTCTATATTTTTTACAAATAAAGAAACATCTTCATTATTTTCAAACCTATTTTGTTCACTAACTATATTATCTCTAAAACTAGAATCCTTCTTACTTTCTTTACGAATAGCATCCTCAATCGCATATGCCTGCTCACTATTAAAAGTAATAATACCAATACTTTCTTTATTCCTTCTACTCTTTAAAATTTTCTTTAATATCTCTACTACTTTCTCTGCCTCTACTTCATTTTTCCTATCAACCCATCGACCATCCACTTTAAATCTACGTATAGCTTTATTATTATTCAAATTAGGAGAAACCTCTAATTTACCATCATAAAAATAATTATTAGAAAAATTAATAAGTTCCTCATTTCTACTACGATAATGATAGTTTAAATTAGTACTAGGTAACCTAGAAGTTGCTAAATCTAATAAACTTTCAACTTCAAGTGCTGCTTCTCTAGTAGGATCATCCTCCTCTATATCGCTTCCCATATATCTTTTCATAAAAGTAGATGTAGGCCTAAGTTGCTTAGAATCTCCCGCTACTACTAACTTCTTACCACGATACAAAATAGGTAAAGTATTTTCAATAAAAACCTGTGAAGCCTCATCAATTAAAACAACATCAAACATATCTTTAACAAGTGGTAAAATCGTCGAAACATTTTCAGGTGAAAGTAACCAGCAAGGATATAAATCAATCATAAACTCATAATATGAATTCATAAATTTCCTGATAGGCCAAGTATTTTGTTGTTTATTAATTTGATACAAGAAATTTTTACTACTTGCATCATTATTAAAATGACTTAAATACTTATCATTAAAACTATTTGAAGCAATAACCTGAGACAATAAATTTTGTTTCTTTTTCAAGTTAAGAATTTCATCCTTAATACTATCAAAACTCATAATCTTAGCAAGTTCTTCTCTCTTATTCTCTTCTTCTTTAACAATCTCAATATACATCCTAATAGCCATATAATTATCTAAAGCTTGCACATATTTACCCTGATTATCCGAAACTTCTAAAGCAAAATCTAAAATTTTCTTCTCTTGCTCTCCAAGATTACTCAACTCAACTTTAATATCTCTAATTAAACTATAATTTGATAATGCTTGCTTAAGATTACGAAACATATTACCATTACCATTCAAAATAGCCCCTACCATCATTTGGTACCCTTTTTCACTCATTATATTCTTCAAAAAATCAAAATTTCTAATCTCTTCTTTAATTTCTATCAAAGCACTATCAAATATCTTTAAAAGATCTTTCTCAAAACTAGACTTAACAAATACCCCTTTTTTATTATTTTGTTTAGCAATCATATCAACCAAAAGTTTTAAATCCTCTTCCTTTATGATATCTGTACAAACACAATACGCTATAAGATAAGAACTATATGGATACTTAGAAGTATCAAAACCTATCGTCTTATTATTTAAAATATAATCCACTTTATTAAGAGCATTATCAACCTTATAAATATCTAAATCATCTTTCAAATGCTCCACAACCATATTCTTCTCTTTAATAAATTTATATTTATAATAAAGATTACCCCTCTTATTTTGTTTAATTATATTTAACGATCTCCTCAAATCATCATATTTAATATCTAACAAATCTTTCCTAGCAACAAGTTTCTCATAAATTTGATGATCAAAACTATTCTTAGAAATCTGTGAACTCATTTCATACATCGTTTCTAAACAAGCCCCGAACTCTGTAGGCACATACAAAACACTAAAAATCTTCTCTAATTCTTTATATTTTTCTTGTATTAACTCCTCAATATAGGAATGCTTTTTAACATCTTCAACATAATTATACTTATCAATAGAAGCACTATCATCACATATTTTCTTATAAAAACTTTCTCGATCTTTCTCTGGATCAGAAATAAACATCGCTTTCTTTTTAACTTTTCCTAATCTATTATACACTACATCTAGTGCCGCTTTCTTTTGTGAAACAACCAAAACTCTTTTCTTCTTAGCCAAAGCATCACTAATTACATTAACAATAGTTTGCGACTTACCAGTACCAGGAGGCCCATAAATAACCATATTACCATCAGTATTTATCTTTTCAATCGCTTTCTCTTGCGTATAATCCAACTCATGAATTGAAAAAATTTGTTTATTCCCTATTTTCTTTAAATTCTTTAAACTCTTCGCATAAATCAACTCATCAATCGCTTCATTAGAAGAAGCCTTCTTCTTTTCTAACTCATTATAATCATTATAAATAGCATTAGCCAGTGGATATCTCCCCATCACACAATGGTTTTTAATACTTAAATCACTATTTTTTTGAGGAATCCCACTAGAATCAAAAGAAGAAACAAACCCCTTACCCATTTCACCAAAATCAATACGATACTTTCTCAAATACTTCAAAACATCATCAACATTTTTAAATGTACTCGAAAAATTACCCTTAAACTCCATCTCCAAATCATCAACATTTATTTTCTTCTCACCAGCATACGCAAAAATAAGAGCCTTATTCAACATAACAGGCATTTCTTTAACACTATCAATCTCCACATTATTTTCATCAATCACATTAATTCTAACAGGAAACAAAACTAACGGAGCCTTAATAAAAGTATCCCCAGCCATATTTCCATACACAAACGGATACCCAATATATAATTCATACTTACCCGTCTCCTTAGACACATCAATAATTTCTTTCTTCAGTTTAACAAGAGAATTAACATTTGTTCTAACTAAATTCTTAATCGCACTATTTTTAAACTTATTCGCATATTTCTTAGCCTCATCTTTATCTTCTAAAAGCAATTTCTTATACTTTTGATCTTTTTGAAGTGCATTATCAACCCCAGAACCCAAATATAAATTCATAACGCTATCTTTATTAACCAAAGAAAAATTATCTAACTTTTCTTTCCAAAGCAAATCAAACAACGCAGTATTACTTCCCAAAAATTCCCCAATATCAAATGAAAAACCAGTATTTCCTTTCCTACTAAAAATACTTCTACTTTTCCCACTTACTTCAATTAATCGCTCTTTATATTTAGTATATATAGATTTCATCAAAACAACCCCTAACACACCAATAATTATAAACGATATAAAAATAAAATCAATCATTAAATAGCAAGTATACACAAAGAAAATACTTATCTTCTTAAAATTTTTCTAACTTAACAAATAAATACTAAAACTATCCTTTACCCCTATTTTTAAATAACTTCCTAATACTATATAAAACATCAAAAACTAATACTAACATAAAACAAAAAATAATTAATTTAATAAGAAAATAATGTAAAACATTAAAATTAATAAAAGAAAAAAGTAACATGCAAAAGATACCAAGAAACCCCCAATAAACACTAAACTTAAAACATATTAACCCCCTATAATTTAAAAAATTACAACTATAATCCCAAAGAGGAACTTTAAAATACTTAATAAAAATTAACCCACACAATAACTCAAGCAAAGTCAAAAACAAAACAATAAATAAAACTTTAAAAATAAAATTTAAATCTAAATTATAAAATAAATAACAAACACATAACCCCATCCCATACAAAGGTAAATAAACACCCTTAAAAACACCAGGCTTAACCCATTTCTTCATAACTATTCTTCTATAAAATAACTCTAAAAAATAACCTAAAACACTACCCATCATAAATATAAATAAATAATTAAAAAGCATAGCTATCACCAATAATAACTATGCTAAATTAATAAATTATATACTTATTATACAAACTATTTAAATACTATTCTCCTATAGTCACATACTTAAATAAGACTATTCCTCATCACCATCATTACTATCTTTTAAATCATTAAACATCTTCTGCATCGTAGCATTACCTCTAGTTAATTTCCTAATAGATAAATCTTGTGCCTTATCATTAGCAAGCCTAAGATTCCTATCACTACTTAACAAATTATCTTTAACTTTATTTAAATGATTAATTGTATTATCAATCTCTTTAATAGCATCTTGAAACTTATTACTAGCACTCAGATAATTTTTAGAAAACTTATCCTGAAAATCAAGAAGCTTATTTTCAAAATTAGTAATATCAATATTCTGATTCTTCACAATTTGTAATTGATTTTTATATTCCAACGTCTTCTCTGCTGCGTTTCTTAAAAGTGTAATAATAGGAATAAAGCATTGAGGTCTCACTACATACATCTTATCATATTTATAAGATACATCTACTATTCCAGCATTATATAGATCACTATCACCCTCTAAAGTAGATACTAATACTGCATATTCACATTTCTTCTCATTTCTATCTTTATTAAGTTTCTCAAAAAAATGTTCGTTTTTGTGCTTAGTAACAGTCTCATCACTTTCATTTTTCATTTCAAACATTATAGATATCATCTCTACTCCGTTTTCATCAACTTCCCTATAAATATAATCACCCTTACTACCATCTCTAGCATCATTATCTTTCTCAAAATAAGCATTTCTAAAAGCCGTAGCCCTCAACTTATTAAATTCAATCTCACAATGCTGCTCCAATGTTTCTCCAACTAATTTAGTAGACATCTTACTCTTTAAATCTTTGTACTGCGCTATAATTTCATCTTTTTGATTTAAAGCTTCCTTATGCTTCTCATTCAAAGTCTTAATCTCTATCTCTTTTTGAGAAACCATTAATTTAATATTATTTTCTAAATCTTTAATCTTATTTTCCTTCTCATTAATAGCCTTACTAACCTCATTTTCTACAGACTCTTCAACATGTTTAATTTGATCTTTTAATCTCACTATCTCTAAATCTTTACTATTTAGCAAATCTTTATTCTTATTACTCTCTTCATTAACAGCCAATTTCTTTTCATTTTCATAATTATTTAACTTATAATTCAATACTTCAATTTGCTTAGTTAAATCCGCTATAACTTTAGCATTATTAACCTCCATATCTTTTTTAACTAACTCAAACTCACTCAATTTACTAGCTAACTCAACCTTAATCCTCTCATCAACTTCCTCTTTAAAAGCCTCATCTCTAATTTGCTTCACAATAGCGCTATAATCACTTTCATCTACACTAAACAATTCTCCACATCTAGGACACTTAATCTCACCCATATTACACCCTCCTACCAAAATATCTTCATAACTATTGTCTTTTCTTTAATTTCAAACATCCTCCTTTTTATATTACCTTTTGTTCTCCCATTAAACAATCTTTTTTCACTATTTTAAGCAACACATCATCATGTTTTTTTTCATTTATTTTCCCTACCTAAACTACTTATCCCCGAAAGCAAAAACATCTTATTATACTTGATAGAACTAACACTATTCGCCATCACTATAACAAAAAAAAGGGCACATGCCCTTCAAATTTAAGATCCTTATTACTAATTACACCATTTTATTTAATCATTATCTAAGATAATTCAAAAATTACCCTAACATTATCACTATCGTACTCCCTTCCTCAATTTTCTCTCCATATTTAGGCAATTGATCAATAACCACATTACCATCTCCTACAAACTCAAATTTAAAATACTTAGACTTCACATCACCTTTACTTAAACCTATATAATTATCTACAAGATAACTTTTCTTATCCATCCAAGTATACTTTCTTTCAACTCCACCATCCCTTTTACTAACTCCTAAATAAGGTAACGCATCACTTAAAATAGCTTTTACTATAGGACCTGCTACTGTACCCCCATATTGAATCGCACTCTCAGGATTATCTATTGCTACATACACTACAATCTCAGGATCATCCATTGGAGCAGCCGCAATCATAGATAAATTATAATTACCCGCTTGATAAACACCATTAATTGCCTTTTGAGCAGTACCAGTCTTGCCACCTACACGATACCCTTCAAGATAAGCTGTACGCCCTCCACCAACACTAACAACATGCTCTAAAGCATCTCTCATAAGATTACTCGTCTCTTCACTAATAACCTGCCTAACAACTTCATTTTCCTTCTCATAAACTACCTCTTTAGTAGAAGTCAAAGAAACACTATCTAAAATGCTAGGAACATATAAATAACCCCCATTTATTACCGCACTAAAAGCCGTAACTAACTGAAGAGCTGTTACACTTACACCTTGACCAAAAGCACTCGTCGCCTGCTCTAATAAATTGTAATCATCATACTTAAACATAATACCAGCACTCTCGCCCCAAATATCTATACCAGTCTTACTCCCAAAACCAAAATTAGTAATATAATTATATAAATTATCTTTACCTAACTTTTGTGCAATACTAACAAATCCTGGATTAGAAGAATTTTGTAATACCTCTAAATATGTTTGAAGCCCATGCCCTCCTTTTTTCCAAGATTTAATCCGTTGCCCCTCAACATAAACAGAACCTGTATCATAGTAAGTATCCTTATACATATCAATTTTCTTTTCCTCTAAGGCCGCAGCAAAAGAAAACACTTTAAAAGTAGAACCAGGTTCATATGATTTCCAAATAGCTAAATTACGATTATAAGTATCACTATCATAATTTTGATAATTATTAGGATTGAACGTAGGATAATTAACAATCCCAAGTATTTCTCCATTTTTAGGATTCATCGCTATCCCTATTACAGACTCTGGAGAATACTTTAAATAAGCATTATATAACTCTCTTTCCATGATACTTTGAATATTAAAATCAATTGTTAAATTTAAACTAAGCCCTGAAGATGGTGCAATAATATTAGACTCTAAATTGCTAAATAACCCTCCTTTAGCATCCATATAATAATTAAGATAACCATTACTCCCCTTTAAATAGTTATCATAATAAGCTTCTACTCCAGATAAACCCTGATTATCAATACCTACAAAACCTAAAGTATGCGCTAACATCGTTTCATAAGGATAATATCTTCTAGAATCTCTAATCAAATAAACCCCTTCCAATCTTAACTTATTAATTTGCATAGCTACTTCATCACTAATCTTTTTCCCATTCCCTTTCAATCTAACAATAGAAACTTTTTTATTAATCTGCTCATAAATATCTTTTGCTTCCATCTCTAAAATAGGTGCTAAAATGATACTTGTCTTAGCCTTTTCTTTAACTTGATAAGGAATAACCGATAGTGACATTGTAGGAATATTAATAGCTAAACTAACCCCATTACGATCATAAATATAACCCCTACTAGCCTCAATTGGAAAACTCCTTTGCCAAGACTCACTTGCCCCCTTTAATAACACATTATTTTTAACAATCTGCACATACCCTAGTCTAACCCCAATAATTACCATTATTAAAGAAAAAATTATCTCCAAACTAAAAATCTTTTTTATCATTGAGACTCTAATCACTACTATCACCATTAAAACTTATGTCCATAAATAAAAAAATAGACTAATCGTCTATTCATTAACTATTCAAAAATTCTCTAATCTTATTAATAGGTATCGCATACCCCGTTACAAATGCTTCATCACTATCAAAAACCCCTGCAAAAGTAATACCTATAACCTCATCATCTTCATTTAAAAGTGCACTCCCACTTGAACCCTTCATAATTTTAGCACTATGCACTATTACCTCAAAATTAACTTTAGAATACTCATTATTCACATTAACTTTACTAAAACATCTAACACTACCTTCACTAATAACATTCTTTACCGTATTAGGATTACCCATAGACTTAACACTATCATTAACATTTATCACTTCATCACTTAATTCAAGCACCCTTAAATCCACTACCCTATTAATTCTAAGCACTGCTAAATCATAACTATCATCCTTATAAACAATCTCAGCTTCATACTCATTTCTAAAATAATCTTCAATTATAACCTTATGATAATCATAACTATAATCATACTCAACAACATGATTATTCGTTAAAAGATAATAATATTTATCATCACTATCATATATAAAACCACTCCCATAATTAGAATGCTCCTTATATTTAACCCCCAAAAACTTACTATAATTATAACTATGAACAAAAACATTACCATTTAATATCTCACTATTATCACTAGAATAATAATTAATATAATCATCAGTAGAAACCATCTCAACCTTATCATCATATACTTCACTAACGCAACCACCAACTAAAAGGAAAATAAACAAAACTATTACTAACTTAAAAAATTTCACCCTCTATTTTCCCTCCTCAACAAAAAAATAGCAAAAAACTATCTTTTAATCTTCTTTAATTGTACTTTCAATCACAATCTCTTCTTGCTCATACTTTAATCTATCATTTAAACTCTCTTCTCGCTTAATTTCTTCTTGTAAATTATTATTATTCTCATTCTCTTTATTAACTTGAGGGCTAACAAAAAGAATTGTAAAAGCAAACAATAACAAAGCACAAACACCAAACGTCCTAATTTGATAATCAAATTTTGTCTTTAATCTCTTCCTTGTAACCATCTCAAGCACCTCCTATATTCTTTCAATAATTCTTAACTTAGCAGAATGAGAACGATTATTCTCTTTTAATTCTTCTTCACTAGGTAAAATTGGCTTCTTAGTAACTAACCTAAATTCTTTATCACTAGAACTAACTACTACAGGCATACTCCTTGACCAACTTTCCCCATCAACTGCCTTCTTAAATATCTCTTTAACTATACGATCTTCTAAAGAATGAAAAGTAATAACGGCTATTCTTCCTCCTTTATTAAGTAACTTTAAACTATCTTCTAATGCTACCCTAAGACTATTTAGCTCATCATTAACTTCAATTCTTATAGCTTGAAAAGTTCTCTTTGCTGGATGACCCTCTCTTAAAGCACTACCTGGCATACTACTTTTAATAACATCTACTAACTCAAAAGTTGTTTCAATAGGTTTAATTTTCCTCTTTAAAACAATGTTTCTAGCAATGCTCTTAGCAAACTTTTCTTCACCATAGTTAAATATAATATTTCTAAGATCTTCTTCCTTATATGTATTCACAACAGTAAAAGCATCTAACTTATCTTCCTTATTCATACGCATATCTAATCTAGCATCGTACTTGTAAGAAAACCCTCTTTCACCATTATCTAGTTGGGGAGAGGAGACACCCAAATCAAACAAGACACCATCAACATTAGTTACATCACGCTTATTAAGCTCCATTTTGATAAACTTATAATCAGCATGAATCAATTCAAATTGGGGAGAAATAGTTGATAGCCGTTTCCTTGAAGTCTCCATAGCTTCTAAATCTTTGTCAAAGCAATATAGCTTCCCAAGATTAGACAACTTACTTAATATATGGTAACTATGCCCTGCTCTACCTAAAGTAGCATCAACATAGGTCCCACCACTTTTAATATTGAGCCCTTCAATAGACTCCTTTAACAAAACTGAAACATGTTCACTCATTTTACTTACCAACAAAAGATAACTTTTCCGCAACATCTTCTAAACTAGAAGATGCTTCTTCATAATATGAATCCCATGCTTCTTTTGCCCAAATCTCAATATGATCAAGTAAACCCACAATTACACACTCTTTATTAATGCCTGCTTCTTTAATAAGATTGATAGGTAAATTAATTCTGCCCTGCTTATCAAACTCTTGACTAGAAGCACTACCCACTAACACACGAATATGCTTACGAGCATCTTGCATCGTATTAGGCAAAGTAAGTAATGATGTTTGGAACTTTTCCCAGCCCTCCGTAGAATATAAAGTAATACACTTATCAAATCCACGAGTAACTACCACAGCATTAGAAAGTTGTTCCCTTAACTTAGATGGAATGATAATACGCCCCTTTTCATCAATATTATGTAAAAACTGACCCATGAACATATTAATCACCCACTTTCTACCACTTTTCACCACTTACACCACCATTATAGCCACCATTTCACCCTTTTGTAAATACTTTTTCACAAAAAAAAAACAACTTTGTATAAAAAAAGTTGCTTTAAATAAAAAAAGTTATCACTAAGGATAACTCAACAAAAAATATTATAATACTTTTTTACCATCGTAATATCCACAATTAGGACACACAACATGAGATTTAATCATTTCTCCACAATTACTACAAGCACTTAAATTAGGCGCTACTAATTTTTGATGAGTTCTACGCTTTCTTTTTGCTGTCTTGGAAATTCTTCTTGCTGGTACTGCCATAAATAAACACCTCCTAAGTCCATGTATTTAGCAACATGAAAGATTATATATTAGAGTAAAACTAAAGTCAATAATTTTTCCTTAGTAATTTAACACATATCAAACTATTTTTTCAAATGAACAATATAATTCTCAAGCAACCTAACATTACTTCTAGGATCATCTAAAATAAAAGAAGAAAGAATTTTAGACCTTCTAATAATTTTTAACAACGTATTATCTTTTAAATACTCATCATTAGAATCTTCCATAACATAATCCATTCCAAGCAAATAATCAACAGGAACCTTAAAATAATTAGCAATCTTCCTAATCATCAAATTACTAGGCATCCGCTTACCACTTTCATAATAAGAAATAGTAGCTTTTGTAATACCTAACTCCATACTTACTTCTGTTTGAGTAACATTCTTATTAACCCTTAATTCTTTAAATCTTTTTGCAAAAATTTCATTGTGCATCCACAACACCTCAAGGGCATTATATGTAAAAAAAGAACGTTTTATTCAAATGTTAACTTCTGGTTAACTATTACCCTATTGTTTACGAAATTCATATAAATTATTAATTATTTTTTCCTTAATTTCACTAGATAACTCATTTGTATTTTTCTTTTCATAAACACTAGAATCAATCACATCAACAACCTTAACATTAACTACCAAATCTTTTTTATACTTCGTAGATAAGATCTTATATGACCCATCCATCGCTAACACTACAATCTTTGTCTTAGTATCATAAGCCGGTTTCAAAGCGCCAGCCTTAAACTCTCCAGGCATATGATTCTCATCTCTAGTTCTAGTTCCCTCAGGAAAAATAACAACACTACGATTATTACGTAATTTTTCTTCACACTCCCTAATCATCCTAACAGAATCTCTAAGATTTTCCCTATCAAAAAAAATCCCTTCAATAAAATATATTATTTTCCCCACAAACGGATACTCTCTTGCTTCTTTCTTAGAAACAAAACAAAAAGGTTTATCAAAAAGATAAATCATAACTAAAGCATCCATAAACCCTTGATGATTACCTACAAATAAATATGTCTCATCATTATTAATCTTTTCAAATCCCTCTGTCTTAATTTCCACTCTAAAAGCTTTCATAACAATATTAATTAATTTACGAGCATACGCATACCTTTCTTCTAAAGAATACTTATCCCTATTTTTCGCATATTTTCTAATCTTAGGATAAGCAAACAAAATTTTATAAGCACCCCTAAAAATAACTTTAATATATTTAAACATTACTATCACCTATATAATTTTATCAAACCTAATATACTTTTCAAGATTTAACTAACTTTATTTAACAACACGACCTGTTCCGCTAAAATATCACACTTTCCTTCATTATCCACCAACCTTCCTTTAATAGCAACCACATCCCCTTCTTTACAATTAAGACTAATTTTCTTACTAATCGCCACCCACAAATGACACCTAAAACAATCTTTTTCAAAAACCCCCTCTACATTTTTATAATTTCTCTTCACTTCCACAATAAACTCATTATTATCCATCATCTTATCAAACATCGGCATCTTCTTTATAACACCAACTAGCAACAATTGATTAATCATTACTATTCCCCCTTTCTTCCATATTAAAATCTTATTCGACAAAAACATATCTTTATTTTGTTACTCTCGTTTTATTTTTGTTTCAATTATCAATATTGGTTAAAAATAATACTGGTGAAACACATGGAAGAACAAAAAACAAACTCAACAAATATATTAATAATTTTCTTTTTATCATACAGTTTTTACACTATCCAAGTATTAACCCAACAACTCTTCTACTCCTACTCCAAACAATCTATCTTTATAATATGTTTATTTTATTTACTATTCCCATTAATGGTCTTTATAACTTGCAAAATAATTAATAATCGTATCTTAAAAAACAAAATCCAAAACAACTTCCTCTACTCTATAATATCATCCATCTATTTATTACTTACAACAATCATATCTGTTATTAATATAAGTAACATAATACTCATATACTACTATCCACAATCATCCTTAATCATTCTTCTAATTTTCCTATCACTACCACTTATATACACCATCATAAAAGGAGAAAACAACTTTTTCTCCCTAGCCTTTATTTTATTAATGATAATGATAATATTTAAATATTCTTACTTGGCCAACCCATCCAAGTTTGACTCATACACTTTTTATAATTTCTTTAAAATAAATAAAGATAATATACTACCAATAATCATTACTTCATCACCAATTCTACTAGAACCACTCCTATTACTTAATAATCAAAAAACATTTTCTAATAAAATAAATCTAAAATTTGCTACTATTGCCGCTTCTATTATCTCCTTAATAGGAATCTACACTGTCTTACGCCAATTATCTGAATTCGGCATTCTCTTAGATCGAATACGCTTCCCTTACTTAGAAAGCATAAAAAATATAGTCGCAGGAAAATTCTTTGAAAACATAGATTACTATTACATATCATCCCTTGCTATCTCCATATACATAAAACTTGGTTACACTTTTATCTCCATCAAAAAAAACTTTAACATCTCCAAAATACTTACAATTATTCTATTAATCAGCACTTTTATCTTAATATTCTTTATTGAAAGAAGCATGAACCTCTATGAATACCTTCTAACCAAAATCTTATTCATCACATCATCCACTTTAATTATATCTTTACTCCTACTACCATTCATAAGCAAAAGGAGGAAAAAGAAACATGCCTAAACTAATAAACATGACTAATAAACTAAGAAAAAAATATCAAAAAAACCAATACATTGTTTTCTTAACCATAACTGATGAAACAGAATTACTCTTAATTTATCATCGTTCAATGACAAATATCGATTTATTACAAAAAAGTTTTATTCCTTCCCTAAGTGAAAAATCAAGAATCTCCCCAAACTTTGAAACCTTAAATATTACAGGAATAACTAAAATAGAAGAAAAAGAACTAGACGCAAATCTTTTCAGTGGAAAAGTAATCATTTATAACTACAAAAATAAAAACTTTTACGCTTTAAGCAATGATGACATCCCAACTAGACAGACCACTGACCCTATAAACGATATTTCTATTTCTGGCTCTCGTGATGCTCTAGTTGAAAGTAATGATAAAAATGTTGCTTTAATCCAAAAAAGAATAAAAAGTGATACTTTATCTATTGAACAATATACAATCGGAAAAACAACTAACACTAATGTCGTTGTAATGTATATTGATAAAGTAAGTAATAAAAAAATAATTAATAATATAAAAGATAAATTAAGTAAAATAGAAGTAGATAGTTTAACAAATATCGGTGAACTACAATCTTTTTTTACTAACAAAAAAAGTCTAATCCCTCTAATGAACTATTCTTCACGACCTGACTGGATAGCCCAATCGCTTATAAAAGGACGCATTATTATCATGATGGATGGTATTCCATTAGCCTTAATCGCCCCCTCTACTTTTTTCTTCTTTTTTGAATACCATGATTCACTAAGTGAAAACTTTTATGTTGTCCTATTTGACCGTCTAATATTTGCAATTTCCTTTTTTCTTTCCGTAATAATTGTCCCCTTTATTACAGCAGTAATCAGTTTTTACCCCGAATTTTTTCCCTTATCACTAATCGCCTCAACCATTAACAGTAGAAAAGGAATAGCCACTTCCTTCATCTTTGAAATTATCATCGTTGAAATTATTTTTCAAATCTTTAGAATATCAGGAACAAGACTATCACAAGTGATGAGTGCAGGATTACTTGTCATAGGAAGTTTACTACTAGGACGAGCAGTCATTGAAGCAGGAATACTTAGCCAAGAAGCCCTCTTTGTAGGATCCATAAGTGTTATAACAAGTTATGTAATCTCCAACAACAGCAGTTTCAACACCAGCGTTAACATACTTAGATGGTTTCTTTTCCTTTTTACTGTTCTTTTTGGCTTAGTTGGAATAAGTGTAGGTATTCTTCTAATACTTATATATCTAACATCACAAAACTCTCTAGGAGTTCCTTACATGTACCCACTCGCTCCTTTAAACACAAAAGACTTACTAAAATCATTAATGCCTATTAATTATTTAAAAAAGAAAGGAGAAAAGAAAAATGATTAAAAAATTAATACTCATCATCCCTTTATTATCTCTACTATCAACTGGATGCTTTATCAAAAACAAAGATTTAAATAAAATGTTCTTCCCTATCTCAATAGGACTAAGCTATGAAGAAAACAAATATAAAGTATATTTATACATTTTAAACACCTCTACAATTTCCGTTATAGAAACAGAAAACTACGACACCTCTACTTCTTTTATCTTAATTAGTGAAGAAGATGAAAGTATAAGTGAAGCCTTCACCAAACTAGGATTAAAAGCTGCTACTTATGTAAGTGCTATCAAAGTAAAAAGCATCGTACTACACAAATCAATTTTTGAACAAGGCCCAATTGATTATTATCAAGTTGGACAATACTTTGTTAATAATCCTATTTTTAGAACTAAAGTACAACTATTTTTAACAAACACCGATTTAGATAAATTTTATAATGTAAAATATATGCTCGTAGGTTCAAGAATATATTCTCACGATAATAATCAAGTGCCTGAAATTCTTCGTGCAGAAACAAAACCTTCTTTCCTACTAGATTCTTTAAAAAGTTATGCTGATTATAATAGAATGTATTATTTTCCTGTTATTGATGTAAAAAATGAAACTCTAGAAGAAGGAGATGAAAAAGGAGAATTAAGCGGTTTAGAAACTTATTATTATAATGGAATATGTTACACAACCTATAATGATAAAAAAATAGATTGCTTGAGTGAAGATGAAGCGGAAGGACACAAATGGTATCACCAAATCAAACACATTACAATAGAGGCTTCAAATGATGAATCCACTATTAATGTAATAATAAAAAAAGCAGACTGGGACACTAAACTAAAAGATAACAACTATTACATAAAAATTAAAACACAAGCTTACATCAACTTTAATTTATCATCATTATCAATAGATAAAATAACTGATAAAATCAATGAAAAAATCAAACAAGAAATAAAAACGACATTAACCAAATCATATGAAAAAGACATTGACATTTACCATTTAAATGACCTAGCTTTAAGAAAAGATAAACAACTAAAATATAATTTAGAAAATGTAAATATTGAAGTAGAAACATCAATTATCAACACTACTTACTATAAATACTAGTCCTCTAAAATAACAAAAGCACAAACTAACCCACCATCATGAGTAATACTAACATAACCCTTAAGATCTTTTAAAAAAGGTTTCCCCTTTTCATCATTTAAAACACTAATTTTATCATAATTATATAAAGAATTATCAGCCTTATACAAAGCCTCTTTAACAGCAAAACGCTCTGCTAAATATTCTTTTTTTAAATGCTCCTTCAAACTATTAAAAACACTCATTTCCTCACTAGACAAAACTTTCCTAGCAATCTTTAAATCTATTCTTTTATAATCAACTAAATCAACACCAATACCCTTAATCATCTTTTTTTCCTTTCATCACACAACAAACACTACAAGCCTTCATTAAATACTTTTTATAAACATCTTCCAAATCCTTAACACTAATTTCTTTAATAATTTTAATTAAATCTAAATAATTAGTATTCTCAAACAAATACAAAGCAAAATACTTTGCTAAATTACTACAAGAATTACAACTTCTAATAATAAAAGATATTTCACTTTTCTTAACTTTCTCTAAATCTTCTTCCTTAAATAATTCTAAAGCCTTATTTACCCTCTCTTTAACTAATCTTTTAACTTCATCTACATCATTAACATCACTAGAAAAAGCCAAACAATTAATCCCCTCATAACTAATAAAATCAAAATTAATATTATTAGCCAAATCTTTACTTATTAAATTATCATAAAAATCACTACTACTAGAAAACAATAACGTACTTATAAAATCTAAACATAGTCTTTCTTTAACTACATCACCCTCAAAAGGTTTCATCTTATAAGCAATCATTATCTTATTATTATTAATATTTTCTTCAAAAACTTCTTCTTCCTTAACCACTTCATCATACTTTTCATCAATCTTTTTAACTTCATGCTTAGAAGTCTCAAACTTCTTACTCTCTTGATTCTTTTCAATAATCTCTAAAGTTTTATCAACATCAAAATCCCCTACTACTACTAATTTCATATTAGCTGGAGAATAAAACGTCTGATGACATAACCTTAATAAATCTCTAGAAGTCCCTCGCACTTCTTCTGGTTCACCACCAACATCAAATCTAATAGGATGTTCAAAATACAAATTATTCATCGTATGCTCAAAAATCTTTTGATCAGGCATATCTTTATACATCAATAATTCTTGCACAATAATATCCTTTTCCTTTTCTACTGCTTCTTCACTCATCTCAAAAACACTAGGAAAATCTAAAAGCAAATTCAAACACTCTTCAAAATTATCAATCGTTGAAAAATAATAAACCGTCTTATTATAAGAAGTAAAAGCATTCGTATATGCCCCTAAATTATCATACAAATCCATTACATTACCCTTATAATAATCAAATAAACGATGCTCTAAAAAATGAGCAATTCCCCCAACCACTAAATGTTTATTACCATCATTATCAATTAAAAAATCACCTGTTTCAAATGAGCCAAATCCAGTACCAAAAAAAGCGCACTTCTCTTTAAAACCATCTTTTTTAATCAAATAAACATTTAGTCCATTACTAAGAGTCTTATGATAAACTTCTTCTTTTATATCAGAATATACCCATTTATCCATTATTTACCCTCCTTTAAAATAACACTAAACTTCTTTTTAAACAATTTACTAACTTCATTAATTTCCTCATCTTTAACATTATTAATACGAGAAATAGTTTCATCTAAACTCCCTAAATTATAAAGAAAACACATTTTTTCTCTATTCAAAGACTTAACCTGACTATCATCCTCTTTCTTTAAATTATTAATAATTTTCTTTTTACAAATCTCTAAAACACTTAAATCAATCTCACCCGCTAAATCACTAACAATTTTATCAATTAATTCTAAAGTTTTACTATAATTTTTAGCCTCAATATTAGATTGTAAATAACAAAGCCCTCTTGAACTTAAATAATGTGCATATATTGAATAACAAAAATTATACTCTTCCCTAACAATCTTAAATAAATAATAATTAAACATTTCTACAAACACTAACATAGGATAATAATTTTCTTCTCCAATATAAACATTACACTCATATACAACAGCAATTGATGACTGATTAAAAGAAGAAGAAAATTCCTTATCTTCAGTATTTTCAATTTTCCCTTTATAAAAATAATTATAAGAATGACGAACTTCTTTAAAAAACAAATATTCATTAACTAATTTCTCTACTTCTTCAAACTCAAAATCACCAATAACCATCACACTTTTACATAAACTACTTAAATTTAAATAACTATCATAAAGATCTTTATTACTAACTCTCTTTAAACACTTAACATTACCTTCTAAAATAGGGAAATTACCAACAATCTCACTAACTTTTTTATTAACTACATATTCCTTATAATTATCTAAATTAATTAAATTTTGCTTATACTCACTAACTATCTCCTTAAAATACTCATTAACAAACTCTTCATCTTTAACTAATGGCTTATACAAAACTTCATTTAATACTTCAAATTGTTTTTTAAGCAAATTTTCATTATTTAAAACATAATCCTTATTTAAAGCATTAACAAATAAAGAAAAACCCAATGTCGCTCCATAACCATTCTTATATGAAGATACCTTCATATCATATAAATCATTTAAATATTTTTTAAATGACTCCCTACTAGAATGTACACCCGTTTTAGTAGTCAATAATTTCATAAGCAAATTATACAAAGTAATATTATCATCATTTAATTCACATTCAAAATTCAAAGCAACCTCTACTGTCTTAAATTTCTTTGTTTTAATCATTAAAAGCCTAACACCACTATCAAGAAAAATCTCTTTTCTATTCATCTGTTTTTTCCTCCTTATCATAATTAACTAAAACTTCCCTAGGTTTAGCACCATTCGCACCAGAAATAATCCCATCACTCTCTAATCTATCCATCATTCTTGCCGCCCTAGCATAACCTAAAGTAAAATATCTTTGAAGTAAAGAAGTAGATGCTCTTTTATTACGAATAACAAAATCCTTAATATCTTCATATAACTTCTCATCATTATTATTCTCATCATTTATTAATAAATTATTAATTGCTTCTTTATTTTCTTCTTCTAAATTCAAAAATTCACTATCATAGTTAACTTCATATTTTTTCTTAATATAATTAACAACATTAAATATTTCCTCATCACTAACAAAAACACCTTGCACTCTATTTAAAGTACCACTACCAGAAATATCCATAAGCATATCACCCTTACCTAAAAGTTCCTCTGCACCTGCTCGATCAATAATTGTTCTAGAATCAACTTGTGATGAAACAGAAAAAGCAATACGTGAAGGAATATTAGCCTTAATAACACCCGTAATAACATCTACTGATGGCCTTTGAGTTGCAACAATTAAATAAATACCTGCTGCTCTAGCTAACTGGGTAATCCTTTGAATACTTTCCTCTACTTCTTTAGCAGCCACTAACATTAAATCTGCTAACTCATCAATAATAACAACAATATTACAAAGAAGTTTCTCACCTTTCTCTAACATAACTTTATTATAGCCTTCAATATTTCTAACCCCATTATTAGCAAATTCTTCATACCTACGATCCATCTCACTAACAACCTTCTTTAAAGCAACCGAAGCCTTTTTAGGATCCGTAACCACTGGGCATAATAAATGAGGCATATTAGCATAAGGCAACATTTCAACTTTTTTAGGATCAATTAAAATCATTTTAACTTCTTCTGGAGTCGTTCTAAGTAGTAAAGAAACAATCATCGAATTAATACAAACGGACTTACCACTACCAGTAGCCCCTGCCACTAATAAATGAGGCATCTTATCAATATTAATTACAACTTCTTTATTATTTAAATCTTTACCAATCCCAACGAGTAACTTACTAGTATCATCTTTATAAGGACTAATAACCTCTTTTAAATAAACTGGATATCTTTTCTTATTAGCCACTTCAATACCTACCGCACTCTTACCTGGAATTGGAGCCTCCATCCTTGTTTTTACAGCTGCTAATGCTAACTTCAAATCATTCTCGATGTTCACAATTGAACTAACCCTAACCCCAATCTCAGGAACAATTTCATATCTAGTAACGCATGGCCCAATAATATAATTAGTAACGCTAGCTTTAATATTTAACTCTTGTAACTTTTGATTAATTTTCTCACAATTAACTTCTACTTCATCCTTTAACTCCATATAAGCATTATTCTCTAAATTATCTTTTAATAAACTATAAATATCACCAACAACTATCTCTTCTACCCTATTTTCCACCTTAACTTCTTCTTTAATAAATGGTTCCTTAGGAACTACTTCTTCAACAACTTTTTCTTCAACACTCACTTCATTTAATTCTTCATCTCCAAAAAACTCTAACCCATCTTCACTAAACTGTATATCTTCACAAGTATTTTCTTCATTATTTACCATAACAGTTTCTTCCTTAACTTCTTCACTCACTAACTTTTCATCAACTAATTCATCAGAATCATCAAATATCTTTTCATGAAAAATATCAAAAGTAAGTTCCCCTTCTTTCTTAAGAACTACTTCCTTAGCAATTTCTAAATTACTACTAACATCATTACTAAACTCTTTAACATCTTCTATAACTTGCTCATTTTTCTTCTTTTCTTTTCTCTTTTTAATAAAAGAAACAACCTTCTTATAAACAAAACTTATTGGCTTTTTAAACAAAATATACAAACACCCTAATATAAATAAAACAATAACTAACCCTGCAACAAAATTACCAAGTAACGAAACTAATAAAATATACCCACCATAACCAACCAAACCACCACCAACTACATCAATTCTTCTAACATCAACCTTAAAAGCTCTTACGGTAACTTCATCAAAATTATTTTGAAAATGATCAAACCAATTATTCAAAGAAGCCCCATCAAACTTACTTGCTCCAATAAGTAAAAATAAAATCAAAAAGATAACAGCAACCCCATTTAACCCTAAAATAATCGTTGGTTTCTTCTTCTTAAAAAATAAATATAACCCTAAATAAATACAAAATAGTAACACGACAAAATACATACTACCAAATAAATAAACTAAACAATATGTCAAAAAACCTCCTAACCATCCCTGATTAAGCAAGCCTATCAAAGAAGTAATAGATAAAAGCAACCCCAAAAGAGCAACCTCTGCTTCAACAGATATCTTTTTAGGCTTTTTACTTTCATCTCTTTTCTTATCTTTAGACACATTATTCACCTACCTAGTAATTTTTATTATATCACTATTATTATTTCCTACAAAGAACAACCAAAAAAAATAAAAAAAAGCTGTAGTCTAAATTATCGACTACAGCAAAGGAATATATCTTACGAAAAAGGGAGGGGCCTTTTTGCGATATAAATTACGTATCACCCCCTTTAAGATAAGGTAATGCTGTAACTAGTAGTGTTGCCCCCACTACCATTAGTCGTTACAACATTAACCGTATCGCCAGAATGGTATTTATATAACTCACAAGAAAAATCTGCCATATCACTTACTTCAACTTCATTAATCTTCACAATAACTAAACCTTTACTTAAAATCCCCTTACTAGGACCACTAGAAGAAACACTTTCAATATAAAGCCCCTTACTAACTTCAATATTATAATTATCTCTTTCTTTTAAAGACATTGACGTAATATCAATTACTGTCACACCCATAAGTGGCCTACTATAACTACCATTCTCCGCTAAAGAATTAGCTACCATCACAAAATGATTAATTGGAATACTAAAATTAAAACTCTCAACATCTTCACCACTAGAATCACTCATAATTTTTAAAGTATTAACTCCAATAACTTCCCCCTTCATATTAAACAAAGGGCCACCACTATTACCAGGATTTAAAGCAGCATCTATCTGAATTAAATACATCGTTGTCTCAACACCATCACCATCATCATCCGTATTTTCTTGAACTCTTACATTACTAACTATACCTTTCGTAATCGTATTAGAATAAACTAACCCTAATGGACTACCTAAAGTAAACACCTCTTCACCAGGACTAACCGCATCACTATTACCTAATGAAGCAACCGCAAAATCTTGACCATCCATTTCAACTTTCATAATAGCCACATCTTCACTACCATCGCTATAAGCAAGACTAGCATAACTACGATATCCATCATGAAAAACAACTTCATAATAACTTTGATTATAACCCGTATCTACTGATACAACATGAGCATTAGAATACAAATAAATATAATTATCATCATAAGCATAAACAAAACCACTACCACTACTATACAAACTAGTAACTACTTGCCCTCTATCATAATAACTCGCATAATTTAAAATCGTAACTACACTCTTCTTACAATTACTATACAAAGTAACTAACTCACTCTCATCATCACTACTATAAGTTGTATTAATAACTGTCGTAGGAACACTATTCTTCATGCCATCATTAGAATCAGTAAAATCACATTTACACCCACTACACAAAAAAACCGTACATAAACTTAAAAATACTATAAATTTTTTCATTTATATCACCTTTCTTTAAAATTACTATACCCACTAAACCTTAAAGAAAAATTGAAAATAAAAAAATTTTTTCATTAATAGAAAAAATATCATTTAATCACTTCTTATCTATAATCTAGTTTGGTTTAACAAACCACATATAATGTTTTAATAATTTTATTCTAGATACTCTATAATTTACTTGTCCTTTTTTAACTAATTCTAATAAATATTTATAAATCTACCTAAATTACCCTATATTTTTAAAATTATTTTTCAGCATAAAATTTATACCTTCCCTGCTTCTTTTAACAACCAATAGACCCAACTAACCAAACTAGTAAAAAGCAAGAAAAGATGCTATGAAAAATTATATAGTTGGTAAATTAAAAGATAAACCTAGACTCATCCAAGTGCTACATCCAACACCATCATAAGTAAAAAACCAATCGCAACTCCAATTACTGACAAATTAGAATGCTTACCATTATGTGAATTTGGAATAAGTTCATCCACTACTACATAAATCATCGCTCCCGCTGCAAACGATAAAAAATAAGGTAAAATAGGCTCGACTAACGAAACTAGTAAAATAGCTAATAAAGATGCTATTGGCTCTACAACTCCTGATAACACCCCATACCCAAAAGCTTTAAATTTAGACATCCCATTTGCTTTTAAAGGCATTGATATAATCGCCCCTTCAGGAAAATTTTGAATTGCTAAACCAATACACAAAACAAAAGCCCCAGCAACAGACATCATAACTTCCCCACTAAGAACACCAGCAAAAACGATACCTACCGCTAAACCTTCTGGAATATTGTGCAAAGTAACTGCAAGCATAAACTTATTAATATCGCTAATCGAAGAACTTATACCTTCTTCACAATCACTATCCTTATGCTTATGAGGAACTAAACAATCAAGTAAAAATAAAAAGCCCACTCCCAAAACAAACCCCACACAAGCAGGCAACCATTTTAAATTATCGACCATCTCCATACTTGGAATAAGCAACGACCAAACAGACGCTGCAAGCATAACTCCACTCGCAAAACCAAGCAATAATTTTTCTAACCGTTCATTTATTTTATCTTTCAATAAAAACACTACTGAAGAACCCAAAATTGTACCAACAAAAGGCAAAAAGATCCCAACAAAACTTTGAAGCATGCTATCAACCTCCAAATTTATTTTACTTCACTCTCTATTTAAAAAAAACTTTTTTCTACTTTTTTCCCCTCACCTTCCCCAAATTTTAATGATAGGGGACTCCCTAAATTCGACAAAGCAAAAAAAAAGACTCCAAAGAGTCTTATAATCCACATCCTTCTAAATTATCAGGATCATAGAAACAATGGTTTTTAAACCTACCTGCGAATTCTCCCCAAAAACGATCCTTACACGGTTTACCTTTACCTGGGTTTTGAAAATATAATGCATTATACGCAGGATCAGCTCTCCAAAACTTAATATTTTTCTCAGCCAACCCTTTAATCTTAGAATTAACTGGTGAATTAAACAACTTAGTATTAACGCCTAAAAAGTTGCCTGGCTGATACACCATCTTTTGAATAGTAGTAATATTTTTAAAAGGAATGCATTTGTATACAACCCTATTAATACCCACATTACCAACAAGTAACATTCCAAAGTTACCTTCACCTAATGCCTCACTTTTCATTAACCTAGCTAAAGTTTCAATATCCTTCTTATTATATTTAACCCTACTAGACATTCATAACACCTCAACCTAATATATGAAAAAAAGAAAAAAAGGACATTAATAAACATTTTTGTAACAATATTTTTTCATCTTTACACCAACAAAAAAATAAACCTCTTTATTAGTATTTTGCTAATTTTTCAAAAATAGGAACATTCTCTTTATACCCTTTTGGATTTAATGGACTTGGATGATAAATAGGTAAAACTTTATACATTTTATTATCTATTTCTATTTCAAATTCTTTTCCAACATAATCAGCAAATCTTTTTATCTTCATTCCTAATAAAGCTTGAGTTGGATGAACACCCATACAAACAATAATATTACATGGTAGAGTTGATAATTGCTTAAAAAGTATTGGCAAACAATTTTTAGAACATTTTTCAAGTTGCTTCCTATCCTCAATAACACACTTACAACATTCCGTAAAATAAATATCATTAATAGATAAATTAATATTATTTAATAGTTTCTCTAACACTTTACCAGTTGCTTGCAATTTACCATTTTTATTATAAAAAGCTCTTTTTGAAACAACCCACCCATCTTTACTAGGACTCTCACCAATAAAAATAAAAGGTATTGTCCCAACCTTTATAGTTTCACCAGCAAGTTTAACTAACTTACCACAAAGAGAACAACATTTAATCTCTTCATCTATGCTTTCACCTTTATACACACTAACACCTCAAATCTATTACCTACCTTATTCTACTTTTAAAATCTTCAAAATCTTTAACCCTTTCAACTTTTTCATCTAACATCAAATCTTCATTATACTTAGAAGTCATAAGAAAAACCTTAATATTTTTTAAATGATTAGCTACCTTACTAGTAATTTTAACATCATCATCCATAAAATAATCTGCTCCCTCTATCTCACAAATATTTTCCTTATCTACCCTACCAACATAAAGTTTATGATATTTGATACCAACTTTCTCTAACCACTCTTTAGTAACCCCTTCAGGATCACAATGCCAATCAGTAGCTCTCGCCGTAGCAATAATAATCCTATTCCCTGCATCATATAAACTATTAATAACTTCAACAGATCCCTCTTTACAAGGAAACTCTAACATCATTTGATCCCCATATTTTTTATACCAATCAAGAGCAACTTCCTTACTCCAACTAAATTTCTCCTCAGCAAAACGCACCTTATCACATACTTTTGTATATGGTAAAACATGTTTATCAATAAATTCTGAAATATATTTTTCACTATATTCATCACTCATACACACTGTATCATCCAAATCAAAAACAAACTTTTTCATCACTAACACCCATACCATAATACAATTTATATAAAAAAAAAGGAAGTTAATCCTTTCAAATATCCAATAAAACGACCTCTTCCCTTTTTAAAGACTCCTTAAAATCAATAACCCGTTGATTACTACTCCCTCTAAACTTCAAACTAAGATCTTTTTTACTCAAAACAAATTTACCATCCACTAAAACATCAATATATTTAACTAATTCTTTAGTAATCTCAAATTTCTCAATCATCTGTTTAATCTGCTCAAAAGTAAACCCACTATAACACCAAATACTTTTAGAAGGATAAACATCCTTAACTTTCTTCACTAAAGGTAAAATACCTTGTTGATTAACTAATTCCAATGGTTCCCCACCAAGCAAAGTTAATCCTTTAATATAATCAGGCTTTAACATCTCAATGATTTTATCTATTTCTTTTTCACTAAACTCTTGCCCGTAATTAAAATCCCATGCTTCCGGATTAAAACACCCCTCACAATGATGATTACAACCACTCACAAACAAAGAAACACGAACACCTAACCCATTTGCAACATCAAAGTTCTTTATTGATGCAAAATGCATATCACCATCTCCTTATAAATGAGTAACCCTTAATTTCATCTCTTTCGTTTTACCAGCATTCCAAAAGTTCTCTCCTAAATAACCACAAGTCCTTCTAGTAACATTCATCTTATCATGATTTTTATTCCCACAATTTGGACATTCCCACTCATTTTGATCATTAATAATTATCTCCCCAGTAAAACCACATTCATGACAATAATCTGACTTAGTATTAAACTCAGCATATAAAATATTATCATAAATAAACTTAACAACATCCTCTAAAGCCTCAAGATTCTTCTCCATGTTAGGAATCTCAATATACGAAATAGCTCCACCAGAAGATATTTCTTGGAACTCACTTTCAAAACTTAACTTAGAAAAAGCATCAATATGTTCCCTAACATCAACATGATATGAATTAGTATAGTACCCTTTATCAGTTACATCCTTAATCTCCCCATACTTTTCTTTATCAATTTTAGCAAAACGATAACATAAACTTTCCGCTGGTGTTCCATACAAAGCAAAACCTAAACCAGTCTCTTCTTTCCACTTATCAACCGTTGAACGAAGCTTTTTCATTAACCTAACAGCAAAATCATGACCTTCACTAGAAGTATGACTTGCCCCAGTCATTAATTTAGTAACTTCATATAAACCTATATAACCTAATGATATTGTTGAATACTTACTATTTAAATACTTATCAATTACTTCACCATGTTGCAACCTCGCAATACCACCATACATCCAATGGATTGGACTAACATCTGCCGTTGTACCAAGCAAAGCATAATGCCTACACATTAAAGCTTCCTTACATAAACCTAATCTTTCATCTAACAAACTCCAAAATTTATTTTCATCCCCATTAGCAATAATCCCAATCTGAGGTAAATTAATACTAACAACACCTTGATTAAACCTACCCTCAAATTTATACTCACCATTCTCATCTTTATAAGGAGACAAGAAACTACGACACCCCATTGGACTAAACACATTACCTTCATAATATTCTTTCATCTTTTTAGCACTTATATAATCAGGATATAATCTCTTTGAAGAACACTTAACAGCAAGCCTTGTCAAATAATCATACTTCCCTCCAGTTAAATTATTATGTTCATGTAAAACATACACTAACTTAGGAAAAGCAGGAGTAATATAAACACCTTTTTCGTTTTTAATACCCTCATATCTTTGTCTTATAATCTCTTCAATAATCATCGCATTTTCTTCAATATAAGGATCTCCCTCTTCAAGATTCAAAAACAAAGTAACAAAAGGAGATTGACCATTCGTAGTCATTAAAGTATTAATTTGATATTGAATCGTTTGAACACCAGACTTCAATTCTTCTTTCAAACGACGATTAACTACTCTATTAATAACTTCCTCACTTGCTTCATCACAACAAGCTTCTCTAGTCTCCCTAATAAACTTTTCTTTACTTCTTCTTAAATATTTACCTAAATGCTTAATTTCCACAGATTGTCCCCCATATTGCCCACTAGCAATCGCTGCAATAATCTGTGTCATAACAGTACACGCAACCTGAAAACTCTTAGGTGACTCTACCAATTTCCTATTCATAACCGTCCCATTATCCAACATATCCTTAATATTTACTAGACAACAATTAAAAAGAGGTTGTAAGAAATAATCTGCATCATGGAAATGAAGAACCCCATCTTCATGAGCCTTCGTAATCTTCTCTGGAAGCAACATTCTCTTAGTTAAATCTTTACTAACTTCCCCTGCAATTAAATCTCTTTGAGTAGATGCTACTACTGCATTCTTATTAGAATTCTCCTCCATAACATCCTTGTTTGTTTTCTTAATTAACCCTAAAATAGATTCATCTGTAGTATTTTTCTTTCTAACTAACGATCTAGTATAACGATAAACAATATACTTTTTAGCTAACTCGTATCTCCCAAACTCCATTAACTTCATCTCAATAATATCTTGAATATCCTCTACTAATATTCTTTTTTTATTAAGATCCTCAATTCCCTTAATAATGTTATGAATCTCTTCATTACTTGCTCTCTCTTTTTCGCTAACCTCATTATTAGCCTTACTAATCGCTGAAATAATTTTTTCCCTATCGTATTCAACAATAGTCCCATTTCGCTTAATTACTTTCATAAAATTTCCTCCCCAGATCCAAGTAACTACTCCCATAATAGCACTATTCCTATAATATTAATGTTGCAATTGCAACAAATAACGAAAATATTTACTTTTTTTAAAAATTTTTTTAAAATGGTAAAAAAGGAGATAATTATATGCAAAGAACTTTTATAGACGCCTTAAAAAGCAATCCCAACTACTCAAAATCATTAAAACAATTAAAATTTAAAAAAGGACAAATTATTACTAATTACATTAATAATCGTTTTAATTTATGTATTATTGAAAAAGGAACTGCAGATTTAATGAGACATGATTATAATGGAAATAAAATAATTATTGATAGATATTATGAAAATGAATTATTTGGCGAAGTATTTTATAAAATCACTACTAATAATGAATTATTTGTTATCGCTAAAGAAGAAACGGTTATCTATGAACTAGACTACAAATTACTTCAGCAACTAAACAACTATGAAGACATTAACAAAATGCTAAACGACTTACTCTTACAAAAAATAATTAATTTAAACACTAAACTAGAACTCATCTCCAAAACAACTACTAGAGATAAACTACTAGAATATTTCTCTAACCTATCAAGAAAAAATTACAATAGTAAAAAAATAAAGTTACCCTTCTCCTACACTGACCTTGCGGCTTACCTATCAATTAATCGTAGCTCTATGATGAGAGAAATAACCAGTTTAATTGAAGAAGGCTTTATTGAAAAAGATGGAAAAAGCATAACTTTATTTTATTAATTAAATTTCTACAACCATGGAAAGAACCATTGGATCTTTACCAGTTTCTTTTTTCACATATTTTGAAATCTTATCTCTAATAAGCACTCTTTTTTCATTAATATCTAATTTATCATTACTAAACGTTTCTTTAACCGTTACCACATAAAGATCCGCTACATCCTTAACTAAATGATCAGACTCTTTAATAAAAACTAATCCCCTTGTTTGAACATCAGGACCTGCTATAATCTCTTTTGTCTTAGAATCAAGTGTAATACCTAAAATAATTACCCCATCATCAGCTAACTTATTACGATCGTTAATAACTACACTACCAGCATCAAAAATACCTAACCCATCAACCATTAACTCACCAACTTGGACCATCTCTTCACCTGCTACAAACTTTTCATCAACAAACTTAGCCACCATACCATTATCAAAAACAAAAATATTACTATGATTTAACCCAATTTGCATATTATTAGCTAACGTAGCATTAGCAATTAAATCTTTATAATATCCTTTCACAGGTAAATAAAATTTAGGTTGAAGTAAACTAATAATTGTTTTAATATCTTCTTCTTGAGCATGCATACTAGAAATCTTTTTACTACTAATATTAACAATTTTAGCCCCTGTTCTATATAACAAATCTAAAACATTTACTGCAATAACTTCTACCCCAGGAACAGAAGGAGCAGCCATAATAACTAAATCGTTCTCCCCTAATAACAAACCTTTTTCTTCATACAATTCTTCATTAGCAATTCTTTCAAGCATTCTAAATAATCTCTCACCATTACTAGTAATAATCACTAAAATATCGCTTTGATCTTCCTTCTTTAAATCATCTAATGTTCCCCTATTTCTTTCAGGAATATCAAGAAAACCTTCAATATTAAAATTATTCATCAAATTTTCCATATCCTTACTAAAAATAACGATCTTCTTATTATTTTTAACACCTAAATTAATAACCTCTTGCAAACCAAACAAATTCTGATTATAAAGAGCAATCACAATTCTCCCCTTAAATTCCTCAAATGGCCTTTTAATTAAAGGAGTTAACTTATGATTAGGAGAAGCATAATCAGGTTTATAACTCGCTACTGACTCATTCATTAAACACAAAACTTTATTTTCAGCAATCTTTGCTAAAGCTTTTAAATCCGTCCTAAACTTCTTAAAAGCCCCACAATCAACGATATAATCACCAGTATACACAACATACCCTTGACTAGTACTAATAGCTACCCCCATCGATTGAGCAACCGAATGCGTCGTAGAAAAAAACTTGAAAAGCCTGCCCGCAATCATCACATCACTCGTAGTATCTACAATATGAAAATCTAACTTTAAATTCTGACGATACCTTCTAGCCGTATCCTTAATCATTTCACTTGTAACTTTACTACAATAAATAGGTGCAGGAACATCCTTACACACATAGGTAATAGAACCCATACAATCATCATGCCCATGTGAAACGATATAAGCCTTAACTCTCTCCTTATTTTTAATTAAATAAGTATAATCAGGAATAATAATATCAATTCCTGGCATACTACTTTCTGGATATTTCATACCGGCTTCTAAAACAAAAATATCATTGTTAATCTCTACAACATACATATTTTTACCATTTTCGTCTAGACCACCTAATGCAAATATCCTAACGATATCTGACATACATTATTTCCTCCATTCAACAAAAACGTTTTCAACTTGAGTAATTATAATTAAAAAGTTCACTATATGCAAGATAAATCTATCTTTTTATAAAAATTTATAATTTACACTCTACTCTTACTTTTCCTACTAACAGATAACTTTTCAAAATATCGCTGATATTTATCATCAAATTTCACATGCAACAAATCATCCAAATCTTTCCTAGTATCACTACTATATATACCCTGCTTACATCTTTTCTTAATCGTCTCTAAATCACCCTTAAAACTAAAAATTCTACACTTAATCAAATCATAATAAATCTTTCTATCTTCCAAACTACATGCTCCATCCATATCACTAACTAATCTATCAATATCCTTCATTTTAAACTCACCATTATCCAAATAAGAAGCATACATAAGTATCGGATATTCCTCACTAATTATCTTTTTAAATCTCTTCATATCCTTTTTCTTTAAAACATTCATATTCTTTTCAAACAAACAATTCAAATCACAACGATCTTCACCATAACCCCTTTTCAAAGAAGAAAAATATTGAGAATCATATAACACCCCACGAACATATTCTCTAAAATTCTTTTTTGAAATTTCTTTTAACATAACTCCTGTCTTAATTCTAGATTTTACTTCAGCATCAAACTCAAAACTAAGTGCATAATAATTACTTTTACTATAACTATCATGAAACAAACTAACTAAAACATCATCTTGAATATATTCTAAAACTTGTAAATCTTCATCAACACAAAAATTTTTCATCTTAACTATTTGAACAATATGCTCTATCTCATGATTAATAGCTTGTAAGATTTCATCCGCAAAAAGTTCTTTATCAGAAATATATAAATTCAAAATATTATCATCTCGATTATATGAAGCAATACTATCCGAATTAATATCATACTTAAATAAATTAATTTTATAATTATCACCAAGCATTCGTAACTGCTTAGAAGTATATACTTGAAAAGCAAGCATTTCCAACAAATCCATTTCATGCCTCAAAAGATTATTATTACTCATACTTACTAAAACATCTTCCACACTTCTACAACCTTTATACTTACCCCTTAATGCCTTCAACAATTTTTGCTCGATATCATCACTATAATCACCACAACAATAACCATCATCATCTTTTAAACACAATCTATAAAGTTCTTCATTCTCATCTCTTTGAATATAAGAAAATAAATCAATCAAATTATGCAACTCTAAACACGATAATGGAAAACGAACCCAAAACAAATCTTCAACAATATCTTTATCCAAATACGTATTATTAAAATAATTGATAACTTTTCTTTTCTTATTTCTACTTAAATTAGAAAAACCGCCACTTATCTCTTTCCTAGTTAAAATACTTTCAATACCTTCATAACTACTCACATAATCACCTTACTACATTATTCAACAATTGTCTTCCACAAACCGTGCAAATTACAATAAGCAAAAATAGCTACAGGTTCATCATCATCAAAAACAAAACTAACAACAGGCTCTTTACCAACCTCTAAACCCTTTCTTTGTCCGCCTTTTTTTGTTTGAACATAAACCCAAGCAATATTATGACTCTCCTCCATAGGATGAATAGCACTACCTACAGTTACCTTCAAAACATTATTATCCCACTCATAAACAGGTAAATGTTTCTCACTTGAAGCATCAACTGTATTAGCCTTTAACTCTTCCATAACTTCCCCGCAACAAATCATCGGAACCTTCCCATCAATCATCCCTACTAAATTACCACAATTACGACAAACATAAAATTTTTGATCTCTCATTTTATTTCCCCCTTACATTAAATAGAGATTATCTTTTAATTTATCATCACTAAAACTACCTCTTTTATCAACTTTCTTCAAAAGCACACAATAACAAGGCATATTATTCCCACTAGGAAACACTTCACTAACATGTTTAATACTAATAACCTCAAAATCTTCAAACAACCATTCAAAATCACTCTCTATAACATTATAAAACACATTACCATTATACAACTCATCATCTAAATCCATATCCGAAACCGTACTAATAATATTAAAATAAACTTCACCATTCACCTTCAAAACCCTATACATCTCTTTAATAATCTCTAAAATACCACTTTTATCACTATTAGAAAGAACACCCATCGCAAGCACACAATCAATGCTTTCATTACCATAAGGAATATTATTAACATTCCCAACACACACCTTAACATTCAAGCCTTCATTAAAAGCTTTTTCCTTCACAACATCTACAACATAACTAGATCTATCAAAAGCAAAAACATTAAAACCCTGCTCAGCCATAAACAAAGAATGCCTACCTAATCCACACCCTAAATCTAAAAAAGTTTTAAAACCTGCTTTTTTCCATCTATAACTCAAATAATGTATCATAAAATCAGGAGTATTCCAATACTCATCATCCTTAGATAATAATTCCCACTTCCATCCTTTAGATATAACCATTTGCATCCCTCTTTTTATATATACCCCTACTAATATAACATTACTAACCCCTTTTTAAAAGAAAATAAAAAATTTTTTCCTTAAAAACATTCACTAAAAGGCAAAAATAAACCATATGTTAACAATTACCAAAACAATAACCCAGCTAAACCACCAAACATCAAAAACAAAAGAAACAATTTCTTTAAAAATTTCTTCTCCTTCAAGAAAACACACCCTAACACAACCCCAATAAAAACAGATAACTTACGCACTATTGATACCATTGATAAAGATGCATTATCATAACTAATAGCTACATAATAAAACAAATCTGCTAAAAAAATACTAACTCCAATACCTATAACCCATACACTTTTCTTATAATTAAAAAACTTAATTTTCTTATTTTTAATAATATTAAGAATAAAATAAATAACCATTAAAAAAAAGAAAAACCAAAACATAACACCATTATACCCTACATCATCAATCAAAAACTTATCAATAATCGCACATACAGAAGAAAGAAAAGCTGCTAAAACAAGCAAAAGCAAATACCTATAATCCCTATTTTCACCTCCTTTTTCACACAATCTTGATAGCAAAAATAACCCAAGCAAAATAACTAACATTCCCCCAATCTGTTCAACACCTATCTTCTCTTTCAAAACAATACTCGCTAAAATAGTTGTGCCCACAGACCCTAACAAAGAAAAAGGAACAACAATCCCTAGATCTAATTTACTCATTGCCTTCATCGTTAAAAACCAACTAAAACTAATAACAAAAGACTTTAACAAAATAAATAAAACTGACTTAAAATCAACCAAAAAAGCCTCCCTAACAAAAACAAAACTACAAATAAAAGCCACTAGAGCATAAAAAAACAAAACTCCATATATATCATTATCTTTCAAACTAATTTTCTTAAGCAAATCATATAAAGCTAAAAAAACAGCACTAATAACTGTAAAAACAAGATAAATCATTATCTTCTCTCCTTATAATTATTATCCATTCTTTTAACAAAAATATGCTTTTCTAATTATTAAAATATCCCATTATAAACTCTTTTCTTGATATAAATCAATCACATACCATACTCAATTCATAAGAAAAACCCACAATATAAAAGCAAAAACATTACCTTTTAACCAATTTTTCTCAATAATGCCCATGTTTTACTTCCTACAACCCCATCACTAACTAAATCATTATCTTTTTGAAAACTTTTAACAGCATTCTCTACACCTGCTCCAAAAACCCCATCAATATTCCCTACATTATATAATTTTGATAATAGTTTTGCTTGTAAATACTTAACATTATCACCACGACTACCTAACCTCAACACTGGATATTCTCTACTAGTAGGTTTACTATAACTAACATTTAAATAATCACACACCCCATGACAACACTCTTCTCCAACTTCCTTCTGAAAATCAGGATCCATCATTAACTTTGCTTCTCTTAAATTAGTCATAAAGCCTGCTTCTAGTAAAACAGATGGACACGTTACCGCTCTTAACATATAAAAATTCGCCGTCTTCAAACCCCTATTATTTTGCTTTGTTCCTTCTTTTAAGTGGTTTAAAATATTGTTAGCTAAATCTTTACTCTCGTTTGGATATGGATTAATTAAAGAATAATACACTTCATACCCACTAGCACTAGAAAACTCCTCATCACTAGAAGTAGCGTTATATGCAAAAGTTAATAATAATGTTGGATTGCTAGAGTTAACAATTTGTGCCCTAGCTGTTAAAGATAAATCTTGGTTGCCTGGCTTAACATCAAGTGTCCTAAACCCCTGCCTAGCACACGCTTCTAAAAAATATCTCTTTGCCTCTTTATTAAATTCATTTTCATAAAAACTCCTACCAACATTAGGCATAACAGGAGTTCTCTTACCTATCGTTGGTTGAGGCTCTAACCCATGTTCATCATTGCCCGCTATTAAATAATCACTATTAGCCATTTATACATCACATCCTAATATAGAATATGAAAGCAATAAAAAAAAGTCCCTATTATTTATAGGAACTATTTTTTTACTTAATCAAAATAATCATTAGGACTTTCTACTAGTAACTACTAATCTATACTACATTTGTTTCATACCCTAAAAAGAAACTTTTGAAGGCCTCTTCATATAACAATGTATCTTCTTATCACCCAAAAAAACATTTTCTCTTCTTGCCTTGATATATGAAGATTAAATATATGTTACAGTTAACATTACAAGTATTATTACTAAAGAAAAACACTACATCTATTTAATGCAGTGCTTATTTTCGTAGGACATAACTTTTCTATTAATAAATCAAATCATTTATTCATGAATTATTAAACTCAACTAATGTCAAATTACCACCTCAAATTATTAGCAACTATTTCTTATATTTTTTTTCTTATTACATTCTTCTAACAAATCTTTTTTATTTTCGTTTATTTCTTTATATATTTTTTGTAGTTTTTTATCAAATTTTTCTTGAATTTTATCAGGAACATCATCAATATAACCATGTTTTTTACATACTTGATCATAATGTTGCATTAATTTAGTTTTTACAATATTTAATAAATTATTTCTAAGAGAATAATTAAGAATAACATTTGCTGGTAAATCTTCTTTATTTATTTTACCTGCACCAAACAGTATTAGAGCATCTAAACTTTCTTTTGAAATTTTACTTATTTCCCCAGGAATAACTCGTCTTTGTTCTTCTGTTAAATCCCCCAAGTTTCCACCATTTGCTACACGATGATTAATAAGCTCCTGTGTAATCGCTCGCCTTTGTGCTTTTGTTAAATACCCTAAGTATCCACCATTTGCTACATACTGATTAATAAGCTCTTGTGGAATAGCTTGTATTTGTGATTTTGTTAAACGCCCCAAGTCTCCACCTTTTGCTATATATTGATTAATAAACCCTTGCGGAATCGCTTGTATTTGTTCTTTTGTTAAATATCCCAAGTCCCCACCATTTACTGCACGTTGATTTATTATCTTTTGTGGAATAACTTGTCTTTGTTCTTTTGTTAAATACCCTAAGTACCCGCCATTTACTACATACTGATTAATAAACACTTGTGGAATAGCCTGTATTTGTTTGTCTGTTAAACCCCACAATTCCCCGCCATTTGCTACACGTTGATTGATAAACTCTTGTGGAATCACTTGTATTTGTTCTTTTGCTAAATCTCCCAAGTAACCTCCTTTTGCTACATATTGATTAATAAGCTCTTGTGAAATCTCTTGCATTTGTGCTTCTGTTAAATACCCTAAGTACCCACCATTTGCTACATACTGATTAATAATCTCTTGTGGAATCGCTTGTCTTTGTTCTTTTGTTAAACGAATCAAGTTCCCACCATTTGCTACATATTGATTAATAATCTCTTGTGGAATCCCTTGTTTTTGTTTTTCTGTTAAATACGTTAAGTCCCCACCATTTGCTACATATTGATTAATATCTTCCTGCGTTATTCTCATAAAGTATCTCCTTCTTATCAAAAGTATTGTAATATTATGATATCATATCTATTTTTAAAATCAAGATAAAAAAAGGCATGGAAATTCATGACTATTTATTAATTGTAAAGTAAACATAACATTAAAAATATGTATTGTTAAAAGTTCAATATACTATTAATTACTTTAGTTACTAATTTTTTGTTTTTTTATATTTACTAATATTGTTTTATTCTATCTAATAAAACCTTTCTAAGTGACTTAGATGCATACCCTAATCTATCACAAATAATTCTAGCACCTTCTAAATACTTCTCATGCTTCTCTTTTGACCAACTAGAAACTTTTGAGTTAATGTTATAACATCTATCTGCAAGCTTAACTATAGCAATTTCCTTTTTTAATTTAACTATGCGTTCAATACTATCAACTAGTTGCTCATCATAAGGTAAACTACTATCTTTCGATAAAGCCAACACACCATCTGCTACCTCTTTACCAAATTCTTTACATATATCATCATATGTAGTACCAGTATCCTCAATCGTATCATGCAACAAAGCTACTTGAACAATCAAATTCCAATCAACATCTTTTTCTTTCACATGATTTATAGCCGTCATACAAACACCAACACAATGCGCACAATAACTTATATCACTAGGAAATATCATCATTTGCCCATCATGTGCTCTCATTGCAAAAAATAATGCTTTATTAAATAATTTATCATTCCACATTCTCTTTACACCCTTTTATTAATCCTTCAATTGCTACCATGACACCTAACTTACCATATTCATAAGTTAAACTACCTTGTTGATAAGCAATATATGGACTTCTTAATGGCCCATCACAAGATAACTCAATTGAAGAACCCTGCACAAAAGAACCACTAGCCATCACAATCTTATCATCATACCCAGGCATATCACTAGGCTCAATTAAAGCATCACTATCAATAACACATCCTCTTTGAATACCTCTAACATAAGTAATCAAATCCTCACTATTATTAAAAATAATACTTTGAACTATATCTACTCTATCATCATTATACTTAGGCTCTACCTCATACCCTAACTTTTCCATAACAAGACTAGTTAAAGTAGCAACCTTAACACTACTACTAACAACACTTGGAGCCATATATAACCCTTGTAAAATACTCTTATTCTGGTTTAAAGGACCAACTTCCTTACCTTGCCCAGGAACATTTAAACGTTCTGCTGCTAACTCCACCAAATCTTTCCTACCAACAATATAAGCCCCATTTAAAGCTATCCCTGCCCCTAAATTCTTAATAAGCGAACCCACAACCATATCAGCACCAACCTCACTAGGCTCCCTATCACTAACAAACTCACAATAACAATTATCAATCATAACAATAACTTCTTTATCAATACTTTTAATAAACTTAATAACTTTCTCTAACTTATCAATAGAAATACTCTTTCTACTAGAATACCCTTTACTTCTTTGTATCTCAATCAGTTTAATCTTCTTACTCTTTAAAACTTTTTCAATACCCTTATAATCAAAATCATCATTAACTAAATCAACCTGCTCATACTTAACCCCAAAAGCTTTTAAAGAACTCTTATTATCCACAATCCCAATAACTCCATCTAAAGTATCATAAGGCTTACCACTAATTGATAACAAAATATCATTAGGTCTTAAAACAGCAAACAAGGCTACCGTCAAAGCATGAGTACCAGAAATAAAACTACTCCTAACTAAAGCATCTTCAGCTTTAAAAACATCTGCATATATCTTTTCTATAACCTCTCTACCTAAATCATTATACCCATACCCTGTCGCACTATTAAAATGAGTCTCATACACATGATTCTCCCTAAAAGCCTTCCACACTTTCTCACTATTAGCCAAACAAACACGATCAATCTTCTCAAACTGACCCTTCAACTCTCTCTCACACTCTTCAATTAACTTAATAGTTTCCATACATACCTCCATCAATCCTAATAACTTCATTATTAATATAACTTGCATCATCACTAGCTAAAAAACAAATAACCCTAGCCACTTCTTCTTCCTTGCCAACTCTCCTTAAAAAGATTTTCTCCTCTTCACTCTTAATAAACTGCTCATCCATATCACCAATCTCACTCTCCGTAGCAATAAAACCTGGAGCCACAGCATTAACATTCACATAAGGAGCAAATTGCATTGCTAAATTATGTGTAAGCGAAATAATACTTGCTTTACTAGCATCATAATCTATACACATTGGAAAATAAGTATTAATCCCATTTGTTGAACTCACATTAATAATCTTACCTTCTTTATTCTCATACATAATCTTACCCACATACTTACTAACCAAAAAAGTCCCTAAAACATTAACTTCCATAACTCTTTTAAAATCACTAACACTCTTATCCTCAAATAAACTATCACATGAAATACTAGCATTATTAACTAACACATCAATCTTACCAAATCTATCTCTAATCTTATTAACCATGTAAACTACTTCTTCTTCCTTACTAATATCAGCTTTAATAACTAAACATTCATTACCTAACTCTTTAATTTCTTTTTCTAAAGCTAATGCCTTCTTCTCACCATGATTATAATTAATAACAACTTTATACCCTCTTTTAGCAAACTCTTTAATACAAGCCCTACCAATACCTCTACTAGAACCAGTAACTAACACAACCTTACTCATTTTGCCACCAAAAATAAAAAAGAGCCTAGGCTCTTGAAGAATACTTACCATCAGCAGTAGTAACTAAAATCTTTTCTCCCTGCTCGATAAATAAAGGAACTCTAATAACAAGCCCAGTCTCTAAAGTAGCATCTTTAGTAGCACTAGGAGAAGTACTCTTAATTGGAGGAGTCGTCTCAGTAACCGTTAATTCAACTTTATCAGGTAAATTAATACCTAACATTTCACCCTCATATTGAATGAAATCTACTAAAGTATTTTCAATTAAATAATACTTATTATCACCTATTTGCTCACTACTTAACTCAAGTTGCTCATAAGTATTCATATTCATGAAATAATATATCCCACCTGCTTCATACAAATATTGAACTTGAAATTTATTAATATTAGCCTTTTCTAACTTAACATTCGTATTAAAAGAAACTTCTGTTGTCCCACCTGTTCTTAAATTCTTAAGTTTAGTACGCACAAATGCTGCACCCTTACCTGGCTTAACATGTAAAAACTCAATTACTTGTACAATATTACCATCTACTATTAAAGTCATCCCATTTCTAATATCATTAACACTTATCATAAACTAACCTTCTTTCCTCATTTATTTTATAGATATTCTTTTAATCTGTCAAAACATTCTTATATCTTTAATAAAATTTACCTTATTTTCAATTAAAATATTCCACTTATCAATATTCAATCCTCTACTTAATTCACTCATAAATATAATAAAGAATCTTAAAACACTTAAAATACAATCATCAAATCACTTTATTCTTTTATAAATATTATCTATAACTAATTATCTCACTAACCACATCACTCAAATATTGCCCTCTTTTTAACTCTATCTTCTTATCATACCTAGAATCTCTAACATTAGAACTATAAAACTCTTCCCATACTTTCTCATTAGCAACTCCTTCAATAAAATTTTCTTTATTACCTCTATTCTTCATCCTTAAAACATACTCATCCCTACTATCTAAAGAAGCATACACTAAACAACATCCAATATCTTTACTTCTCACATACTCTAATATTTTCTCATGATAAGATAATAAAATAATCTTACCCTTAATCAACTCTTCATCTATTCTTCTTTTAATATACTCACTCGTATCTTTTTTACTAACACCACTCCTATTAAACTTACCACTTTCTAATTCAAAATCACTAACTCCCCACAAATCATATTTATACTTAGCTCTTTCATCATCCAAATCAACAAATCTACTATCATTTCTAGCAAGATATGTTTTACCAATCGCCGGCCCACAAACAATAACCTTAATATCTCTCATCTAACTCACCCACCAATCAAAAAAATAATAACAAAAGTAAAAACTAATTAAAATAAAAAAATTGCTAAATTATTAGCAATTTTCATTATTTAACAAAATATTCATTATCCTTATAATCAATACTAATAAGCTCTTTATTTGGATTAACAAGCAATTCTTTAGCAATAATACTCTCAATATTCTTTTGAATATATCGCTTTAAAGGTCTAGCCCCAAACTCTTCACTATACCCATCTTTAATAATTTGTTTCTTAGCTTCTTCACTAATCTCTAACCTCTTACCACCATTACTTAATCTCTTACTTAATAAATTAATAAACTTATCATATACCTTTTCAATAACCTCACTAGATAACTTATTAAAATAAATAATCTCATCAATACGATTAATAAACTCTGGCTTAAATGTCCCCTTTAAAGCCATCTCCACCTTACTATAAGCATCCTTATCATCACTTAATAAATATTCACTACCAATATTACTAGTCATAATAATAATCGTATTCTTAAAATCTACTACTACACCCTTAGAATCCGTTAACCTACCTTCATCTAATACTTGTAATAAGATATTAAACACATCAGGATGAGCCTTCTCAATTTCATCTAATAAGACTATACTATATGGCTTCCTTCTAACAGCCTCAGTTAACTGCCCACCTTCTTCATACCCCACATAACCAGGAGGAGCACCAATTAACCTAGACACCGCAAACTTCTCCATATACTCAGACATATCAATTCTTACTATTTGACTCTCCTTATCAAACAAAAACTCTGCTAAAGCCTTACAAACCTCTGTCTTACCAACACCAGTAGGACCTAAAAACAAGAAAGAACCTAAAGGCCTATTCTCATCATTAATTAAAGTTTTAGACCTTAAAATAGTATCACTAATAGCCCTCAAAGCCTCATCTTGCCCAATAACTCTTTTCTTCAATTCATCTTCTAAATGTAACAATTTATCAATTTGACTTTGCTTTAACTTATCAAGAGGAATCCCACTCCACTTAGAAATAACCTTATTAATATTCTCATCATCCACTACTTCATTAAGCATACTATCCTTTTTCTCTTTACTCTCTAATTCCTTTAATTCCCTCTCTAAATTAGGAATCGTATCATATTGCAATTTAGCAGCCTCTTCATACCTCGCCTCATTACTTGCACTAGTAAGCCTATTTCTAGCATCATCTAACTCACCCTTTAATCTCTTAGATAACTCCAAATCTTCCTTTTCCTTACTCCATTTAGCCATCAAATTATTTTCAATCTCTTTTAAATTAACTCTCTCCTTTTCAATATCAATCTTCCTAGCAAGAGACTTATCATCTTTTTCATTCTTTAAAGATTGAAGCTCAATATCTAACTGCATTATCTTCCTTTTAACTTCATCTAATTCTTGAGGCATTGAATCTATCTGCATTCTAACACTTGCACAAGCTTCATCTATTAAATCAATTGCTTTATCAGGTAAAAAACGATCACTAATATAACGATTAGATAGAACCGCTGCACTCACTATCGCATTATCCGTTATTTTAACCCCATGATGAATCTCAAACCTTTGCTTCAAACCCCTTAAAATAGAAATCGTATCCTCTACTGTTGGCTCATTAACCATAACTTTTTGCATTCTTCTCTCAAGTGCAGGATCACTTTCAATATATTTACGATGCTCATCTAAAGTAGTAGCCCCTATACAATGTAACTCTCCTCTTGCTAGTAATGGCTTCAAAATATTTGCAGCATCCATTGCCCCATCACTACGACCTGCCCCAACAAGAAGATGAATCTCATCAATAAACATAATAATTTTCCCATTACTCTTAACAACTTCATTCATAACACTCTTTAATCTCTCTTCAAACTCGCCCTTGTACTTAGCCCCTGCAAGTAAACTAGCAATATCCAACTCATAAACAGTAGTATCCTTCAAACTTAAAGGAACGTCACTTTTAAAAATACGCCATGCTAAACCTTCTACAATTGCCGTCTTACCAACCCCTGGCTCACCTATTAAAATAGGATTATTCTTCGTTTTCCTACACAAAATCTCCATAATCCTACGAATCTCGTCATCCCTACCAATCACAGGATCAATCTTCCCCTTAGCCACTAAATCAACCAAATCTCTACCATACTTACTCAAAACCTCATACTTATCTTCAGCACTCTTACTATCTGACATATTATCACCCCTTATACTCATAATAACTTCTTCTACTTTTTTCTTATTTAAACCAAACTCTTTAATAATATCTTTAGCTATCGTATTAGAATTATCAAAAAGAGCTAACACTAAATGCTCACTACTAACATACTTATCCTTCATCTTACTAGCAATATTTTTAGCATTACTAAATAACACAGACAAATCATAACTCATCTTAGGCTCACTAGAATTAGAATCACTATGAATAGAATCTAAATACTCATTAACCCTAGCTCTAACCCTACTAATATTAACTCCTAACTTATTTAAAACATTACAAAACATCGAACCATTATCATCTAAAAAAGCCTTCAAAAGATGCCCTACATCCACCTGATAATGCTTACTATCCCTTGCTATCTCAAGTGACTTATACAACAACTCCTCTACTTTTTCTGTATAAAGTTCTTCCATAATCTCACTCCTTTAGCACTCTCATTGCTTGAGTGCTAACTATATTATATACTTTATATCTAAAAAGTAAACTATAAATTATTATTTTTTATAAAAAAAGACTTGCTAATCAACAAGTCTTAAATATTCATCAAAGAAAGCATCAAGCTTCTCTTCATAAAAATCATCTAATTTATCATGATATTCACTATAAGGCATCGTTTGACCAATATAAGGATTATCACTATAATAACTACCATTAATCTTAACATTATAAGAACCATCAGGATTTTGTGTAAACTCCATATCATCATTAAAATATATTGCAGCCTTAGAAAGCACCCCTTCACTATAATATTGGAAAGTAGGCACATAACCTACCCCATATCCATGCGTAGAATTACCTTCCTTACTCAACCCATAATCTTTCTTAAACTTATTCCATTGCTCATCATTTACTACTCCATCTTTTAACCTAATTCCTTCTACATTAGTCTCAATAACATAAAAACTCTTATTATTATAATTATCTTCTAAAAAATCTTGTAAATAATGTTTATCAACATATGAACAATCACTACAATCATTACGTGAATAATAAATAATAAAACTCTCTTTATTATTAATCTTATTATTTAATTGCTCTAAATTAATATAATACATCGTAGGCATATAAGTATACTTATCTAAAAAAGACTTAAAACCATCATAATTTTCAAAATACTTAGCATTACTATCAGGATCTACTTTAATTAATAAATCTCCCTCATCATAAACTACTAAAGAAGGCGTATACTTTAACCCACTAAGTTCATGATCATTACTAATATTATTATATTCTATCGCATAAACAATTAAATGTCTATCCACAATAACATTCTCTATAATAGGTTTAAACAAATCACAACCCCCACAAGTAGTACTATACACATATAAAACAAAACTATCTCCATCTTCTATCTTCGTATTTAACTCCATCATAGTAATTGTCTTATAACTAGTCGCATTCATATCACCAACTTGCAAACTAGCTTTATCTTTATCACAACCACAACCACTAATAACTAACACACAAAACAGACTAATCAAAAACAATATTCTTTTCATACAATCACCCACCCTTATTATTCTACAATTATAAAAAATAAGCAATCTTTTACCTAAATAAAAAATTAAAAACTAAAAACAAAATAGCACACATTAAAAAAATGCGTAAATACGCAAAAATTTCACGCATTAATTGACATCACCATAAAAACAAAATACAATTAATTTATAAAAATAACATAAAGGAGTTGAAATCATGGAAATAAAACGTGACCTATACTTAAATAAATTAATTAGTAAAAAAGAAAACGGACTAATTAAAGTTATTACAGGAATTAGAAGATGTGGTAAATCTTTTTTACTATTTAATATTTATCACGATTACCTTATTTCTATCGGTGTTAATAACAATCAAATAATAGAATTATCATTAGAAGAAACACAAAACATAAAATATCGAAACCCTTTAGAACTTGATAAATATATTAGAAGTCTAATTACTGATAAAAATAAAATGTATTATGTTTTTATAGATGAAATTCAAAAAGTTGAAGAAATTCAAAACCCATACATTGAAAATCAAATTTCAAAAATAACCTTTGTAGATACCTTACTTGGTCTTATGAAAATTAAAAATATAGATCTTTATGTTACTGGAAGCAATTCCAAAATGTTATCTAGCGATATTTTAACAGAATTTAAGGATCGTGGAGATGAAATTAGAGTTAACCCCTTAACTTATAAAGAATTTTGTGATGCATATGGTGAAGTATCTTCTAAAACTTGGAAAGAATATATAACTTATGGAGGAATGCCTCTATCTGTTATAAAAAAAACGCATGAAGAAAAAAGTAAATATTTAAAAGATTTATTTACCAAAACTTATATAACTGATGTAATTGAAAGACATAAGATAAAAGAAAATAAAGACTCCCTAGAAGAATTATTAAATATTGTTTCTTCTTCAATTGGTTCCCTTACTAATCCAAAAAAAATATCTGATACTTTTAAAAGTGTTAAACAAACTAATATATCCCCAACAACAATTTCTCAATATTTAGATTATTTTATCGATGCTTTTTTACTTAGCAAAGCAATGCGCTATGATATTAAAGGTAAAAAGTATATCAATACCCCTCTTAAATACTATTTTACAGATCTTGGACTAAGAAATGCTAGGCTTAACTTTAGACAACAAGAAGAAAACCACATCATGGAAAATATCATATATAATGAACTCCTAATTAGAGATTTTGATGTTGATGTAGGAGTCATAGAATATAACACCAAAAATGAAAAAGGCAATGGTGAAAGAAAACAATTGGAAGTAGATTTTATAGCTAATAAAGGTAGCAAAAAATATTATATTCAATCTGCACTTAATATTGATGACGACATCAAAAGGAAACAAGAAACATTTTCTCTTACTAGAATAAATGACTCATTTAAAAAAATTGTAGTTATAAAAAACGACATATTACCATGGCATGATGAAAAAGGCATTTTATACATTAGTATTCAAGATTTCTTATTAAAAGATGATTCCATTGATTGGTAAATACTTCAGCATAGTGGTAAGTAAAAACTTACTCTTACGAATAACCTTTTTATTTTCGCATTAACTTTTAAAACTAACATTAACACACTTTTATCAACATTTTGAAACTAGTATATTTAACTTAACTATTGCATATATTATGATATAAATAGGTTAAGGAGGAACACTCATCCCAAGTAAAAAAAATCAAAGTGTACCATTTATATGTGTTGAATACTAACTAGTCTTAGGATCCTAATTATAAATGCGAAGCTTAATATCCTGTAAAAAATGGATAGTAAAACGTCACTTAATCTTGAAAATAACTAGGATAAAACCTAGTTTTTTTCATCTTTTTAAGTCATAATATAAAAAAGGAGAGATATTATGGAAAATTGTATTTTTTGTAAAATCATAAATAAAGAAATACCTTGCTATAAAATATATGAAGATGAATATACTTTAGCTTTTTTAGATATTGCTAAAGATGTAGATGGACACACTCTTGTTATTCCTAAGAAACACTGCACTAATATTCTAGATGCCGATGAAGAAACTATCAACCATCTAATGCACACTATACAACTAGTATCTAATCATTATATAAATAAATGTGGATATGCAGGAATTAACATTTTAAACAACAATAATGCTTGTGCTGAACAATCAGTTATGCACTTACACTTTCACATTATCCCACGTAATGAAAATGATCAAATTTATGTCTATCCTAAATTCCCTGGAGCTAAATACCCTATAGAAGACACTCTAAAAAAACTAAAAATTAATTAGTTTAAAATTCGCACTTTAGTAAAAAATATAACTAGGGTGAGAATATGTCTAAAATAAAATGCGAACAAGAAAAGTGCAAATACAACAGCAATAAATATTGCATGAAAGATGGAATTTACGTAGATAAACATGCTTCATGTGATTCTTATGAAGAAGGAGCAAAAACATCTAATACTAACTTTGAAATTAGCTCTTTAGAATCTAAAGACAATCAAATAGTATGTAATGCTACCCATTGTGTTTACAACAATCACAAAGACTGTACAATAACACATTTAAACATAGGAAAAGAAAAAGATTCTGCTAATTGTATAGACTTTGAAGAAATGGATTAATAATACTTGGAAAAAGCCAAGTATTTTTTTTACATTTACCCATTTTTTCAAAAATTGTTCATTTAACTAGTTCAACATCATTTTGCTACATAACTTGTAGTGAGGTGAAAAAAATGAATAATTCATGTCCCAATCCATGTATGAATGGAGATAATTGTGGTATAAGAAGATGTTGTCATAACCATAACAGCTGCTTTCCAAACAACCGTTGTTGCCCTCTTGTTATTCCTGGTCCTCCTGGTCCACCAGGACAAAATGCTACGATATCAATAGGAACAACTACTACTGGTTCCCCAAACACCCCTGCTATGGTAACAAACACAGGTACTTCTACCAATGCTATTTTAAACTTTACTATTCCTAGAGGTGCTACTGGTCCTCAGGGTCCTCAAGGGCCACAGGGTCCACAAGGGCCTCAAGGTCCTCAAGGTCCTCAAGGGCCACAGGGTCCTCAAGGGCCTCAAGGTCCACAAGGTCCTGCAGGTGAAGATGGTGAAGATGGTGAAGCTGCCACTATAACTGTTGGAACAACTACTACTGGCGAACCTGGTACTGATGCTTCAGTTACTAATGTAGGTACTGACACTAATGCTATCTTAAACTTCGTTATCCCTAGAGGTGAAGATGGTGAAGATGGTGAAGCTGCTACTGTAACTGTTGGAACAACTACTACTGGTGATCCTGGTACTGATGCTTCAGTTACTAACGTAGGTACTGATACTGATGCCATCTTAGATTTCGTTATCCCTAGAGGTGCTGACGGTGAAGCTGCTACTGTAACTGTTGGAACAACTACTACTGGCGAACCTGGTACAGACGCTTCAGTTACTAACGTAGGTACTGATACTAATGTCATCTTAAACTTCGTTATCCCTAGAGGTGCTGATGGTACTCCTGCTACAATTGCTGTAAACACTACAAAAACAGGTGAACCAGGAACAGAAGCATATGTTACAAATTCCGGTACTGACAAAGAAGTAATATTGGAATTTGTAATTCCTAGAGGTAATGCTGGTATCGATGGTACAAATGGTACAAATGGTGTAGATGGACTTGCTGCTACTGTACAAGTAGGTACAACCACTACCGGTGAACCAGGAACAGAAGCAATGGTTACTAACTCAGGAACAGAAAATAACGCAATCTTAAACTTTACTATCCCACGTGGTGAATGTTGTAAAATAAAACCAGGAAAACATGTAAAAACTGTAAAACATGGAGCTTCTTTACAAGAAGTAACAGAAACTTTAAACGAACTAATAACTTCTTTAACTAACGCTGGTTTTCTTGAAGCACAACATTAAAATAAGTTATCTCAATAAAAAGGACTATTAATTAACCTAATAGTCCTTTTTTGTTATAATAAAATTAGGTGGTATATATGAAAAAATTATTATGTGTTATATTAATATTTTTAACAACTGGATGTACAATAGATTACTCTAACTTTACACCTCGTTCAAACATTATCAAAAATAAAGATGGAACATATACAAAATATTTATCAAAAGATACCTGCTCAACACTAGAAGTATACTATTTAGATTTAAAAGACAATAATAATGAAACTAAAATTGGAGATTCCACTTATATCAAATGTAACGATATAGATATTATTATCGATGCAGGAGTTAAAAATGTTGGAAGTTCCACCGTCGTACCATTTTTAAAAGAAAAAGTAACAGATAAAAAAATAGAATTAGTGATAGCTACACACACAGATAATGATCATATTGGAGGTTTTGTAGGCCTTTCTAAAAAAGAAGGTGTACTAAGTATAACTGATTTCACTTATGATTACATTTTAGAATCAGGATATGTATCAGATTCTAATGTTTACAGCGATTTTATGGAATTAACTACTAAGGCTAGTAAAGTATGCAATGCATACGATTCATTACTAGGAAACAATGAATGTATCAAAATTTTTAAAATTGGAAATATAACTCTAGAAATCTTAGATACTTCTTTCTATAACAGCCAAAATGCAAGTCCTAATAACCGATCAATAGTAACTTTATTAACATATAATAATATAACTTATTTATTCCCTGGTGACCTAGAAGATGATGAATACCTAGCAAATAATATATCTCATGTAGATATCTTTAAAGCTTCTCATCATGGAGCCAGTAGTGCTAACTCCACTTCCTTATTACAAGCCCTAACCCCAGAAGTCATTATCCTATCTACTGATGGCACAAACAATTACGATATACCTCAACAAGAAAGCTTAGATAGAATGTATGCCATAACCAATCAAATATACGCAACCTTTACAACAGGAACAATTAAAATATCAACCGATGGAAACACATATAATATAACAAGTGATAATTTAATCCTATTTCAAAATAGTGAATGGTTCCTTCAAAACAGAACCTTAAATTGACATTTATTTATGAATTTAATAGAATATACTAGTTTAAAGGAGAAATGAATTATGAAACTATACAATACTTTAACAAGGAAATTAGAAACATTTATCCCTCATGATAATAAAGAAGTAAGAATATATACCTGTGGACCAACAGTATATCATTTTCAACATATAGGAAATATGCGTACATATATTAGTGAAGATATCCTAGAAAAATCTTTAAGATTTTTAGGATATAATGTTAAAAGATGCATGAATATTACCGATGTAGGACATTTAACTAGTGATGGTGATACTGGTGAAGATAAAATGGAAATTGCTGCTAAAAGAGAAAATAAAAGTGTTTTAGAAATAGCTAAAATGTATACTGAAATCTTTTTTAAAGATATGGGAAAATTAAATATTAAAATGCCTGAAATAGTTTCTAATGCAACTGATAATATAGATGAATATGTAAAAATTATTAAAGAATTATTAAAGAAAGGTTATGCTTATGAATCTGGAAATAATATTTATTTTGATGTATCTAAGTTTCCTTCTTACTATGATTTATCTAGAAAAAAAGCCGACGATTTACAAGTAGGATCTAGAGAAGATGTACAATTTGATTCAAAGAAAAGAAATCAAGCCGATTTTGTATTGTGGTTTAATACTTCAAAATTTGAAAATCATGCTTTAAAATGGGATACAGAAATAGGTAATGGCTATCCTGGATGGCATATTGAATGTAGTGGTATCTCCATTAAATATTTAGGAGAATACCTAGATATTCACTGTGGAGCAGTCGATGCTATCTTCCCTCATCACACTAATGAAATTGCTCAAAGTGAAGCTTATTTAGGGCATAAATGGTGTAACTATTGGATTCATATGGCTCACCTAAATGATACTACTGGCAAAATGTCTAAATCAAAAGGAGAATTTTTAACGGTTGAAAACTTAGAAAAAAGAAATTATTCTCCCCTTGCCTATCGATTTTATTGTTTACAATCACATTATCGCAATACTCTATCCTTTGATTTCGACAAAATGAATGATGCTAATGATAATTATAATAAACTTATTAATAAAATACATTCATTAAAAGAAAACACTAATAATGAACAAATTAATAAACAAATATATGATTCATATATTAATAAATTCAAAGAATGTTTATGTAACGATCTAAACACTTCTTCTGCGATTACACTAATATATGACTTATTAAAAGAAAATACCAATAATAATACTAAAATAGCTATTATTGAACAATATGATAAGGTATTATCATTAAATCTATTAAATAAACAAATAATAACAATAGACAAAGAATTAGAAACATATATAAATGAAATGATAGAAAAAAGAAATATTGCTAAGAAAAACAAAGATTTTCTACTAGCAGATCAAATAAGAAACGAACTAAAAGAAAAAGGAATCATTATAAAAGACACTAGAGAAGGGACAACCTACGAACTAATTAAATAGTTCTCCCTTCTCTTTTTTATTTAACTATTTTTCTTTTCCTAATTAACAATATACTTAACAAACAAACCACTACACTTAATACACCAATAACATACCATAACATCACATTACCACTTTCAACAATAATTGTTTGATAAACTATTGTTTCATTACCACTACTATCTACTACTCTATAAGCCATCTCATACGTTCCTGCCTTATCAAAATCAACACCACTACTTAATCTCTCAATAGTAAGATTCTCATCATAATTATCATAAACCACAAAATCAGTCTTATTAAACGTATGCCCTTTCTTAACTGTTATAACATCACTACTTAATTCTACAACAGGTGCCTCATTATCTACCACATCATACTCTATAATATATGTTTCACTCTTATTACCAAACATATCAATACCATAACTAGTTACAATATATTTACCTAACACACTAGTATCAACCTTATCAACTTCAACACCATTAAAAGTAATAGTATTCACTACATTAACAGGAACACCATAATAAGTTACAAATGATAATGGAGTAACTTCACACTCTTCACCATAATCACAAACTACATTAGAAGTAGGAGTAACGATAACACCTGAATTATTTACTAATTTAGGAGAAAAATCATAAATAACATAAGGAATAGCAATACTAGAAGGAATAGGATAGCCACTATTAATAGTACTAGTAGTAGCACTTATAGTAACTACACCAGTATAAATTGCAACATAACCATTAGTAATTTGGTATTCTGATGATTTAGAAATACTATTAAGAACATCATTATAGTTACTTAAAATGCTAATAGCATTACTACCTAATAACATAGATTTTAAAGCACTAATAAAATAAGAAGTACTACTAGAATCTTTTACATTAACAAGAAGTGCACTTCCATCACTAAGTACCGTATATGAACTCATAGTATTATCATTATCAACAGGCGTTGCAGGAGTATATATCTCTAAATCTTTCTTAACAATACTAAGTGCATTATTTGTTGTATCTAAATAAATAATAGACACGGCATCATCATACTCTGCATTATATAAATATCTATTACCTGTAGCACTAGAAAATTCACTTAAAACCATTAAACATGTTGTTGTATAATTTGAAGTAGTACATGTCTTTTCATATCCTTCCATCATAATTTTTATTGTCTCAGTAGTGCTAGTAACATTTCTAGCTGGATGATCAATAATAGCAACTATATTGCCATTGATAATTTCAAAATCAGAAAGAATCAATTCGTTATCAGTAGTCTCAATAATAGCTTGATCTACATTGCTTAATACAGCAGAATACACTCCACTAGAATTTGAAATATCAATATGAGTATAATTTCTCATACTTAAATAAGCATAATTTATATTAAACACTGCACTATTAGTTGACTTTAAAACTCCATCATAGAAGAATACATAACCACTAGAACTATTAATCGCATATCCTCCTTTAGCAATAATCGCAGGTTTAGTTTTATATAAAGTGCCTGATGAGTAACCAATAATTAATTTAGTTTCTTTACCACTATTCATAACATATGTCCCTGTAATATTAATAACATTATTAGTAGAACTATATGAACGCAACTCACCAGCAGTACTAGCACTATCAATGATAGTAACTGCAACATTTATACCACTAACATTAATTAATGATGATCCAACATAATTATTGACAATCTTGCCATTTAAATTCAAAGTCAAACTCTTAGAGATTGTAATATCTTTCTCCGTTATATTTTCTTGCATTACAATTGTACTGCCACTGCTAGCAGCATTAATAGCTTCTTGCAAAGTAGTATAAGATGTACTTCCAATCTTTGCTACTCCAGTAACAAGTCTAGTAGTAAGATATCCTGCTTCACTAACACCATAATCAGTATACTCGCTTGTTCCCCCTCTTCTTACATAAGAAGAAAAAGAATGAGTGTAAGTTGAACTTAATGGACTCTTTAAAAAACCATTATAATAGGTAAACGAACCCAATACTGCATAACCTCCTAAACCTTTTATTACTGGTGCGTTGCCAATGCTTGAGGAACTATCACCAATTTGGGTTTCAGCAGAATTATTTACATTCCCCGATACTCCATTACCTCCTCCTTCTACATATCCATCACGTATTATCAATGTTCCATTATTATTTATTGCTGTTGCTCCAATACCACCAGCTATTACTGAACCTCCATTCATATATAACTCTCCTGAATTATCTACTCCATAACTATAATGTCCATATACACTGCCACCAGCTATCAACACTTTTCCGCTATTACTTATTCCATAACTTTCTCCTTCTACAGATCCACCGCTTAATATTACTCCATATGAACTGCTCACACCTCCATTAGATAAGTTAGATATTGCTGTTGATTCAGACTTTACTGTTCCGCCACTTACTTGTACAGTTCCATTAGAACCATTATATATTCCTCTAGCATTAGCATTATCTGTTCCAACTGTTCCACCTTGAACTTTTATTGTTCCAGAAGAATAATTATATATTCCA
>CALVUJ010000025.1 GCA_944363575.1 uncultured Bacilli bacterium
ATACTGATTAATAATCTCTTGTGGAATTGCTTGTATTTGTTCTTTTGTTATACGAACCAAGCTCCCACCATTTGCTACATATTGATAAAATATCTCTTGTGGAATCGCTTGTATTTGTTCTTTTGCTAAATCTCCCAAGTCCCCACCATTTAATACATACTGATTAATAAACTCTTGTGGGATTGCTTCTTTTTGTCCATTTGTGAAACTCCCCAAGTACCAACCATTTGCCGCATATTGATTAACTATTTCTTGTGGAATCGCTTGTATTTGCTTAATTTTGAAGTGTCTCAAACTCCCACCATTTGCTACATATTGATTAATATCTTCTTGCGTTATTTTCATAATTATCTCCTTTTTGTCAAAAGTATTGTAATATTATGATATCATGTCTACTTTTAAAATCAAAACGAAAAAGGTATGGCGATTCGTAATTTGTAAAAGTAAATGTGAAAATAAAAAAACATAGCACAGGATATAAATCCACTCATAACCATCATAACAAAAAAAGGTACATTTCTCTTGTGTAAACTTTACTATCGCTTATTTTTATGTACCTTTATTTCATCAAATTTATAATCTTTTAAATCAAGTTTCTCGTTTTTTCACAATAAAGTTTTTATTTATAGTAAATAAAAAAACTCTAGTTTCCTAGAGTCTTTATCATATACTTTTTAATACTTTCCCAAAATAAGTATTTGGATTAATCAATGTATCATTTTTCATTAAAGCAAAGTGTAAATGATTATTTAATCCTGCATCTATCGTATTAGTGCCTGCTTTAGCTATTACATCGCCTTGTTTAACGTTATCTCCAACATTAACTTTGACATCATTTAAACTTCCATAAATAGCTGTTAAACCATCATCATTTTTAATGTATACCATATAGCCATATAAAGGATCAAACTTACGCTCACTAACTACTCCTGAAAAAGCTGCTAAAACATCAAATTTAGTGTTATTATAACTATATTCAATTGCTGTAGATGGCGTATACTTCCCTTTATACTCTAAAATAGAAGCTTCTTGTTTTTCTATTGGATCTGTTGTTTCAAAGAAATACCTTTCCACATTAGCATTAACACTAAAAGGTTTAAGTAACTTTTCCTCTACTATAACTGGTTCTTGTACATCCCCATCATTTGGATCATTAGGATCGTTTTGATCATCTGAAGGATTAACAACCTGCATACCCTCATTTCCTCTATTAGCAAAAAACATAATCCCACCAAATAAAAATATTGCTAAAAGAGAAACCACAATTGCTGCTTTAACTTCTTTTGTTAATGACACTTTTTTTAATTTTTTATCTGCCATTTTATTTCACCTCAATAAGATTTTTCCCACCTTACTGAAGTTTATTCTTTTTTTATTTATTTTTTTTGAACACTAATTGCTAGTAATGTAACCTTTTCTTCATTCACTTGCAAAACGCCTTCTTCAACTGTATATTTAGCAATAATATCATTATTCTTATATGCAATAATTTCCCCTTTTTCTAATGTTTCAATCAAAGAATCAGATTCTTTCGATACTACAATTTCTTTCTCATCAATAATAATTGAAGCTTTACTTACTAAATTATCAAAGACTGTTTCTTCCGCTGATATGATAAGCAATCTAAAATCATTCATATTTTCCCTCTTCTCTTATATTAATCTAATTTTATCTTATAATAATTTATCCTTTTTATCTAATAAAAATAAATTACACAAAATGTACACTAGACCTATAACCGAAAAAACAATCGTTGTTACTGGAGTGAGATCAAAATACATATCTATGTTTATTCCTGATAAAACGCATAAGATTAACACAACTATATTTCTAATAATTATTTCAAAACCCTTATCATATTCTTATTTGCACTTTTCATATTCTTCCACCATTTTTATCCTTTCTTCATATCTTCCATATAAAAAAGATGTTTTAATCATTGTTTCAAACATCGCATACGCTTCTTCAACACTTGTTTCTTCCGCTGAAAGTGCTAAAACATTTAAATTAACGTGTTCTCTCGCCCTTTTTACATGACTTGTATCTTTTAAGCATGCACAACGTACACCTTTAACTTTATTGCAAGCAATACTAATACCATCACCGCTTCCACATATTACAATTCCATAATCACAATCTTTAGAACTTACGGCTTCTCCTACTTTAAAGGCATATATTGGATAATCACACCTTTCATCATTAAAACATCCATAATCTTCACATTTATATTCATTTTCTAATAATTTTTTCACTAACTGACATTTTAAAACATACCCACGATGATCACTACCTATAGCTATTTTCATACACATTACTCCTTTAATTTAATGTTACACAATTATCCTTTTTCATTCAATCTTTCAAAATAAAAAAAGATGCTTAGAGCATCTAATCATTAAAGAAAAATTTAGAAAAGAAGAATTTTACTCGCACATTAGAGGTATCACAACTATCTTTCTTTAACTCTCCTTGGATAGAATTACCTTTAGCTTCCCCTACATACAAAGTTATTTTACCATTCTCATACTTTGCTATACTTCCTTCTTTAGCAAAACTATCAATGTTATTAATCACAGCATCTTGATGCAAACTAGGATCTAAATAATTAATTAAATCATTATACTCATCAATTAAATATTCTTTATAAGTATACCCATTTAATAAATCGCCCATTGAATTACTATTCAAGATAATGACATATTCATAACTAAATGTTTGAACACTCTCCTTAACTGTACCTGCAATTAATCCTGTTGATAATACAATTGTAGTAACTAATTTTTTTAACATTTTCTTCACCCATTTACATTATGGACGACACTTTATTTTTTAAACAAAAAAGATGCTTTATTTTCTAGCATCCTCTTTTTTTCTTTCAGTAGTATTTAAAATTTTCTTACGCATACGATAACTAGTTGGTGTTATTTCTACTAGTTCATCTTCATTTATATAATCTAAACAATATTCAAGAGACATATTTCGTGGCCTTTTTAAGACAACTGTTGTATCTTTAGCGGCACTTCGCATATTAGTTAAATTCTTTGCTTTAGTAATATTAACGGCTAAATCATTATCGTGATGATGCTCTCCAACAATCATACCTTCATATACTTCTACACCAGGTTCAATAAATAAAACCCCACGATCCTCTAGTTGCTCAATACCATATGCTGTAGACTTACCTGCACAAATAGATACTAAAACTCCACATTTTCTTTCACCTATATTAACATTTTCACAATAGCGATACTCTTTAAAAGTATGATTGATAATCCCATAACCTTTAGTCAAAGTCATAAAATCAGTAGTAAAACCGATTAAGCCCCTTGAAGGTATAACATAGTTAACTTTTGTTTGACCATTGTTGCTATTCATATTTTCCATAATAGCCCCTCTAGCACCTAAAGATTCAATAACTCCTCCAACTACTTCATCAGGACATTCTATTTGTAAATCTTCAAAAGGTTCACATTTTACTCCATCTATTTCTTTAATGATTACTTGAGGCTTTGATACTTGAATTTCAAAATTTTCTCTTCGCATATTTTCAATTAAAATAGATAAATGTAATTCTCCTCTTCCTGATACTTTCCACGATTCTTTATTTTCAATTCTTTGAACTCTTAAACTTACATCTCTTTGTGTCTCTTTAAACAATCTTTCTTCTATTTTACGTGCTGTTAAGTTTTTGCCTTCTCTACCCGCAAAAGGTGAATCATTAGTCGAAAAGTTCATTTCAAGAGTAGGCTCATCTATTTTTAAAAGTGGTAAAGGATCAATGTTATTAAGATTGCACAAGGTTTCCCCTACGCAAATATCACTTAACCCAGCAACGGCACAAATATCTCCTGCACTAGCTTCTTCTATTTCAATTCTTTTTAATCCTATATAGCCAAATAGTTTTTGAACTCTAAACTGTTTAATGGAGCCATCTAACCTAACACATGCTACTGTTTCATTAACTCTTATTTTTCCTCTAGTTACTCTACCAATACCAATCCTACCTACATAATCGTTGTAGTCTAGTAATGCTGGTTGAAATTGTAAACTTGACTCACTATCCATACTAGGTGCTGGTATATATTTTATGATTGTTTCAAAAATTGGATCCATTGTTTCTTCTTGTGTTTCTATATCTTCGCTATAACTTGAAGTTCCTTTTAATCCTGAAGCAAATAAGATAGGGAAATCAATCTGTTCATCATCTGCTCCTAAATCAATAAATAATTCATATACTTCATTAATTACTTCTTTAATTCTCGTATGTGGTCTATCCACTTTATTAATAATAACGATTGGCTTTACTCTTGCTTCTAAAGCTTTTCTTAAAACAAATCTTGTTTGAGGCATTGTTCCTTCATAAGCATCTACGACTAAAAGAACACCATCAACCATTTTCATAATTCTTTCTACTTCTCCACCAAAATCAGCATGTCCTGGAGTATCTAAAATATTAATTTTATAATCTTTATATTTAATGGCTGTATTCTTAGCTAAAATAGTGATTCCTCTTTCTCTTTCAATATCATTAGAATCCATCGCTCTTTCCATAACTTGTTCATTTTCTCTAAAAGTTCCTGATTGTTTTAGTAGTTGATCTACTAAAGTTGTTTTACCATGGTCAACATGGGCAATAATCGCAATATTTCTAATATTCATTCTAACACCTCAAATCTAACTCACCTATTATAACTCTATTTATTTTTAAATTACAATTATTTTTATTTTTATTTAAAATAAAAAGAACCTTTTTTTCAAAGATTCTTTTTATAACATTCAAATTTGCTAAATATTATTCTTGTATATTATCAGGATATGCTGGAGTTACATCAAAATCAGTCAATACTTGACGATATGATTTTCCATATAAAGCTTTAGCCCATTTTCTTTGAAGACCACCTGTCCATTTATGTAATGATCCTGCACTTGCAGAAGTTGTCCATACAATATTGCCTTCTACTAGTGTAGCAGTTTCATTTACATGCCAATTAGGATAAGTTGTTTGATCTGCTGCAATTGTTCTCCTTAATGCTTCTTCAATTGTTTCTCCTGCTTCTGGTGTTACAGTTGGACAAGTTTTAACAGTTGTTTTAACTTTTCCATCTACTATTTCAGCAGTTGAACAAACATTATCTTTGTTATACATATTCCATAAATTATGTGAATTGATTTGTGTTGGTACAATTTCATACCATACATTTAATCCTTTTAATTTTTCTCTAATTGCTGCTTTATCAGTTTCAGAAGTAGCATCCCACTGCTTAGCTCCTCTCATGGTATTCATGTACATATCAAATATTTTAGCGTATAAATCAGCTTCTGTTTCTGGATTAACAATTCTAGCTTGACCAATAAATTGAACACCATAACTTCTCCAATAATCATTTGTATCACTTGCCGCAGCAAAATAATCTTCTTCAGCAATTTGTTTTGTCCAATATAATTGAACATTAGGATTTACAGCAATATCGATAACTTTTTGAGTGTTCTTTTCACTTGAACCATACAATTTCATTGTTCCTGTATCCAATACATATTCTACTGATGAAACACTTGGAACATTATTATAAGATGTAGCAATTTGATACATTTCTCTATAAGAATATACTGTCTTATATCCTTGACTTTCCATTCTTTCAATTTGTTCTTGACTTTGAGTTAAAGGATATACGCCTTCCTCTGCTTCAGGATAAACTTTTTCCATAGAAGCACCTTCACCTTTATACCAATAAAGTACAAATCCTCGTAATTCATCCAAAATTAATTGTTTAATTTGAGCTTGAGATAATTGATTTTCAACTGTTTCTTGTCCTACTGAAGCTGAAGAAGTAACATCGCTACTAATATCTAAATTATAATCTTCGGCCTTTACATAGCCATTTTTCTCTGCCCACTCTTTCCCTTCTTTATCATTAACTGAACATCCGGTGAATGATAAAACACCTGCTAACGCCAACGTACTAAGTTTTAAAATTTTTCCTTTTTTCATAAGTTTCCCTCCTATATTCATTATAAAAAAGAAATATATCTTTTCAAATATTTTTAACTAATAAATTAATTTATTAATTTATATTTGAATAAATATTTTCTGCTATTTGATATATTTCTTTTTCTTCTTTTTCATCTACTTTTAATAACTTCTTTTTAGGATATCCCCATATATCAAATAACCAAGGACAAATAATCTCATCATTAGAACAATTTTTAAACACTCCATCTATTATGGATAAGCACGCTTTTTTATTAGACATAAAGATAATTTTCATAGGATATTTAATTACGTGACTGATAAGCCAAGAATAATTGCCATTAATATTTGTGTAAGTAATACCTGGATGAGTAATAGATAATTTTATTTTAGGTTCGTTTTTAAATAATTCAGTCATTGAAAAAGTTAAAAATCTTTTAGAATTTCCATACACTTTCATAGCACTTTTATAATTAGAGTAATCAGTATCTTGTTTATCTAACTTAGCTTTTGTATAAGTTAAACTACTGGTTATTACAACTTTAGGGTTTTCACTTTTATTTAGTAAAGGAATTAACTCTCTAGTAATATAGTAAGGTGAAATAAAATTAACTTGAAAAATATTGTTGTAACTTGTCGAGGTCTTATATTTAGGCACATGATAAATACCGGCATTATGAATAAGAATATCAATATTTTCATACTTATATAAAGTATTTAAACATTCTTTAACACTTTCCATTTTTGATAAATCTACCTCTATACAATCTATGATTGTAGAAGGATAGTTTTCTAAAATTTTTTCTTTTAAATCATTACACTTTGCTAGCTTTCTACTCGTAACAATTAAATGAGCATTAAAACTAGCAAGCAAGAAGGAAAGGCTTTTTCCTATCCCTCCTGTTGCTCCAAAAATAACAACCTTTTTATTTTTTAAATCATGTCCGTTTTCTTTAATCCATTTATTTATACTCATACTATTCTCCTTTAATAATCATCTACAATTGTTTCTTCTTCCTCATCTTCTTCCTCTTCTTTCTTACGTTTCTTTATAAAGAAGATAAAGAAGAAAAAGAATAATCCAAAGATAAAGGCTGCTATACCTAGATAAGTTAGAAAATTATCGTCATCTTCTTCATCTACCGTTTGAGTTTCAAACTTGTTTAGTTCATCTGCTGTTACGACAAATCCTACAAACATATATGTATCATCGGTAGAAGAAACTCCAAATTCTAACGTTTCACCTGCTAGCAATTTTTGATATTCCGCTTCTGAAAATAACTTACCACTTACATATTCAAACCCACCTTCTAGCAAAGGTTTAACAATCATATAACCACTGTTTCGTGGATATCTAGTACCATTAATACTCACTTTATCTATCGCATTATGTTGACTTAAGATACTAATAATTTTGTCATTTACAGTTACTCTTAAAGTTTTATTAATTACAAATTGCAAGTTAACAGTGTTTCCTGCTAAATCACGAATAGCAACTTGATAGTAGCCATCATCTCTAAAGGTATATAGGGTTGGAATATTATAGTGGGCATTAACTATAACACTTGTTCCTTCTTCGGCTGTTAGAATAACATCGGTATTAGTAATTCCTTTATTGATAACTCCTGATAAACTATATGTTGGAGGAGTTTTATCTATATGGAATAAAATGACACTAGAGGTATTGCCTGCCATATCTACCGCATATATACGATATGTTCCCTCTCTTGTAAATAATAATCTTTGCTCTTCACTTCTAACCCAATCACCACTTTGATAACGATATTCATAATATTTTATTTTTTCATTACTATAAACTTCTACATCTCTATTAGTATACTCCCCATGTCTTACTCCTAAAATAAGTGGCTCTGTTGTATCAATTGCAAACCAAATTTTAGTTTCATTGCCCGCATCATCTCTTACTAATAAATCATACTCACCATCTTCTTCTAAATAGTATGGGCTTGTAATTTCTTCGCCATTTAACCATCCTGTTAATACTTCATCTGTTCCTAAAGTTGGGATGAAATAAATACTAACAGGGTTTTTATAATACATACCATCTTCAACACCTAAAACAATTGGAGGAATGGTATCTACGACATTAACTACCCTAATAGCTTCACCAATGTTGCCAGAACTATCAATTGCTCGATAAATTACCTCATAAGTTCCTAATTTCATTCCTGAAGGAGCATTAATAATAGTAATGTAACGCATTGGTCCATCATAATTATCAATTGCCGTAGCTCCATATTCGACATAACTTAATCCTCTTTCAATAGTCATTGGGTTATCGCCAAGTAAAGTTATAACCGGTGGTGTAGTATCTTTAACAGAAACTTTTCTAGTAATAGGTATCGCCTTATTACCATTACTATCTGTAGCATTATATGTAACAAAGTATTCTCCTAATTTATTAACATTAACATTATGATTAATAATAATTTCTATTTCAAGATTATGATATTCATCATATCTATCATAAACACTAGCACCCAATTCAATATACTCTTCAAATACTTCAACAATTTGATCTCCATTTTCATCTCCGCCAATTAGACTAAGAACAGGAGCTGTCGTATCTACAACCGTAACATATCGATTTAAAGTAATCGCTGAATTACCCGCCATATCTTTAACATCATAAGAAATAACATATGTCCCTATCGTAGTATTATCAACCGTTCCTTTAACAACAACTCTTTTTTGTAACTCTTCTAAATCAGATTGATAATCATCTTCAACCCATAAACCATAACCAGGACTATCACATCTTATATCATATTCTTCGTATAAAGCTTCTATTGTTATGTATTGAGGACAACGATCATAAAAATGAATAATTGGATTTTGGACATCTACTACAATTACTTGTCTAGTAACTGTTTTAGCAATATTGCCATTAGAGTCTACAGCATCATAATATAAATAATAAGTTCCTAAATCACTACCTAATTGCCCCGTAATTGTAACAGGTACTTCTTTATCATAGTTATCTTTTGCTATAGCACCTGGCTCTACATAATTAAGATCTGGGTAAGCATACCGAATTATATATGGATTGGTTCCATTTAAAGTTATAACTGGTGCTGTTGTATCTCTAACAATAATTGTTCTAATTTGCCCAGCACCTATATTACCTGCACTATCAGTATAATCATACCTAGCATAATATGTTCCAAGTCTACCTGTATCAATAGCATCTACTACTTCGCTTCCATAGTAAAAACTAGTCGCTGATATAATAAATTCTCCATCAACATTATCTTGTATCAATGCTCCTGGATCTTCAAAATTCTCATATACTTCAATATATATAATCTCATCACCGATAAGTGTAATAAGTGGTGATATGTTATCTATAATTTCAACATGTCTAGTAGCTATTCCTCTGTTACCTGACTCATCATAGGCAATATAACTAACCTCATAAGATCCTATTTTATCAATAACAATTGGATTATTAATAGTGACATCAACTTCACCATCATAATTATCAATGGCACTAGCTCCATACTCAATATATTCTTGCCCATATAACAACACAATTTCCTTATTACCATTTAAAGTAACTACTGGAGGAGTTGTATCTCTAACCACCACTTGTCGATACATGCTTATCGCATTATTACCATGTGAATCAGTTGCATCATATTTAATATAGTATGTCCCTTTTACATCAGTATTTACATAACCTGTGATACGTAATGAAGATGTTATGTCTCCATCTATATCATCTATAACTGTTGCTCCTAATTCAATATATTTAGTATCTGTTTTAGCTTCAATATACACTACTGGATCGCCATTTAAGGTAATAACTGGAGGATTGTTATTATTAACGTAGAAATATAATGGTTCACTAACTTTATTACCAATTCTAGCTTGTACTTTATATTCGCCTTTTCCTAAGTTAGGTGTATAGAAGAAATATGTATTAGTAACTTTATTTATTTGAATAGTGTTCCCGTTTACTAACCATTGAACGTTCGCATCACTAGTGGCCGTATCTGGAACAATAACCATGTATGTTAGCTCGCTTTCTTTACCTAATATTTGATTAATTTCACCCGCTACATATCTAATGTAAACATTGCCTACTGTTGAAACTTCTACTACTACTTCATAAGTGTCGCTCTTACCACCATAACTTGCCGTAATAATGTACTTACCTACACTACCACTTGGTGTAAAACTAACAATATTATTAATATCTTTAGTAAACTCCCATTCTGTTGTTTCTCCATTACCGACAACTTTGCTAACAGTCCAAACAGTATCTCCAATATTCGTTTCATCAGCACCATCATTGAATCTAGCATATAATCTTACTTCTTCTTCTTCTCCTTTTACTTGATATGGATTATTAGTTAAAGAATAAATATTGATATCTGTAAATTCAGCATAGCGAATAGAGAATACCGCTGGAGTATACTTAATCGTATAGTTATTAGTAATTGTTAAACTCCCCTGCAAAATAGCATAGTCTCCAACTTCTTCACCAGCTTCTCTTGTTAATGAGCCAAAAAAGGTATCATTGCCAATTAAAGTTCCTACATAAGTATACTCTAAAACAGGATCTCGAGAGCCATATATTTTACCCGTATTAATTGCATTAACTTCAATAACCCTAGCAATTATTGTGAAATATGCTTCTTCTAAAATAACATCATAGTTTGGTCCAAAGTCCAATGTTCCTATTAAAATACGATACTTTCCTACAGAATCTCCTTCTACCCTAGTTAACTCTCCTGTATAAGCTGCACTTACATCTAAAGTAAATTCAAAATATTCAGGATCTGCTTCACCATATATTTTATATAATGTTTTTTCACTTGGAGTTACTGTTACTATTCGCTTATGAACAATTAATAAACCTGGAGTAAAAGTATAATTATAGTTATGAACATTAGAAATTACCAAGTTATCTCCTAAAATGTTATATCTTCCATAACCCGTATATTCCCTATCTAAATTAAGTTCTCCTGAAATAGTATCTACAATACCTAATTCTTCATTATTAGCTAACCCATCTCCTTCAATACTATAAGTAAGTTCAAATTCATCTCCATAATAAATAGTAATATCATTAGCAACAATATTTAATTTTCGAGGAATAATAACAAAGGTTTTAGTTCCATTCAAAACTAATTCATAATTTTTATTAACGGTTAATGTTCCTAATCCTATCGTATATTCTCCTACTTCTTCAGTTACTTCTACATCATTTACTATTCTAGGAATTCTTTTTAATTCTCCTGAAAACTCATCTGTTTCCATTAATAAATCTGGAGTATAAGTAAAGGTTATCCCAGTATCGTTATCACCATATAACTTATATTGCCCGTCATCTGGAGTAATTTGTATTATTCTTGGTAGAATCTCTAAGGTACCATTCTCATAACTATAATTATAATATTTTTCCGTTACATCTTCTAAAGTATACCTTCTCACTATTCTAATATCTTCACAACTAATTGTATATGTCCCTACTCCATCTACTTCTCCTAAAATTTTTAATTCTCCTACTAAAATATCATACACACCAAAACCATCTATTTTTAAAGCTTCATTATATGCTAATCCACCATTAGTATCAAAAACAATTTCTTTTTCATATTCATTTCCATAAATCGCCGTAACATCTCTTGCTTTAACCGTTATATCTCTTTTACTAATATAAAATTCATTGTTATTATTAAATTCATAAATAAGATAGTTTCCTAGAGGATTTCCTTCTTCATCCTCTCCTCTTAAAGTAATTTCTAAAGTTCCCATGTTAATTTTATAATAGTATCCTGGAATCTCTCCTTCTTCTCTACCTAAACTACCAGTATAATCTTCTTTAGGCATCTCTTCACGAACACCCTTATGATACACATTAAATAACAATTCTGGATCATTTTCACCATATTGTTTACCTTGATTCTCTCTAACTTCAATCATTACTTCCCTTTGTACAATTGTTAAAATTCCTTCTTCTACAATATATTGATAGTTAAAACTAACATCTTCATTAAACTCATTTAAAATCCTAATCGTTCCTACAGTTATTTTGTATTTACCTACATTATGAAACTCTTCTGCTTCAGGATTTCCTGTCAAATAATCATTGTATTGTAAGGTGCTTTCTGCCTTTTCTTGATCATAAGTAAATACTTTAGGAGCATCCCTATAAATGATTGTTTGACTATCAATATCTAAATAAACATCTCTCTTCAATATTTCAAATTTATATTCTTTAAATAGATTAACTTCATAGTTTTCACAACCCTCTAATAACTCTATAAAGATATTATAAAGCCCTACATAAATACCTTCTTCTCTATTTAAATGATATTTCATTTTATAATTATCCCTAGGTATATAAGGTTCTTCATCTTCCAAAGTAGTTGGAGTAATCTCTATGATATATCTCCCATTAGCTTCTAAAATGACATAATCACTATAACCTTCTAAATCACTTGCCGTAAATATTCTATCGTCATCACCATAAATCTTACTTAAATCTTTAATAATTTTAATCCATATCTGCTTCTTTATAACTTCTAAAGTACCATTATTAAAGGTAATATTATAGTTACTCTCCGCATCTAAACCATTCATATCAACAATGGTAATACTTCCTTTTTTAATTATATATAACCCTATTCCATCAACATAATCTTCTACTAAAAACTCTTCGCAAGTCCCATTGCAATTAGAATAAATACTAGCTTTACCATAATAAAAACTATCTTTGATTGGTACACTTAAATTTTGATTATCTACTAAACCTGATGAAGCACCAGTACTACTATCATAAACTTTGATATCTGGAATCTCATCTTCATAATAAATAGTGTGTTTACCTGTAGGATTTCCTTCTTCATCTAAATCTCCTACTACACTAATAGAAATATTTCTCTTTTTGATTGTTAAATACTCATTATGGAAGGTAACTATATAGTTCCTGTTAGTCCATTCTCCAACAATCATATAATAATCTATATAATTTCCTTCTTCATCTAAAACAACTGTTTCCCCTACTGTTTCTCGGTATAACGTAATGCGTGTTTCTATCATACATTCACTTGCCGTCATACCCTCAATTGGTGGTTTACCTACACATTTTTTTAGTGTATACTCTGGGTCTTCTTCACCATATATTTTTTCTTTTTCTTCTATATATGCCTGCACATCTTTTGGATATATCCAAAACTTACCTTCTACAAACTCTAAAACATAGTTATCTACTCCACCATTAAATAATTCTTTAATATATAAAGTTCCTTGCATTATTCTTCTAGGCAATACATTTCCTGCTTCATCATACCAAACATCTTCACTAGGTTCAGTCATATCTCTAACGATATTTCCATCAAAAGTATCACCCTCTACTAAACTACAACGATAATCTTTATATTGCTCTGTTGGATTACTACATACATCATCTATTCTATATGTTAACTCTGGCTCTGGATCTAAATAATCTTTTGATTTATCATCTGCTACTACTCTAATAGTACGTTGTTTTATAGTGAAAAAGCTTTCTCTTCCATACTCTAAATAATATAGTTCACTAGGAACATCTATCTTATCATAATATATGTTATACACTCCTGTATAATAAGCATTTAAAACATATAGTTCACCTATGATTGCATCCCCTTCAAGTAATTCTTGCTCGCATGGAACGTTTTCGCCATCTCTTGTTACGCAATGATAAGTTAGTTCAATCATTTCATCTCCATATACAATATATAAATCTTGATCGGCTTCTACTTTGATTAATCTAGCACGCACCTCTACTTTTAAAGTAATCGCTTCCGATTCATTTCCTGCTTCATCAACAGCATTTACAAAAATACGATATTCACCAAGTTTATTTAATCTTTGATTATTATCAACAGGTAATTCACTAAAATCAACACTGTAGTCTATCTTTCGATTACTGCCCTCATATAGACTGTTATCACTTACCTTTATTTCATATGCAGTTTCTATTTCTTCATTTGTAGGATATGGATCATTAATATAAAGTAATGAACGGTCAATAGAGTACGCTATAGTAGGTTTAGTATTATCAATAGATTGAACATAAGTATCTTTTTCAACACTATTACCTGCTTCATCACTAACTTTATAACGAATAATTAAATCTCTTACTGTATATAAATAATTTTTTACATCTCCTGTGAAAACAGTATGTTTTACACCATCTTTAACTGTATAATAAGTTAATTCTAGTTTAATGTTTTCTCCTATTGTCATATTGTCATAGTAAAATACTTCATTCTCAGGAGTAAAAACATGAACACTTTCTGTATAAACAACTAAAGTAGATGCTACCTCTAAATATGGGCTTTCTTTATCAATATTATCTATTTGAAGCATCAATTCTGCTTTAGATCCATTATTTGTCTCCGCATTTATAATATACAAACCATTTTCCTTAACAATAAAACTCATATTTTCTTTAATTGAACTAGTATTACCATTAAAACTTACTTCTAAACTCTTTAATTCGCTACTGTTTAAAACATTTCCTGTTAGATAATAGATAACTTGTACGCCTATTTCATAATCGTGATTAGTATATCCTGTTTCACTAGGATTAACTTGAATAATAATATCAGGATCTACTAGGTTAGTTATTTCAACTGTCTTTTTAATAGTATAACCAAAAATATCTTCAACCTCAACTTCATATGTTCCGTTTTGATATACTGTAAAATAAAAATTATTAGTACTCTCATAAAGGGCATTTAAGACACTGCTATTAGGGCTATTTAAAAGCGTGTATTTTACACTTTTAAGCACAT
>CALVUJ010000026.1 GCA_944363575.1 uncultured Bacilli bacterium
TAGTTGAATCAATAGTAACATTTTTTGAATCTGGAATAACGACATATTTATTTTCAACTTCAGGTACATCTACAATAAAAGTTAAAGTGTTACTAGAAGTAATAGGTGATTCAGCAATAATAGTTATTTGTGCACCTGCCATAGCATCGTTATTAATAATTAATTTATTATTTGAGATAGTGGCATAAGAACTACCAGAAGTAATTCTATAAGTTATATCACTAACTATTTCAGTAGTATTTTTATAAGTAGTAGTTAATTCTATTTCTTGATTTCTTTCTACTGAAACTCCAACAGAACTACTAGTTTTTAATTCAATTTCTTTTACAGCAATTACTTTAATAGTAATTTCATTAGACTTAACATCATCACTAACAGCTTGAACTTTTATTACAGTATCAACAGGAGCATTTATAGCAACCATTAAAATACCATTATTAATAGTAGCGTATTCACTACCTTCCGTAATTACATAACTAATTACAGCACTTGTATTGTTATCATCTCTACTTGCTAATAAAGATATCGATTCGCCGGGTTGCAAAGATACTTCTCCTACAATACCAGTTTCTAATTTTAAATTGAATTCAGGGTCTTTGTCACAGCCAGTAGACAAAGCAACACCACCAGTTAAAAGAGTACATGTCATTAACAAAGTAGTTATTTTTTTGGCATTTTTATTCATTTTTCTTCATTCCTTTCATATATAGCCTATTTTTTATATTGAATTCTAATCGTAGGTTTGTAATCAATACCATCTACACTTACTTCAATTTCTACTAATATATTTTCAATAATAGTAAGATAATTGTTCTCTATATAAACATTCTCTGAATTACCATCACCTCCTTCATTATCTTCATTAAATACAAGATAATAATGTAGACTATTTATATCTAAACTATCATCGTAAATAATAACCAAATTATTTAAATCAAAATAATTCGTATTAATCGTATAAATGCTCTTTCCTGGATCATAGGCTACAAGATCAAAAGCTTCATCAAAAGTTAAAACAGTAACAACACATTCATCGGTAAACCCACCATCATTAGTAGTAACTGTTATTATTGCGACACCTTCACTAACACCAATAACTTTTCCATTTCTATCAACTGTTGCAACATTAGGATCACTAGTTGTCCATACAACACTTTTATCAATAGCCGTATAAGGACTAATTCTTGCAGTTAAAGAATAACTTTGCTTTTCATTTATCGTAATTTCCTCTTCTTCAATATCAACCGAAGAAACATAATCATTACTAACTTTAACTAATAATTCAGCACTCTTATTACCATCTTGAGTTTTTACAAATACTTTAGTAGTACCCATATCTAAAGCAGTAATTTTACCATCTTTATCTATACTTACTATTTCAGTATCAAGAGATGAATAACTAACTGTTTTATTAGAAGCTAATTCAGGGAAAACTTTAACATTTAAATCTTTAGTTTCACCAACTTCTAATTTAATCAAATCACTATAACAAACATTTTCATCATTTATAAAACAAACTCTATCAACATAAACGTATTGATAATTAGAAATAATTTTAGCCATAAAAGATATGACAAACATTAAAACAAAAGGTAACACTAATAAAATTGTTATAACTGTTTTCTTCATACTATCACCTACATTTCATTATTTCTAAAGTAATAATTTACTCTAGCTCTTAAAAGTTTGATTCTACCAATAGCAAACAAAATTGCAAAAAAAGTAACAAGATACCAAACAATATCATACCTAGCAAATAAGAAAACTAAATAAGCAACAACTACCGAAACAACTAAACTTAAAATAATACTATTTGAAGTGTTTTTACTAATACTGGTGATTTCTCCACTATCATACCAATCTAAAGTAGGATTCCTTAAATCCATATCAAAGTTCCAACATATTTGTCCTATTGATAAAAAACTAACAATAATGGTAGAAAAAATGATATAGAAAGGATTAATATCAATAAAAATTAAGGTCGCAATCATTGTAATAAATACAAAGATAAGAACAATTGAAAGATTAAAAATCACTTTAGCTAATACTTGCTTTTTAAAACTAACTGGAGATGTTTTCATAATGTAATAAGTTCCACCTTCTCTAGAAATAGCACTTGCGCTTATCGTACAAGATAATAATGCTAATATAGAAAGAATTAAAACATGTGCTCCGCCAATCATTGTTTCGCCAACAGATGAAACAGTAATGGTAATTAATAAACGATCATAAACAAAAACAATTAAAGGCATTAATAAAGTATAAATGAAATATTGAAAAATATAACCAGGGGTTCTAAATACCGTATAAAACTCTTTTCTCACAAGAGATTTTAAAGCACTTTCTTTTCTAGAATTAGATTTTTTATGGCTAATTAGTCTAGATTCACTATTTTTCATTGCCATTTTATAATAAAATAATTTTACTAAAAGACTTGATAAAACCATTAATATAGCACTAGTAATTATTAAAATAGGAAGAGTAATATAAGTCATATTACCATTCATAGATGTAGCTATTTTAGTAAATAAATAATTACTAGAACTAAAATCTCTTAACCATTTATTTATTTTGATTATTACTTGTAGTTGTTGACCCACTATATTAATATTAGTAAATATTTTAGTAATAAGATTAACATAAAGATAAATACCTGTTCCAGAAAGAACCAAAACAGTTATAACTGCTAATGCTAATCTTTCTTTTATAAAAGAAAATACTTTATAGAAAGGCACAGAAACAAAAGCAGCTAGAGCCATAGGAACAATAGGTAAAATCAATAAATATAAAGGCATTAATATATAATAAATACTATTCATATTAGAATTTAAACCAAAAGAAATAAAAATAGGTGAAAAATATAACAAGTTATGAATAAATTCGCTTACATACATAACCATTAATTTAGTAATAAAAATCTGATTATGAGTAACTGGCATACACATTAATAGTTCACTATCTTTAGAATTATACAAATTGGAAATAATTCCTCCAAGAGACATAAAAAAGGCAATTATTTGGGTAACTAAAATTATTAACCCTAATACCCCTTCATCTAAATTAATACCATATAATCTAATTCTAAAAAAAGCATAGTAGCAAATAGCAGTCGTCGCAAAGAAAACAATAAAATACTTTAATATTGAAGAAAAAGCTTTCTTTCTATTAGTATTCTTTTTAAAGAAATCAAACTTTTCATCAAATAATAATCTAAATAACCTTCCTACTTGTTTCATTTGCTTTCACCATTTTTATCATTTAACTCAAATCTTTCATCATCATAGAAAATATTCATAAATAATTCTTCTAATGATTCACCTTTTTCTTTTAATTTCTTTAAATCAAACACCCCTTGTAAAACACCTTTTTTTATAATAGCAACACGATCACATATCTTTTCTACAACATCTAAAATATGCGAACTAAAGAAAACGGTATTACCTTCTTCAGCATGTTTCTTCATAGCTAATTTTAATTGATAAGCACTTTGAGGATCTAACCCTGTTAAAGGCTCATCTAAAACCCATAATTTAGGATTATGAACAAGTGCTGCAATAACAGTAATCTTTTGCTTCATACCATGAGAATAAGATTTAATTTGACTATCAAAAGCATGCTCTAATTGAAATAATTTTAAATATTTTTTCGTTCTTTCATCTCTATCTTTAACACTAACATTATACAAATTAGCAATATGATTAACATATTCTCTACCTGTTAACCTCTCAAACACAGCATGATTATCAGGAACATACCCAATCAAAGATTTAGCAAGTAAAGGTTCTTTTTCAATATCATAATCGCAAATTGTAATGCTACCATCTGTAATAGGTAATATTCCTGTTAAACATTTGATGGTTGTTGATTTACCACTACCATTAGCACCCAAAAAGCCAAACACTTCGCCTTTCTTTAATTCTAAACTCAAATTATCAACAGCCTTAACATTTGAATTAGCATAAATCTTCGTAAAATTTTTAATTTTTAGCATAACTTACTTCCTCCTTACTATCTTTAATCAACAAATGTATTAAATAAAACCACCCTACTATAGGCAAAAAGACAAAAAAGATATTTTTAAAACTACATCCAGCATCATTAAGCCTACGAACAGTAATAGTAATTGTTGGCAATAAATTAATAGCAAGATAAATAACAAAAATAATATTTACGACAAGATGAACAACTTGAAGATTACCCGTATTTCTAAAAATAAAATAAGTAACTACTAATATAAATAGGTAAATAAGAATATTAATTAAATCTACTAACATCGATTTCCAATAAGTAACTGAATCACAATTATCTTTAAAATTATAATAATTAAGATATTTTTCTTTATAAGATTTATACATTCCTTTAACTTCTTTTTCTTCTTCTTCTTCAGTAAAATCTTTTACTCCTTTATAAGTTAAACCAGTACTATTTTCCCATTCGCTAATCCTAATCAATCTTAATTTTTTATGATCATCAGCAATCTTATAAAAGAAATTAGTTAACCAATAAACAATACAACATAAAACACAATACATTAAATAAATTACAAATTGATAAATAGGATAACAAGTATAATCACCCCAAACAAAGAAGACTTTTCTTGTAAAAGACAAAAAAGGCAGTGCATCTAAAACATCAGTTTTAAAAATATAAAAATAGTTAACAGTAACATTTGTTTGTGAAGAAATAGAGTTCAAGTATAAACCACATAGCCAACAAAACATAAAGTAGAAAGTAAAACCAATCAAAGCATGTTTTAATCCTTTAATATCAGGACGTTTAAATATTCCTAAAGAAACCATTAAAATAGGTAAAATAAATAACATCATATGTTCATACATAAAATGGAAATCAAAGAAACTAAAAATACCTTTCCAACTTGAAGCATCAGGTACAAAAATAGCAATTAATGTTCCTGCAATGTTAGCAATTAGAATAAAATCGAATAATTTTTGCGATCTAGTAAGCATTGCTAATAAAACTAAATAACACCCTAAATTACATAATTGTAAAGGTAATCTAGAGATGGTTACTCCAGTCATATAAAAGTTATTGTAAAGAACAAATAAATTAATAGCAAAGAATAAGCAAACTATATATCTGTTTTCTTTAGATTGAAATCTAAATATAAAATAGATAGCAAATGCCAAAAAGACCATAACTAAAAACCATATATAATTTTGAAGTGTAAATCCGGTTAACTTTAATTCAGGATAGTAGCCAAATAGTGATTGAGGAACATAAATAGGAATTGTAAAGATAATAATAGCTATTAATAAGCCCATAAATTTCCAAAATTCTTTAAAATCCATTTTATAAATTCTTTTATCAAAAACTAAATATATTTCTAATATTAAAGCTAAAGTAAATTCAATCGCTAATTCACCTTTTCTAAACCCATCAGACAAATTACCCAATCCAAAAGGATCATTATAACGAACGGTTAAAACTTCTCTTGTTAAGAAATAATCCATATAAGTATCAAAAGCAAAAACATTTAAAATGAGCATTGGTAAACAATAAAAAACAATAATTCGCTTTATGTACTTATTATTAGGAAAAAACACACTAATAGGAAGCACTATCAAAGTAGTTTGATATCCCCATCTTAAAAAAGAAGAATAATAATCTACCCTATCAAAATATCTTCCATAATCATACGCACCATTTATAACTAACAAGAAATCATCTGGTAAAAACAAACGAATAAAACCAAAAATAAAATAAATAACAACTAGAGATTTAACTAAAATATCTATTTTAAAATTAGGAAAAAATCTTTTAACTAAAAACAACGATACTCCTATAAATAAGGAAGAAATCAATATTATATATGACACTACACTTCCCTCCACAGCAAGAATGACGGAAATAACATCTTGCAAACTTAATTATATGCGTTATTTCACGCAATGTAAATAAATCAAGAAGAGAAAAAGTTGCTTTTTGTTGAAAAAATATATAATAAAATCGAGGTGTTAACATGGACTATATAAATGCTTTAGTTTCTCTTAGAAAAAGTAATAAGTATACACAAAAAAATATTGCTGAGTACCTAAACATCTCACGTAGCACATACAATGATATTGAACACCAAAGAATCAAATTATCGGCAGAAGATTTTTTAAAATTATGTGCTTTTTATGATGTATCACCAAACATTTTTGTTGATGATAAGGTAAACATTGTGCTTTCACAAGAAGAAATTACAAAAATTAAAGATATAAAAAATATTTTTGATATGGTAGATAAAAAAATTAATTTTTGCAAACTTATAAATAATAATTCATCTGTTAATGAAATAGATTTAGTTAAAAAACAGATAGTAAACATAGAAAATAAAGATGTTTGATAAATTTGACAAATAATAATGGCGCGTTATAATAAATAATAGACATAGAAAATAAAGAGGTGAGATAGATGAGAAGTAAAGTCTTTATTGAAATAATAAAAATATTTTCAATAATCACGATATATACTATCTTATCTTTAAATTTTGTCGTTTTTGTTTATAATCTTGGTTTACTACCTATATTAAATTGTAAAGATCATAGTTTACAAATAAATAATTTTCCTTTTTTGTTTTCTTTTTGTTGTAATATTCTAAGTATTTTTCTTATAAGTGTCATCGTAAAACTTTTCATAAAAAGAATTGTTATAAGT